>BQJG01000082.1 GCA_021604585.1 Hyphococcus sp.
GGGCTCGGCGCCATCGCCTATTCCTATATCGGCGCCTTTGCAAAGATCGGCGAGAAAATGTCGCTGGCGGAAAGCCCGTTCACTGCGTTTTTTCAAATGCTCGCCGTCATGGAATCCATCGCCTCAGGCGACATCCCGCAGATGACGGGTTTTTTATATGCCGGCCTGTTGTTCATCGCGGTCGCAGTCGTCACATTATTTTTCGGAAGAAGCACAAAACATGACGACGCAGATACTGTTTGAACAGATAGGTCCGTGGGGCGTTGTGACGCTCAACAATGAAAAGGCGTTGAACGCGCTCAACTGGGACATGGTCAAGGCCATGCGCGCACAACTGACCGAATGGGCGGGCGACGCTTCCGTCAAAGCGGTGCTGGTGAAAGGCGCAGGCGAGAAAGCGTTTTGCGCCGGCGGCGATATTCGCTGGCTGCACGATACGGCGAAAGAAGACCCCGCCCATGCGTCGGAATTCTTCCGCGAGGAATACCGCAATAATTCGCTGATCTATCATTTCCCGAAACCCTATGTGGCGCTGATCGACGGCATCGTCATGGGCGGCGGCGTCGGCATTTCGGTGCATGGCGATTTTCGTGTTGCGGGCGATGCGACGTTGTTCGCCATGCCGGAAACTGGAATCGGCTTGTTCCCCGATGTGGGCGGCGGGCATTTCATGCCGCGCCTGCATGACGGGCTGGGGCTTTATTACGCGCTCACGGGCGCGCGCGCCAAGGCGGCCGACTGCATGGCGGCGGGCATCGCCACCCATTATGTCGAAGGCGACAAATATCTTGAGCTAGAAGAGACATTGCTGAAGACGCGGCTCGCCGAGCAGGCGCATGCGGATATCGAAGCGGTGCTCGATGTCTATGCAGGCGATCCGGGCCATGCCGGCGTCAACGATATTCGCCCGGAGATTGCGCGGTTGTTTCAGGGGCACGAGACGCTCGAAGCATTGATGGCGTCGCTGAAAAAAGATGGCGGCGAATTTGCGCAAGGGACATTAAAGACCTTGTCGCGGATGTCGCCCACTTCCATGCGGCTCACCTTTGAACAGATGATGCGTGGCCACGAACTCGACTTCGACGATGTGATGAAGATGGAATTCCGCATGGTCCGTCGGGTCATGGAGGGCCACGACTTCTTCGAGGGCGTGCGCGCGCAAATTCTCGACAAGGACCGAAATCCGAAATGGACGCCAGCGTCATTGGGAGAGGTGAACGACTCCGACATCGCGCATTACTTTGAAACGCTGGGTGAGGCGGAATTGGTTTTGCCGTAGGATTATTGATGACCAAACTTGACCAAATAAGTGCGATTGAAATCGATAAACTTGGCAGCCTGCGGATTTTTCCGAAGAAGAGTTCCTTTGCTTTCATTTATCGCTCCGGGCGCGAGGTCAATTGGGATGAGGAAACACGGTCGCTTTTTAGTGCGCCACCACGTGAATGGACATATGCGGAATGGTTCGGCCACATCATTGATGTCTGTAAAGGTGAATATGGAATTGAGTTGAAAATCGACCAGTCAACGGTCTGGCGGAATATTTCCGATGAGCTTCGTGCGTCAATCATGCAAGGGCAAAAATAAAATGGCCTACTGGCTTATAAAATCAGAAGCGGAAACCTGGAGCTGGGACCAGCAGGTGAAGTCCGGCAAAAAGGGCGAAGCCTGGACCGGCGTCCGGAATGCCCAAGCGCGCAATTTCATGCGCGAGATGAAAAAAGGCGATCTCGCTTTCTTTTATCATTCAGGCGACGAGCGCGCTGTGGTCGGCGTGGTGAAGATTGTCAAAGAAGCCTATCAAGACCCGACCACGGATGACGAGCGCTGGGTTGTGGTTGATGTCGCCGCCATTGAGCCGGTCCCGAAGCCGGTCACGCTGGCGGCGATCAAGGCGGAACCAAAACTCGACGAGATGAAGCTGGTGAAAAACTCGCGTCTGTCGGTGCAACCAGTGAGGCCAGCGGAATGGAAGCTCGTTGCGAAGATGGGCGGGCTCAAACAATAATGTCGCGGAGGAATGGGACATGACGAAAATCGGATTTATCGGCCTTGGCAATATGGGCGGGCCCATGGCGGCGAACCTCGCCAAGGCGGGCCATGACGTGACGGCCACCGACCTTTCCATCGGCGCTGTGGATCGTGCGGAGAAAGCGGGGTGCAAACGCGGCGCTACGGTCGCTGATACCGTCAAGGACGCTGATATTGTCGTGTCGATGCTGCCCGCCGGCGCGCATGTGCGCTCGGTCTATACGGAAAATTACGGCGTCATCGCCAATGCAAAATCCGGCGCGTTGTTCATCGACTCCTCGACGATTGATGTGGACTCCGCGCGCGCGGTGAACGCCGCCGCCGCAGACAAGAATTTCGCTATGGTTGATGCGCCGGTCTCTGGCGGTGTTGCGGCGGCGACGGCGGGAACGCTCACCTTCATGGTCGGCGGCGAACAACAGGATTTCGAACGCGCGCAGATCGCGCTGAAAGATATGGGCAAGAACATCTTTCATGCTGGCGCCGCCGGAAACGGACAAGCAGCGAAAATCTGCAACAACATGCTGCTCGGCATTTCCATGATTGCAACCTGTGAGGCGTTTAACCTCGCTGAAAAACTCGGCCTCGATGCGCAGACTTTTTTCAACATCTCATCAACTGCGTCGGGACAGAACTGGTCCATGACGAGTTATTGTCCGGCGCCGGGGCCTGTGCCGAACGCGCCGTCTAACCGCGACTATCAGCCGGGTTTCGCCGCCGCGATGATGCTCAAAGACTTGCGCCTTGCGCAGGAAGCCGCGCACAAGGCAAAGGCCGCAACGCCCTTGGGCGCCCAGTCCGAAGCGCTTTACGCGCTGATGGAATCCGCCGGGAAAGACAATCTCGACTTCTCCGGCGTGATGAAACTCATTCAGGGGGCGCTGTAGCGCCTTTTGCGTGCGGGTTCGGTCCTTCGCGGTCAGGCGTCAGATCCTTGACATAAGCGAGACCCGCTTCGGTTTCATTCTGCCAGGCGACGCGCGCTTTCTTGGTCACGCCAGTCTGGTCAAACCGCAAGATGACGATCGCGGGGAGCGGGTGAACGCCTTCGAGGTGAACATAGGCGCCGCCATCGCTGACATTGCGAATCACGCAGCGCAGATGATCGGTTTTGGAGAGATAGACTTTTCCCGGCCGGAATACCGGCTCACGCACTTCGCGTGTGGGCGGGCCGCGCCGCTTCGCCTCTGGAATGCCGGCATTGGTGATCGTTGGCGCAGCGCTCTTGATCGCGGCCAATCTCTCAGCAATCCGGTCGTTCTTCTTCGCCATGGCGACGTAGAGCTCCAACGCAAGCGGCGCCCCCCTCGCGCTTTTGGTATTATAGCCATTTAGACGTCTATTAGTATTAATGCAGGATTTATAATTGTTTAGCCGCAGGGGGCGGGCGTAAAGAATTATTCGCTCCAGGGCTGGTTATTCGGGGCCGCCGACCCCATTTTGCGGCGATGCAATCAGAATCTGAACAAGAATTTAACGGCCCGCCAGCCCCGTTTGGCCAGTCCATCGCCAGAATGTTCAAGGTGCTCTTGCGGCCGGAGCTTGCCAAATGGCGGCCGCGAATCGCGCTGGCCTTCATTCTCACCGTGGCCTCAAAGGGTCTGGCCGTGATTGCGCCGGTCTTTATGGGCGACGGCATCAACAAGCTGATCGCGGGCGAGGGTCAACAGGCGGGCGCATCCTTCGTCTTATTCTTTGCCCTGTTTGCGGGTGCGCGCTTCGCCGCCAACGCGCTCCCTTATGTTCGCGACGGTTTTTTTGCGCCAGTGACCCAGGATGCGCAACGACTGCTCGCCGTTGACGCCTTTCGGCACGCGCAACATCTTGAATTGCAATTTCACCTGACCCGCCGGTCCGGCGCGCTCAACCGGATTATCGAGCGCGGCGCCGGCGCGATGGATTATCTGTTCCGGTTTCTCGCTTTCAATATCGGGCCGACCATTGTCGAACTGATTTTTGCCGCTGTAGTGTTGGCTGCGCTTTATGGCATCCAGTTTTCACTCGCCGCGATCATGGTCATTTCCGTCTATGCCGGATTCACGATTGTCGTGACGGAGTGGCGCAACAAACAGCGCCGGGCGATGAACGAAGCCGACACACGCTTGCGCGGGATCGCGCTCGACACGCTTTCCAATTTTGAAACAGTAAAAGCCTTTGCTTCAGAAGATCGCGAATCCGCCCGCTATGATTATGCGTTGCACGAATATAACGATCACTCAGTCAAGGTTCAGCAGTCGCTTTCCGTGCTGAACGCGGGGCAAGAACTGGTGATGACCGGCGGTTTGTTTGCTGTCGCGATTTTGGCGGGACAGGGCGCATTGAGCGGAAAGATGCAGGCCGGTGATGTGACGGCGGTCATTTTGATGCTGCTCAACATCTATCGTCCGCTGAACATCCTTGGCTGGGCCTGGCGTGAAATCAAACAAGGCTCTGTCGATATCGAGAAACTGTTCGGCCTGATGGACCGCAAGCCCGAAATTGCCGACGCGCCGGCGGCGCCCGCCTTTTCGCCAACCCGAGGCGAGGTGCGGTTCGACAATGTTTCTTTCGCTCATGAAGGGCGCGCCAGCGGGCTGAACAATGTGTCCTTCGAGGCGCCTGGAGGTTCTTTCATTGGCGTGGTCGGCCCGTCCGGCGCCGGCAAGTCAACAATCTTGAAGCTGCTGTTCCGCTTTTATGATCCGGCGTCAGGGCGCATCACCATTGATGGTCAGGATGTCCGCACAGTGACGCAGGCGTCGCTGCGAACAGCGCTTGGTCTCGTGCCGCAGGATGTCGTGCTGTTCAACGATACGCTGCGTTTCAATTTGAGCTATGCGAGGCTGGAGGTCAGCGACGAAGAAATCATGGCCGCCGCAGATCGCGCGCAGTTGCGTGAGTTCATCGAAAGCCTGCCAAACGGGCTCGACACCAAAGTTGGCGAGCGCGGACTGAAACTTTCCGGCGGTGAGAAACAGCGCGTTGGCGTAGCGCGGGCCATCCTGCTTGATCCGAAAATTCTCGTGCTGGATGAGGCGACATCGTCGCTCGATTCTACGACGGAGCAGGAAGTTCAGGATGCGCTGAAAGAGGCGGCGCGCGGACGCACGACCATCGCCGTTGCACACCGCCTGTCGACTATCTCCGGGGCGGACGTGATTTTAGTGTTCGACAAGGGAGAGATCATCGAGCGCGGAAGCCACCAGCAACTGATTGCGCAAAATGGCGTCTATGCATCTTTATGGCGCCGTCAAAGTCAGACAAGCGAGGCCAAAGAAGAGAGCGATTTGCAGTTTGTCGAGGCGTAATTATTTGGCGTTTCGCGCAACCGCGTGCTCGCCAATCGTCCAGCGCTTCAGCGTCTCCAGCAGCGCGTCCTGCTTTACTGGTTTTGGCAGATAATCATCCATGCCTGCGTCAAGGCAGCGTTGGCGATCTTCGCGCAGAGCGTGCGCGGTGACCCCGATGATCGGCACATGAACCGAGGCCTCTTTTTGAAATTTGCGAATATGGCGCGTTGCTTCCGAACCGTCCATCTCCGGCATGGACATGTCCATCAGGATGATGTCCGGTTGATTGGCGGCGTATTTCTCAACGGCGAGCTTGCCGTTTGACGCAATCGCCACATCGCAATGCAATTTCTCCAGCATCGCCTTGATCACCATCTGGTTGACGATGTTGTCTTCTGCGACGAGGACTTTGAGCGGAGCGCCGTCGTGCGTGAATTGACAGGTTTCTTCAACGCCTGCTTCTTTCAAGGTCGCCGTGCTGGCGCGCAATTGCGCAACCGCGCCATCATTGAGCGCAGTCAAAATGGAATCGAGCAACATTGAAGCGCGCGCCGGTTTGACTAGATACGCGGAGAACAAATCGCCTGAAAGCCCGGACGGATCGCCCTTGCGGCCTGCCGAGGTGAGCAAGACAAGCGGTGTGGCGGCGATGGTCTCATCGCCTTTGATCTCGCGCGCCAGCTCGACGCCGTCAAGACTCGGCATCTGGAAATCCAGAATCCCGATGACGTAGGGCTCGCCTTTTTCTTTAGCAGCGCGCATTTGCTTCAGCGCTTCATGGGCGCATTCAAACGAGTCCGGAACAAGGCCCCAGGACGAGAGCTGTTCGCGTAGGATGAGGCGGTTGACTTGATTGTCGTCAACGATGATGGCGCGCTTGCCGGCTAAAGACTCGGTCGGCGCGGCGTGCGCCATGGGCGCAGCATCATCAATCGCCAGCGGCAAGCGGACGCGGAAGGTTGAGCCTTCTCCAATGACACTCTCGACAGAGATTTCGCCGCCCATGGCCTCAATCATCTTCTTACTGATCGCAAGGCCAAGGCCGGCGCCGTTGTGTTTGCGCGCGGATGAACCGTCCACCTGTTCAAACTCGTCGAAGATGGTTTTTAGCTTGCTTTCCGGGATGCCACACCCTGTGTCGCTGACGTCGATAATAATGTCAGCGACTTCGCCGCGGCGAACGCCGCTGACTTCGACAAGGACGTGGCCCTGTTCGGTGAACTTTACGGCGTTGCCGACGAGATTGGTGATGACCTGACGCACGCGGCCGGGATCGCCAATGAAGTGGCAGTCAATATCCTGCTCATAGCGAACCATGAGTTCGAGACTTTTTTCTTCGACAGGCAGTGACAGAAGCGTTGCGACATCCTCTACGCATTCGCGAAGCCGGAACTCTTCTTTGATAAGGCGCAGCTTACCGGCTTCAAGGCGTGAGAAATCAAGAATGTCGTTGATGATTTTCAACAGCGCATCGCCAGAGCTGACGATGACTCGCGCCATGTCGGTCTGGTTTTCGTTCAGTTTTGTATCCAGCAACAATGAGGCCATGCCAATTACGCCGTTCATCGGCGTGCGGATTTCGTGACTCATATTGGCGAGGAATTCCGATTTGGACCGGTTGGCGGATTCAGCCTCGTCTTTTGAGACTCGCAATTGTTCAGACAGCGCTCTTAATTCGTCTTCGCGCATCTGTTGCAGCGTAATGTCGCGATAGGTGATGACAACGCCGCCGCGCGGCCGGCGGCGGGCGCTTTCTTCGATGATGACGCCATCCGTTTGCCGGCGCACAGCGCGGAAATCCTCACCGTCATCCAACGCACGGTTGCATTCGATAAAATAATCCTCGACGCTGTCAAAACTATACATTCCGTGGTCGATGCCGATTTGCAGCAAGGGCCGAATGTCATTGCCGATGGCCCAGGCTTCTTTTGGCAGGCCAGAGGTGCGCCAGGCTTTTTCGTTTAACTCGACTATGGTGAAACTGTCGTCGAGTACGACGACGCCTTGCGCCATGGATTCCAGCACTTCAGCCATGAGGGAGGATTTTTCTTCGATGTCTTCAGTGCGCTGACGAACGATGGTTTCAAGATTGGCGTTGGCTGCTTCCAATTGCTGGAGTGCGTCAGCAGCCGCAATCTTGGCGTTCATCCGTTGCGATATATCGTGGGCGACACCGCGGTAACCTTCAAACTCACCTTTGGGTCCAATGACGGGCTTTGCGCTGCGTTCAATCCAAACGGACTTGCCGCTGTCAAAAGTCACTTGTGAAATAAAGCTGACGATTGGTTCACGGCGATCCATCGTGTCCTTTAGCTGCCGCCAGGCTTCATCGCTGACGCTGTCGCCGCTTAGCGACATTTTTTCACCGATCAAGACGCTATGGTCTTCGCCGGTGACCTCTTCGGCACGCTTGGAAATATGCGTGTAGCGAAGCTCCGCGTCGATCTCCCACACCCAGTCGCCGGCGCTTTCGGCAAAGTCGCGAAACCGTTCTTCGCTTTCCCGCAGGAGGGTCGCCGCTCGGGTCTCTTGTGTCACATCTTTCGACCAGCCGATATAGCCGGTGAAACGGCCTTCCGGGTCGAATTTTGGCATCGCGGTTTCATTGACGGCCATCGCTGCGCCGTCGGACTTGATCACTTCATGCACAAGCCCGTTGATGACTTCCCGGTTTTTGAAGCGTCTGGCGAACTCATTGGCATTGCGAAAAGCGCCCTCGCTTAAGGCGCGCTCGAGATTCATGCCGACAGGTTCCAGAAGTTTTTCCGGAGAGTAGCCTGTCATCGTTTTGAAGTTTGACGAGATGTACAACAGCGTCCCGTTGGCGTCTGTCTCCCACGCCCAGTCGGAGGCTGCTTCGATGAAGCTGCGAAAGCGTTCGGTCGCTTTTTCCGCATGTTGTTCGATGGTCTGCTTGCTTAGCGATAAATCGACAAGCGCGTCGCCCACATGCGTATTATGAAAATGGCAAATAATCATGCCAATCAGCATGACGCCAGCTATGATGCTGAGATCCGTGTCGCCCGCCATGAACATGGTTAGCGTGAAGGGAATGATGCACAACACCATCGGAATACTGGAGGTTCGTTGCAAGGAAGCGAGCCCCATGCCGGCGCCGATCCCGCAATACACAGACCAAAGGCCCAGCATGATGTGACCGGATTTGTCGGCAAATTGTGAGAGATATATTCCAAGACATGCGCAAACAATTCCGAGCAACACGGCGATTGGCGCGACAGCTTCGATGATTTTGCGCTTTTGCGCCGGCGTGGTGTTATCGAGATCGAGGCGCAGCCAAGAGGGAATGCGGATGGCCAAAAAAGCATAAAACAGACCGAGTGAAATCAGAACAACGGTCCCGGCGTCATCATAAAAACGATATCCGATCAGGGTTGACGTAAGCGCGAGTCCAATAAGGACGCGTGGCATTTGTTGCTTCAGCTCACGAAGCTGACGGTCAACGACAACATCGCTTTCATGAGCGCCGGTCAAGCCACACGCTTTCGCAATTCCTCGCAACTGAATCATCATTTTGGCGCAGCTCCGGCCCTGTTGGCCGGCGAGCATCCAAAATGATGGTTAAATCGACGTTTAGGATCGCTGCGAACAACCGTAGAAATGCTCGGAAACGGATGTTTCTACGGCTTGGAGGCTGAATTGGAAAACGATAGTTAACAATTTGCTATCACTGTCGGGTGAGGAAACAGGGGAGCGTGGACGAAGATGGGTTTTCAGGCGCCTTCAGATCGGGAAGAGTTTCAAGGTTTCGCCGCCTATTATGAGAGCGATATCGCGCCTTTTCTTCGTAAAAATGAAGATGCGCGCCAGAGCGCCGTCATGCAGGGCGGTTTGATTGCGATCGCTGCTGCGGTGATTGCCTTTGCCGGGTTTCGCTTTGGCCCATTTGGCGACGGAAACATCCAGCTGGGCGTCGTTCTCGGTGCGTTAGGGCTGGCCGCCGCTGCATGGCGCGTCAATCGCACGCGCAGCGACATCACGCACGGATTGCTTCAGCTTGTGTGCCAGCGGCTTTCCTTCGACTACCGGCGCGCGCCGGGACGGTCCACTTATGGCGGCGATTTTGAGCGGCTCAAGCTGTTGCCTGATTATAATCGCGAGAACTGGGAAGACGAAGTGCGCGGCGCCCGTGAAGGCGCTGAGTTTGTGCTTTGCGAAGCGCATCTGAAATATAAATCGGGCGGCAAAAACTCATCGACCCGGACAGTGTTTCACGGTCAATTGCTGGTGATCGATTATCGCAAGGAATTTCTCGGCGAGACGGTGGTGCGCCGCGATGCGGGAATGTTCAACCGGTTCGGCAAACCGGGCCGCGGCTTTCAAAATGTCGGCATTACATCGCCAAAGTTTGAAAAAATCTTTGAAGCCTGGTCGACCGATCAGGTAGAAGCGAGGGACTTGCTGGATCCGCTTGTGCTTGAACGATTTGAGGAACTCGACCGATTGTTCGACGGCGCCAAAATTCGCGCTGCATTTTCGCAAGGGAAATTACTGGTCGCCATGGAGACCGGCGACAAATTGAATATGGGGTCGATGTTTAAGCCGCTGGAGGGCGCGGAACGTGTTGAACGCATTCTGGCGGCGTTCGATTGTATTTTCGATCTGGTGGACGTCTTGTTGAAGCGGGTTGACTGGCAAATGGACAGCGCCTTTTCGGTCGATGCCGTGCGTCAGGTTAGCGAATAATCTTCAATCTGAGCGTATAACCCGGTTAAGCAACCAGTCGGACAAAATGCGAATACTTATTGTCGGCGGAACGGGAGTTTTCGGCAGCAGGCTTGCACGGTTGTTGGCGAATGATCCGCGTCTCGAACTTATCCTTGCAGGGCGAAACGAAGAAAAGGCGATTGCTGCGGCTTCATGTCTAACAGGGCCGGCGCGTGTAACCGCCGCAAGAGTGAAAGTCGCAGATATTGACGCGGCGCTATATGAACACAAGCCAGCAATGGTGGTTCACTGCGCCGGTCCATTTCAGGGACAGGACTACTCAGTTGCAGAAGCGGCAATATCGTCAGGTGTTCACTATCTCGACCTTTCGGACGGGCGGGAATTTTGCGACGGCTTTTGCAAGCTGGATTATCGTGCGAAAGAAGCTGGTGTGGCCGCACTGACGGCGTGCAGCACAACGACAGCGCTCACGAGTGCGGCAGCGTTGGAGTTGGCGCGCGACATGGCTATGGTTCGGCGCATTTACGTTGGAGTCACGCCGGGCAATCGCGCGCCGCGCGGACGCGCTGTGGTGGGTGCGATCCTGAGCTATGTTGGTGAACCGATCCCGGTTCTTCGTAACGGCGTGATGAGTAAGACAACCGGCTGGGGCGCTCTGTCGAAAATGGCGTTACCCGGTCTCAGCACACGCTGGTTTTCGCCTTGTGACGCGCCGGACATCTTGGCGATGCGCCAACTATTCCCAAGTGCGCAATCCATAGACTTCAGCGCAGGGCTGGAGCTTTCAGTCTTGCATTTGCCGCTTTGGGTGTTGGCGAAACTGAGGCGCTGGCGCGTCATTCCCAACCTTGCCCAGGCAAGCGGCGCCTTCCACCAGGTTGCGCGATGGTTCGAGCCATTTGGAACCGATCAAGGAGGCATGTTTGTCGAGCTCGAAGGAACAGGAAATGACGGGCGCCGTTTGAGGCGGCGCTGGTCTTTGTGGGCCGGGTCGGGCGAAGGGCCCTATATTCCAGCAATTCCGGCGGCGATCATGGCAAAATCACTCGCGGCGGGCGCGCAGCTTCAACCGGGTGCGCGGTTAACCGCCAGAGACGTATCGCTTGCGCAGTTTGAAGAAGAGTTTGCTAAGCTGAATATCAAGACCCAAATTGAGGAATGATGTGACACAAACGATGTATCAGGAAATGCTTGGTGAAGCCTTTGACGCCTTGCCGGATCAGATTCGCCTGATGCATTCGGGCGTGCATCAGGCGGTCGGGCGCGCAGACATTCGCCACGGATCGTCACCGCTATCGAAACTGATCTGCGCGCTGGCGAAAATGCCGGCAAGCGGTGAAGATCTTCCGGTGGAGACAAGCTTCGAGCCGCTAGAACGGGGTGAGCGCTGGATCCGAAATTTTAACGGCCAAACATTTGCAACAGAGTTGCGTATCAAAAGCGCCGGTGAGCATCCCGAAGCGACGGAATCGTTCGGCCCCTTTGCTTTTCGTCTGCGCATCGTTGCACATGAACATGGCGTCGATATGATCCCCGAGGGCGTCAAGCTGTTGGGACTCCCTTTGCCGCGATTTTTATGTCCAGAGGCGCTCGGCCTCGAGCGCGTCCGGGATGGGAAATATCATTTTGACGTTACGGTGCGGTTTCCTCTTGCTGGCGATGTCATCATATATTCGGGATGGCTGGAACCGGCGGCGTGATTTTTTCGCTGGCGGCGCCGAAATCGATATTCCCCAAACGTCTTGCTGATTGACGCGGAGTTTGCCGCGTGGGTTGCAAGAGGAATTTGGGATGACATACGGAATTATAGTTGCGGGAGTCCTGTTGGTGGCCTCAGGAACGGTTCAGGCCGCCGAGCCGCCGATAGACCGCGCATCGGAAATCGCCATGGCGCGCAGCGCCGGCCCTGAAGCGGTTTCGGCGAGCGCTTCTGTCTGGGTGCTCGGCGACCGCGAATATGAGCTGGCGGAGAAGGGCGGAAACGAGTTTAACTGCCTTGTCATGCGCCGCTGGGGCGCCGCGTTCGACAGCCAGAAAACGATATTTGAAACGCCTGGCGGTGTGATCGCGCCAATATGTTATGACGCGAAAGCGTCCGTCGCGCCCATGCGTGAACAGATGTTGCGCGCTAAGTTGGGGTTAGCCGGAAAAACCCACGATGAAATCAGAGATGCGGTATTCGCTGCGTATGAATCTGGAGAGCTCGATGCGATTGACGGCGTTGCGTTCGCATATATGTATTCCGCTGCGCAGAGGCTTGGGCCCGGCGTGGGGGCGTGGCATCCGCATGTGATGGTCTATGCGCCCGGCTACACGAATGAAATGATCGGCGGCGCCAGCGTCTCAAGCGGCGATCCGGTTGTAGCGGAAGCGCCTGGCACAGCGCGCGCCATCATCGCCATTCCGGTCAATGGGCGCGCAGAACATATTCATCCGGCGATGCACTAACAGATGAGAAAAGAGCGGGCACAACCATCAATGCTGATTGTGCCCAAAGCCCTACGCAGTTGGCGCGTCTTTCGACTTGGCGCCGAGGGCGTCCTGAATGTTGCCCAAGCGATCATACATGCCGAAGATGACAATGTAGATTTCGCAGAGAAACCGCCAGAAGATGATGCCTATCAGACCACCGATTGGGGCTATGACGATTGTCCCGATCCCCGGCATGAAGCCCTGAGCGAAGCCGGAAAACATGCCGAGCAAGGTGCCTAGCAAAATGAACACGATGCCGATCCAGTAAAACACCTTGATCAGGCCTGTTGCGATCAGCTTATCGAAATTCATGAAACGACTAACAATTGAACCCATA
>BQJG01000083.1 GCA_021604585.1 Hyphococcus sp.
CTAATCGATATCCGGCGTCAGCATGCGCTGGGCGCGCCATTGCTCGACAATGCGGTCGATGAAGCTGTTGTCTTCGATTTCCACAGACCATCCATCGGTAAAACATGCGGTCAGGCTGCGCGGCACCGCATCAGACGGCAGCGCGTCAAAGCGGATGCGCGTCGGCATGGGAACGCCCTCGCCCACAGCAATCGCCTCGCCGAGGCCCAGCGACGGCAAACAGCTCAACAGGCTGGTTGATGCGTCCGGAACCGCCGCGCGCAACGCGTCCTGGTCGGCCTGATTGGCGAGCCGCATAGCGAAGATCGTATTGCATTGCGACAGGATGGTCGGATCAAGTTCGGTTGGGCGCTGTGATGCAATCCACAGGGACACGCCAGTCTTGCGCCCCTCCTTGGCGATGCGCACCAGCGACCGGCGGGTTGGGCCAAAGCCTTCGGCCGGATTGGCTGGCGCATAACGATGCGCGTCCTCACAGACCAATGCGATCGGTGCGGCGCCATTGCTCCACAGCCCGAATTCAAACGCCAGACGAGAGACAACAGAGACAACCACTTGCACCACTTCGCCGGGCAAGCCGCCAAGTTCAATAACGCTCACGGGTTTGCCGTCAACGGGGATGCGGAACAATTCGCTCAGTAATTCCTTCAGCGTGTCCTGCACGGTGAGGCCGCCGAACATAAACGCATAGCGCGCATCCTGACTGATCGTGTAAATGCGGCTGCGAAGGCGTTTATACGGCGCGATATTACGCGTGCCGTCAAGCCCGCCAAGAGATTTGTCGATGAGGCCGAGCAGTTCGGAAATGCGATACGGCGTCGGCGTGTCGACGGTAATCGCCGTCATGTCCGTCCGCAGCCTTCCACCACGGCCAGCATTGGTGAGATTCAGTTTCTTCGCGGCGGGCAACAGGTCAGCGAGAATTTCAACTTCTTCGGAATCGCGCGCCCGGCCCGGATAGAGAACCTCGACCAGCTCGTCGAAGGTCAGCATCCAGTAGGGTAAATTAAAGCTGGTCGGATCGAAAACCACTGCGCCATCGCCGAAACTCTTGGAGTATTCGTTATGCGGATCGAGAACAACGATATGCGCGTGCGGAAATCGTTGCAGCACTGCCCGCAACAGCAGCGCAATCGCGCATGACTTTCCCGCGCCCGTCGTGCCGAGAACGGCGCAATGGCGGGAGAAAATTTCATCAACATTCACGGTCGCCGGAATTTGCGCATCTTGCTTGACCACGCCAACGCGCACGCTCGCGGATCCATTGACGGCGAACAGCGCCGTCAACTCGTCACGCGTCGCCACATGAACATTATCGCCCAAGGTTGGGTATGCGGAGACGCCGCGCCGGAATCGCGCTGGCGCATTGATGGTTGGTTTGGTGAATTCGCCGATCAGTTCAATTTCGATGATCCGCATGTCAGCCGAGGCGGCATCCATGCTCGGCGCTGGATTGGTCATGGCCGAGACAAGCCCCAGCACAATCGATGTCCCCGCATCGACGCTCATAATGGCCCCCAGTTGCGGACGTGACGAGCGATCGGCGTCGGCCTTGTCTTCATCGAGCATTATCAAAGCATGCGAACCGGTGACCGACACCACCGTGCCAACTCGAGGCTTGTCTTGAAACGCAAGATCAAACGCTTCCGCTGTTGGCTCGGCGGAGCCCTTGCGCACAAAGGGCGATTTTTTTGCTGATTTATGCGGCGTCATTTTTTCGCTCCACAGCGCTTATGGCGTCGGCCTGTTCATCAATGTCAGAATTATCTTGCCGGTCCCCGGTCACCGGCGGCAGCGATATGCGCGCAAGCGTTCCCTGCCCCGGCCGGCTTTCCAGGAAGAAGCGGCCGCCCTGCATTTCAACAAATGTCTTCGCGACCGCATAGCCGACGCCAGGCCCGAGGAATGAGCGGTCGAGACCGCGATGTAATTCCTTGAACGCCTCTAGCGCGTCCGAGAGTTCCGATTTTGTCAACCCAGCGCCTTCGTCACGCACGGCGATCTCCGCCCAGCCCTGCCCGACGATCGATGCGCGAATATGCACCCGTCCGCCTTCATCACTCAGTTTAATCGCCGTCTGGATAAGATGATCGGCGGCTTGCGCGAAGCGTTCCGCGTCGCCCCATCCAAGAATTTCAGCGCCCGCATCGCGGCGTTCAATCGTTACGCCTGCAGCGTCAGCGCGGATCAGCGACCGCTCGATCACATTGTCGAGGAGCCCATTGAACTCAATGGCGCCGTCCTGAAGCTCGACCCGGCCTGCTTCAAGCGCTGCAACCTCTAGCAAGGTGTTGATATGGCCCAGCAACAGATCGGCCGACTGGAGAATATATTCGGCGTATGTGCGCTGTTGTTCTGAGGAGAGCTGATACTCCTCACCGTCACGCAGCATAGTCGCAAAGCCCATGATAGCGTTGAGCGGCGTGCGCAATTCATGATTCATATTGGCGAGAAATTCCGACCGCGCTTTAATCGCAAGTTCGGCTTCGATCCGCGCGGCGCGCGCTTCCAGTTCGGCGCGGCGGCGCGTCAACAGCTCGCTCATGCGCGCACCATAGTCGGCGAGCCGCGAGCCTTGCGGGTTGGTGTATGATTTTAACGCGCGCATCGGTTTTCCTCTCCGAAAAACCTAGCGATCAAGCGCTAATACGCCGTTAAGCATTGAACCCGCCCGCAAAGCATTAATCTAAGATTAATGCACCCAAACAACCCGCCCCCATTGCATTTCACGGGCGCCACACATACTCAGTGTTAACCTCACCATTTAACCCTAAGGCGACCTGGTCTGACGGAAACGATTAACATCGCCATCTTTCTCGGCGCGGGACTGGTCGCGCTCAGCACGCTGACGAGCCTGATTTCGAGGCGGATCGGCGCGCCCTTGCTGCTCGTGTTCTTGTGCATAGGCCTGCTCGCTGGCGAGGACGGCCTCTTGGGCATCGCCTTCGACAGCAATGGCGTTGCTTATTTCATCGGTTCTTTGGCGCTGGCGATCATCCTCTTTGACAGCGGATTCGACACGCCCCTGCGCAGCTATCGCATTGCCGCAGCGCCGGCCCTGGTGCTCGCCACTGCCGGGGTTGTGCTGACCAGCGGCTTTGTCGGCGTCGCCGCGCATTATCTTTTTGACGTCACCTGGATTGAATCCATGCTGCTCGGCTCGATTGTCGCCTCGACGGACGCGGCGGCGGTGTTCTTTCTGCTGCGCGTCGGCGGATTGAGACTGCGCGACCGGGTGAAAGCGACGCTGGAAGTGGAATCGGGCGCCAACGACCCCATGGCGATTTTCCTGACCACCATGTTCGTAGAGCTGGCGGCGGCGCAATCCTCTCCTTCGTTCGGACTGACGTTCGAATTCATCTTCAGCTTTATTCAACAGATCGGCCTCGGCCTCGCTCTCGGCGCAGCGGGCGGCGTCGCCATCGCCATGCTGCTGAATCGATTGCGCCATCTCGACGCCGGGCTGTTCCCGATTACGGGGCTGGCCTCTGCGCTGGTCGTATTCGCCGTGACCGGACTGGTGGGCGGTAGCGGTTTTCTCGCCGCCTATGTCGCCGGTGTCGTCGCTGGCAATCGCCGCCTCAAATTCGCTTATCGCATCAGGCGGTTTCAGGTTGGTATGACATGGCTGGCGCAGATCGGCATGTTTTTAACCCTCGGCCTGCTCGCAACGCCGTCCGAATTTGGCGCCGTGGCGATCCCGGCAATTATTCTCGCTTTCGTTCTGACCCTTGTCGCGCGCCCGCTCGCCGTATGGTTGTGCCTGCTGCCGTTCCGGTTCAAATGGCGTGAGAAAGCCTTCACCGGATGGGTCGGATTGCGCGGCGCCGTGTCGATTATGCTTGCGATCTTGCCCGGGCTTGGCGGCGTCGAAAATGGCGACATGTATTTCAACATCGTCTTTATCATGGTGATTTCGTCGCTGCTTGTGCAAGGCTGGACCGTTGGGCTGACCGCGCGAATGCTGAACATGCTGGAGCCGCCCGAGCCCGGACTAGTCGACCGGGTCCAACTCGATCTGCCCGGCGGCGCCGAGCTTGAACTTGTGGGATATCGCATTCATCCGGAAAGCACCGTCGCGCAGGGGCAACGCGTACCGCGATGGGCGCGCCCAGTGCTCATCATGCGCGGTGGCCGGCATTACAATATTCACAGCGCCGGACCTCTACTCGCTGACGATCAGGTCTATCTGTTCGCCTCCCCCAAACATATCGCTACGCTCGACAACATTTATGCAGCGCCGGCCGATCAGCACAACAAAAACGTTATGGGTGACTTTATGCTCGATGGCAAAGCGCCGCTGGCGCAGCTGTTGAAGCAATACGGCCTGCAAGGCGTAGAGAATGCAGGGGAAATGACGCTCGGCGACTATATTCGCCAGGAAAGCCGCCACGAGATTCTGATTGGGGACCGCTTGCCGCTCGGACCGGTTGAGCTTGTGGTGGCGTCGCTGGATGCTTCTGGCGCAGTTGAGCAAGCCGGGCTTGTGATCGATCCCGCTGATCGGCCAGTCAAGGGTGCGCCACCAAGGGCGTACCGGTTTATTGTCGATTCGATTGATCTGGCGCGTTCATATCTAAGCCGCAGTCGCAAAGACTAAGCGGTCACTTGCCGGAAGCGATATCGCTTTTCGGCGCCGGGGCCTCAGTTTTCGGCTTGTCGCTGTTGGGTTTTCCGTCAGAGTCCTTATCGCCCTTCACGGCTTTCGCCTTTTCCGGCTTCACGTCCGGCGGCTTGGGAATATAGGCCAGCACTGTATCGCCAATTTCCGGCTTCACCGGCGCCTCGCGTGAGGCGAAAATGATCTCTCCTTTGCGAATGACCAGAATGATTTCATTCTCCGGATCAAGGTCTTTCTTGTACTGCTCTGGAGGATATTCTTCCGACAAGCGCGTGCGCTGAAATATCCATCCGGAATAATGGCGGCGGGAGAGCTCATCGAGCGCCGGTCCGCCATGCAGGAACGTCCGCCCTTGCAGTGTGTAGGAAAGCGCTTTGCGGTCTTCTTCGTCCTTGCCGCGCGCATTCACCTGAAAAATCGCGGCGCGCCCGAGTTCCGGCGCCAGATCGGTCGCAACGAGCGCATTGTGCGCCTCATTGCCGCCAAGCGCGAGCAGATAGCCGTAACGGTTAAGGTCCACATGGTGCTCAGTGACTTCAGACAGAATTTCACCGTAATAGGTGGGCACATTGGCGAGGCGCACCGGGCGAAGCCGGCGCCAGCTCGTATCGGCCACCATCACCGGCACTTCCATCTCTTTCAGCTTTGCCGCGAGTGACGCAGAAAAAGGCGACGCGCCGACAATCAACACGCCTGGCCGGTCGCGCGATGCGAGATCAAGCGCTTTGGCCAGCGGCGAAATCGTAAACCCGTGCAACACAACCGTTGTGAAGACCATGGCGAAGGCGAGCGCAATCAGCTTGTCGCCGTCCACATAACCGGCGGCGGTAAGCGACGTTCCGAAAAAGCTCGTTACCGCTACGGCGACGATGCCGCGCGGTGCAATCCAGCCGACCAGCAATCGTTCTTTCCACGGCAGTCCCGCGCCAATGGTTGAAATAAAGACTGTTAAAGGTCGCACCACCAGCAGCATGACCACAAGGAACCAGAATGCCGACCAGTCGAGCGCGTTGATCGAGCTCATGGTCAGATTCGCCGTCAGGATGATGAATACGCCGGACACCAGCAAGATGGTGATGTTCTCTTTGAACAGGCGCAAATCATTGATGCTTGCGAGCTTTGAATTGGCGAGCGTCACGCCCATGGCGGTCACGGAGAGCAGTCCTGCTTCATGTTGCAGCAGGTTGGCGAATTCAAAACAGACCAGCACCAGCGCCAGAATAACCGGCGGCTTCAGATATTCCGGCACCCAGCCGCGCCGGAACGACGCCGCGACAAACCGGCCAAACGCATAGCCCAACCCCGCCGAGAGCGTCGCCGCTAGCAATAGCGAGCTGATGATGTCGCCGGAAGACACGCCATGATCGCCGATCACCAAAAACTCATAGACCAGCACGGCAAGCAAGGCGCCGATCGGGTCGTTGACAATGCCCTCCCACTTCAACAGCGTCGCAGGCCGCGCATTGAGCTTTGACTGCCGCAACAAAGGAATGATGACGGTTGGTCCAGTGACCACCATGATGCCGCCGAACAACAACGCCGTTTGCCAGGTCAGACCGGCGACAAGATAACCGGCCATGGCCGCCAGAAACCACGCAATAGGAACACCGGGAAAGACCAACCGGCGCACACCCTTCGTTAAACCGCGCAATTCAGAGAAGTTAAGCTGCAGCCCGCCTTCAAACAGAATGACGGCGACAGCAATAGCAATGATCGGGCGATAGAACTCGCCAAACAGCGCCTCCATGGGCGGCGTTCCGGGCTCGGCGCCGGGCGCATCGAATAATCCAAGAACCGGTCCCGCAATAATGCCCGCCGCCGCCATTAAAACAATGGCGGGAAGGTTGAACCGCCACGCCAGCCATTGTGCGCCAATACCAAGCACGCCGATGATCGCGAAAGCGAGAACGAGATTGTCCATCCGCAGGCTGTTCCTTTTGAACGCAGTCTAGCGGTTCTTGAACACCGGTTTGCGTTTTTCCGCAAAGGCCGCCATGCCTTCTTTCTGGTCCTCAAAAGCGAAGACAGAGTGGAATACGCGGCGCTCAAACCGGACGCCTTCGGACAATGTGGTCTCGTAAGCGCGGTTTACCGACTCCTTGGTCAGCATGACGATCGGACGGGAGAATCCGGCGATTTGTTTGGCGACGCGGATAGCGTCGTCACGCAACTCGGCCTTTGGCACGATGCGTGTGACCATGCCGCAACGTTCCGCCTCTTCTGCGTCCATCATCCGGCCGGTCAAACACATTTCCATTGCTTTTGACTTGCCGATAAAACGCGCCAGACGCTGCGTGCCGCCAGCACCCGGCATGGCGCCGATGGAAATCTCCGGCTGGCCAAATTTCGCATTGTCGCCAGCGATGATAAAATCGCACATCAAGGCAAGCTCACAGCCTCCGCCGAGCGCGTAACCGGCAACCGCTGCGATGATTGGCTTTCGTGCGCGGCTCGCCTCTTCCCAATTGCCGGAGATGAAATCTTCCTTGAAAACGTCGATATACTCTTTCGACGCCATTTCCTTGATATCAGCGCCGGCGGCGAACGCTTTCTCCGAGCCGGTCAAGACCATGCAGCCGATTGCGTCATCGGCTTCAAATTTTTTGATCGCGTCTGTGACCTCGTCCATCAGCTTGGCGTTAAACGCGTTCAGCGCTTCCGGACGGTTGAGCGTGATAATGCCGACCGCGCCATCGGTTTCGGTAAGAATACATTCGTAAGCCATATTGATTTCCTAATTTGCCGCCAAGGTTGACCTGACTATGAGTGCAGGCCGATAAGTTTGATCACTTCCGAACGCGCTTTATCATCGGTGCGGAAGATGCCCATCATCCGGCTGGTGGTCATAATGACGCCGGGCGTTTCAACGCCGCGGCAGGTCATGCAGGCATGGGTCGCTTCGATAACAACCGCAACGCCTTGCGGCTCCAGCACCTTCTGGATGCAGTCCGCCACCTCTGCAGTGAGCCGTTCTTGAACCTGAAGCCGTTTTGCGTATGCCTGTACCACGCGCGCGAGCTTTGAAATGCCAACGACCTTGTCAGTAGGCAGATACGCCACATGTGCTTTGCCGATGATCGGCGCCATGTGGTGCTCACAATGCGAGTGGAACGGAATCTCCCGCAGCAGGACGATCTCGTCATAGCCGCCAACTTGTTCAAAGGTGCGTGTAAGGAATGTCTCCGGACATTGTTCATAGCCTTTGAAATATTCCAGATAGGCGTCGACCACGCGGCGCGGCGTGTCTCTCAATCCTTCGCGGGTCGGGTCATCGCCAATCCAGCGGATCAGTTCTTTCACCGCCTCCAGCGCACGGTCGCGTTCGGCGTCAGTACGTTCTCTTTCAATGGCGGCCATAATTTTTTATTCCTGTTTTTGCAGGCGATAGCATTCCGCATTTTACTGAGCGGGAAGCGACGCCATGTCGATAACAAACCGGTATTTAACGTCCGCCGCAACAACCCGGTCCCACGCAGTATTGATATCCTGGATATCGACCATTTCAATATCACTGACAATGTTGTGCTCGCCGCAAAAATCGAGCATTTCCTGCGTTTCTTTCAAACCGCCAATCGCAGACCCCGCCAGGCGCCGCCGGTTTTGTAACAAGAGGCCGCTGTGCAAGCCGTCAAACGGCTCAATCGCGCCGACGATCACCATCGTCCCGTTTCGCTTTAACAGGCCCATGTAAGAATTCAAATCGTGTTTTACTGGAATAGTGTTCAGCAGAAAATCGAACTTGCTGCGATGCGCTTTCATTTCGTCGCGATTTTTTGAGATCAACACGTGATGCGCACCAAGTTTTTTCGCATCCTCGCCTTTTTCCGGCGAGGTCGTGATCATCGTCACATCAGCGCCGAGCGCATTGGCGAATTTCACGCCCATATGCCCGAGGCCGCCCAAACCGATCACGCCGACCTTGTCACCCTTGCCAACTTTCCAATGCGCCAGCGGCGACCACGTCGTAATGCCCGCGCAAAGCAACGGCGCCACCGCACGTGCGTCAAGATTTTCAGGAATGCGCAGCACAAATTTGTCGCGCACGACAATATGTTTTGAATAGCCGCCATGGGTGGGTCCGCCGAGATACGGATCCTTGCTGCCATAGGTTTGCGTTGCGCCCTGATGGCAATGCTGTTCCTCGTGATCTTCACACGCCTCGCAGGACTGACAGGAATCGACAAGACACCCCACGCCCACAAGGTCGCCTGCCTTAAAGGCGGCAACCTTGCCGCCAATCTCGGTAACACGGCCGATAATTTCGTGACCGGGCACGCAAGGATAGACCGACCGGCCGCCCCACTCATTGCGCGCTGTGTGAATGTCAGAATGACAGACCCCGCAATAGTCGATATCGATAGCGACATCCTCCGGACCGACCTCCCGGCGGTTGATGGAGAACGGTCCCAATGGCGCGTCTTCGCTTTGGGCGGCGTAAGCGGGGACTTGTTTCATCTTTTCTCCGTTAGGCGCAAAACTAGCGTTGATCGATTGCCGTCACTTCGCGTTGCGCCGCGCCAGTATAGTTCGACAGCGGACGAACAAGCTTATTATTGGCAAGCTGCTCCATCACATGCGCCGTCCAGCCGGTAATGCGGCTCACCACAAAAATTGGCGTGAACATGGGGATTTCAAAGCCCATCAGATAATAGGCCGGGCCCGCCGGGAAATCGAGATTGGGATAAATCCCCTTGGCGTCGACCATTGTTTTATCGAGGATGCGGCTGATCTCCCAATATTTCCTCGCCTCATCGGTGTCGATAACATCCACCATCTTTTTGTAAGCATCCGTCATGGTCGGCACGCGGCTATCGCCTGAACGATATACCCGGTGGCCAAAGCCCATGATCTTTTTCTTTTGCGCAATGGCGTCCTTCATCCAGGACTCAGCATTGTCTGGCGAGCCGACCTCTTTCAAGAGATGCATGACAGCCTCATTGGCGCCGCCATGCAGCGGCCCCTTGAGCGAACCAATGGCCCCCGTCACAGCAGAATATATGTCTGATGTGGACGATGCGATGGTACGCGCCGTGAAGGTCGATGCATTAAACGAGTGTTCGGCGTACAGCGTCATGGAAATATCGAAGCATTTGATGATTTCCGGCGCCGGGACTTTGCCAAAACACATGTGAAAGAAGTTTTCAGAAAAAGCGAGGTCTTTTGTGGGCGGGATCGGGTCTTTGCCATTGCGCAGACGAAAATCCGCCGCGACGACTTCGGGAATTTTCGCGTACATGCGAACCGACTTCGCCATCAATCCGCCTGGCGAAGAATCGTCCGTGGTCTCATCTTCCTGGCCCAAAAAAGAAACTGCTGTTCTAAGCGTATCCATCGGATGCGCGTTCTTGTTGAACAGCCTCATCACCTTCAACACGTCAGCTGAAAGTCCGCGCTCCTTTTTTTCGGCTGCATTAAAAGCCTCGAGTTCAGCTGGTGCCGGCAGCTCGCCATGCCAGATCAGATAGGCGACTTCTTCAAACCGGCACTGGGTCGCGAGGTCTTGAACCTTGTAACCGCGATAGGTGAGCGAGTTGATCTCCGGCATCACTTTCGAGACCGCGGTATCATCCGCCATCACACCCGCCAAGCCGTATTTTACGTCTTCTGTCGTCATTCTGATTGTCTCCTGCCCCGGTCGAAAAACCGGCTTACTATTTCATCTCGTATGCGCGTTCTACCTTTG
Source organism: Hyphococcus sp. (assembly GCA_021604585.1). Taxonomy (GTDB): domain Bacteria; phylum Pseudomonadota; class Alphaproteobacteria; order Caulobacterales; family Parvularculaceae; genus Hyphococcus. Next base: position 10,305 of record BQJG01000083.1, read on the forward strand.
CGATGCGCACGGTGTAATCTTCATACCATTCTGCGCGGCCTTTTGCCTGCGCCACTAAATGCTCGGCATTCTTCTTCCAATTGGATATCGCCGTCTCCGATTCCCAATAGGAAACCGTAATGCCGAACCCGTTTTCATCGCGCACCGATTCAATCCCCAGATAGCCGGGCATCGTCTTCGCCAGCGCATCCATGTAGTCCGCCATCTCGGCGTACCCCTCCACCTCACGCTTTTGGCGGGACGTGAAGATCACAGCGTAATAGCTAGAAGCGGGGGTGCGAAATAGGGCCATAATTGCGGCTACTTATGCTACACAAATTGACATAAAAAAAGCCCGGTCAACCCGGGCTTTTTATCGTGTAGCACCGAAAAATTGCGCCTACTCGAGCTTCGGTCCCGGATCGGAAAAGCGGTCTTTGGTTCTATTCATCTCTCGTGTCGCTGCGCTCTGCGAGTCGCGCCATTCTTTCGCGGTCCGGCAGTCCTTGCCTTTTGCGAGACGTGAACTGGTCCGCTTAATGGACTTACAAATGATCTCATTCGGATCGTAGTCCGCATCCGAGACAGCAACCTGCTGCTGCTCTTCGTCCGCCATCACCGTTTCGATTACCGCTTCACGGCGATCTTCAACGCTCATCGTTTCGGTCGTCGCGCAACCGGCCACCATTGCCGAAATCACAAATACTGACATCGCTTTCAACTGCATCTTTGACTCCTTCTAACTCGCAAAACCGCACCTCTGCCTCAGCTTCAGGTTATGCGGAAAAACTCTATATTCCTACCTATTGCTGATGTGATCCCAAACCACCTTTGCCATCCTTGAAATCATTCATCGACCGGCTCGCGGCAGTCATGGAGTCGCGCCATTCTTTTGCCGTCCGGCAATCCTTGCCCTTCGACAGGCGCGAATTGGTTCGCTTAATGGATTTGCAAATAATCTCGTTCGGGTCATAGTCCTCATCTGAGACAGCAACCTGCTGCTGCTCCTCGTTCGCCATCACCGTCTCGATCACCGCTTCGCGGCGATCCTCAACGCTCATCGTTTCTGTCGTCGCGCAACCAGCAGCCAGCGCCAAGATTGTTATGAGCGTAAGTGATTTCATCAGCACCCCAGTCTCCATCAATCCGGCGTTCCCACACATCGAACAGCCCCGGGCCACGCAGCTCGCCAAGGAAAGACTAGCGCCGAAGTTAAGCAGCCGCAATCGCAGAATGACCTCCCGGGAGCGGCGAAAACCCTAAATTTCCAACGATCCATGTTGCCTGAACTGCAAAAGTGATGATCACGCCTGCGGTGTGTCGCCGACCTGGAAGTTATAAATCGACTCATCGAACTTGTTGTAGTCGTGATAGCGCAGAAGGTCATAAAGATCGCGGCGGTGCTGCATCTGATCGAGAATGCCGTTCTGATCGCCATCCTTTAAAATCGCATCCAGCCCGCGATCGCAGGCGCCCATGGCGAGGCGCAAGGTCGTCACCGGATAAATCACGACGTTGAAGCCGAGCGCTTCCAGTTCCTTTTTGTTCAGTAGACGGGACTTTCCGAACTCGGTCATATTGGCGAGGATCGGAACCTTGATCGCCTTGCGGACCGCTTCGAATTCCTGCTCAGATTTCATGGCTTCCGGGAAGATCATGTCGGCGCCGGCGTCGACATAGGCTTTCATGCGGTCAATGGAGGCGTCGAGCCCTTCCACCGCGCGCGCATCTGAACGTGCGATCAGCACGAAATTCGGGTCGCGCTTGGCGTCGGCCGCAGCCTTCACGCGCTGGATCATGATATCGGTCGGGACGATCTCCTTGCCGTCGAGATGGCCGCAGCGTTTCGGCATCACCTGATCTTCTATATGGCAACCGGCAAGGCCCGCATCTTCCATCATCATGATAGTGCGCGCCGCCGCCATGGGTTCGCCGAAGCCGGTGTCGATGTCGATAAATGAAGGCAGATCGGTGACGCGCGCAATCTGGCGCCCGCGTTCAACAAACTCTGTCATCGTCGCAATGCCGATATCCGGCAGGCAGAGATCGGCGGCCATCACCGCTCCGGAAATATAAACGCCGTCAAACCCCTTCTGCTCGATCATCTGCGCGCAGAGCGGATTAAACGCACCCGGATATTGCAGCAGCTTTCCGGACGCCAGCCCCTTGCGAAACTCGGTGCGTTTTTCTGCAGCGGATTTTTTGGTGAAGAGCAT
>BQJG01000084.1 GCA_021604585.1 Hyphococcus sp.
GGCGGTTTTTGCCGTCGTTCTTCATTGAATGCCTCTCAAACTTGTTGAGACCGGCTTAACCCGCGCGCTTTAGCCGGACAAGGGCCACGTCGAGCGCCTGAAGAAAGCGTGATCTGTCGGCCTTCTGGAATGGCGCGGGCCCGCCCATCGTGCTCTCCGCGCCCGCGCGCAAATCAGCCATGAGCGCGCGAGCGGCGATGGCGCCGCCGATGGAATCCTTGGTGAACGGATCGCCCTTGGGGCCGAGCACCACCGCGTCATTTTTCAGGCAGCGTTCTGCGAGCAGGATGTCGGCGGTGATGACGACGGCGCGGCTATGGGCGTGTTCGGCGACATAATCATCGGCCGCGTCATAGTGATCGTTGACCGTGACGCGCTTGATCAACTCGTGCTGCGGAATGCGGATCGGCGCATTGGCGATGACAGTGACCGGCGCAGCGTGGCGCAAGGCGACCTTGTAGACTTCTTCCTTCACCGGACAGGCGTCAGCATCAACGAGGATTTCGATTGGGCGGTTTGACTGCATTCCGTTCTTCCTAATGTCGAAACAGCGTTGCGCAAACTGGACCATCTTCAACCAGTCGCGTCTGGAGAGACAAAACCTTCTGCAAATTGCGGCGCGTTGTCGGTAATGCAAACCCATGGGGCTTTAGAGCCAACGAATATATGGGCGGCATAGCCGCGAAAACCCGGATCATCGTCCAGCAAGCCGGCCGGTACGAAGTAGAACTTCTCACTGCTGTCCATATGAGGAGTTGGGCTCCCGCATATTCCGCAAAAGGTTGATTGCCAGCCATTGGAATTTGGAACGAGAAAGGTCCGGATTTCGTTTTCACCACTGAGCCATCGAAGGCTTGTGGCTGATGTATAGAATACCGCATTCCCATCCGTGCCGGATACTTTACGGCATTTCGAGCAATGGCACTGTCCTACCGGGCCGAATTTTCCTTCTATGACGAAGGCAATCTTGCCGCAAAGACATGATCCCTTGATTGGTTCAGGCATTGACGACTCCTACATATATTTTTCTGACTCGCCGTGACGCGGGTATAGAGTTTGTGCATTCTGCCATTTTATATAGCGCTCACATTTTGTCATCGTTCGCATATGTTGCGCACTCAGTTCTGGATCCCGGGTCAAGTCCGGGATGACGGTAGAGAGCGGCGTTCGCTATTTCAGCACTTTCTCCTGAACGTCCTTCGTCCAGCCGACAAAAACCTGCGTCGGGCCCCTGTCGATAATCATCTCGATAATCGGGCGTTTCATCAGGGTCGGATTTTGTTCCATCAATTTGACGGCTTTTTTCTCCGTCAGATTTTCTTTGTCCGCATCGGAAAGATTGCGCCAGGTGGTCGATGACTTGTTAAGCAATTTTTCGGTTCCCACCGCCTTCGCCCAGCGGCCGATCTGCATCTTTGTCGGCGGCTCTTCGCGGACATCGTGAAACGCATAACGCACATGGGCGCCGTCCAGCGCCTTGCGCGCTTTCTTGCAGGTGTCGCAGTTTTTCAGGCCGTAGAGATTCACTTCAATTTTAGTCCGTTGTTGGTGTTGAGCAAAATAGCGGTTGGGATTCTTTATAGTCCGCCCACGCATGCGAGTCCCAAGGCCAAAACCCTTTTACCGACGGCCAAACGCATTGAAATAATGGAAAATCAACGCCTTTATAAAACCACCTGCAAGAAAGCGTGTACTCAGTTTTCGCGAGGTCGCTGGCCTCGGCCATGTAGACATCCAAATCGTCTAAAAATCCGCCGTAAAAATGTCCGGACTTAAACTCTCGTCCTTCGGCCTTTATGTAAGCGCCATATCTGTTGACGATCTTGGCGGCAGATTGAGCGTTGATTCCAATTAGCAGCAACTCCGGCTGTCGGAAAGATTCGTAAATGCCTATCGAGTAAGCAAAGGCTGGGTCATTATCCTTGCTGAAAACACTTGTGACTTGCCAGTTGCCCGCTTGAATTCTCCCAACGAGCTCCTTTTCGTACTCATTTTCGCATTCGGTGAGTGATCGAACCACTACGCCACCTGCAGCCGCAAGTAATTCAGCAAGTCCGTTCTTGTAATAAGCCCCTCGAACTTGCCGTCTTTCAACACGACGGCGACATGGCCTTTGGCGAAGATCGGCAGCAGCGACTGCATGTCCTGTTTGGCGTCGACGGTTTCGACGCGATAGGTCATGGCGGATTTCACCGGATCCTTGAACTTGTCGCGATTGCGAACGACCGCGAACAGCAAATCTTCCTCATCGAGCAGGCCGGAGACGTCGCCATTATCGTCGAGCACGGGAAGCTGTGAGATGTCGTAAAGTTTCATCTTGCCGTAAGCCGACATCATGGTGTCGTCGGGCTTCACCGTCACCGTGGCGCGCTCAGAATGGCGGCGGGTGATGAGATCGGTGAGATCACCTTTGGGCGGGCGCTTCAAAAAGCCCTGATCATACATCCAGTAATCGTTGAACATTTTGGAGAGATATTTGTCGCCGCGATCGCAGACGAAAGCGACAACGCGTTTCTTCTCGGTCTGCTCGTGACAATATTTGAGCGCCGCCGCGAGGATCGTGCCCGACGACGATCCGGCGAGAATGCCTTCCTTTTTCAGCAGATCTCGAGCGGCCTCGAAACTTTCCTTGTCGGTGATGTCATAGGCTTTTTTGACGTGCGACAGATCGGCGATGTCGGGGACGAAGTCTTCGCCGATGCCTTCCACCAGCCACGAGCCCAACTCATTAGGGATTGAGCCGGTATTGACGTAATCGGTGAGGATCGAACCTTTCGGGTCGGCGAGGATCATTTCGGTTTTCGGAGACTTTTCCTGAAAGAAGCGCGACAGACCGGTGATCGTTCCTGCGGAGCCGACACCCGCGACGATGGCGTCAACATCATTGTCCATCTGGCCGAGAATTTCCGGGCCGGTAGAAGTTTCATGGGCTTTCGGGTTGGCGGCATTGCCGAACTGATTGACGTAGAACGCGCCGGTCTCGCCAGCGATGCGTTCGGCCATGTCCTGATAATAATCGGGATGGCCCTTGCCGACGTCGGAACGTGTCAGACGCACATCGGCGCCGAGGGCTTTCAAGTGGAAGATTTTTTCCTGCGCCATTTTGTCGGGCACGACGATGATCGTCTTGTAGCCCTTTTGCGCGGCGACCAGCGCCAGGGCGAGGCCGGTATTGCCGGCGGTCGCCTCAATGATCGTGCCGCCGGGTTTCAGCTTTCCGTCGCGTTCTGCGGCTTCGATCATGGCGACGCCAATGCGGTCCTTGATCGATCCGCCGGGATTGTTGGCTTCGAGCTTCAGATAGAGCTCGCACTTGCCCGTATCGAGACGAGAGATTTTGACGATTGGCGTCTTGCCGATGCCCTCGAGCACATTGTCGTAGACCGGGCCGAAGGGGGTGTCGCGCATGTGAGAATTCCTTGAAATGAGTTGAGCGGGACTTACCCCAAAGCGGCGCTGACGGGCAAGGCGAGGGGTGGGAGAGGGATTATCGCGCCCGGGATTTCTGCATACTGGCCCGCTTAAGATCGCGGATAAAAAAGCGCGCCGGGTGCAGCGCTTGCAGGAATGTGCTGTCGGTCGCTGCGCCGGAAAGCTCGGCGGCGAGAAGGGCCGCCGCGTAGGGGGCCGTAACCAGCCCGCGCGAGCCGAGGCCTGACAGAATGAAGAGGCCCGGCCGCAGCTCTCCGGCCGGATAATCCTGGCGCTTGCCGGTTCTCAGATCGTCGTAGGCGCCGCTGTAAAACCCCCAATCGGGAAGCGGTCCCGCGACGGGCAAACGGTCCGGCGTGGTGCAGCGGATCGCCGCGCGGGGTCGCGATTGCGCTGGGTCGAGCGTCGCGGCGAAGTCCGGCATGGTTCGGGCGATGGCGGCGATGTTCGACTGCGTCGCTTCTTTTGTGAAACGTGCCTCGGCGCCGATAGCGATCGGCGCATAAGTGGCGCCGATAATGGCGCCGCCTTTTGGCGCTGGCGCAGCGTAAGGGCCAAATGCGTGCGCGGCTTCCGGAGGCGTTGCGTCAGGGAACCAATCAATTTGCCCGGCCGATCCGCTGAGCGGCAGGGTTCGCGCCTGTCCAAGCCGCAGCGCATCCAATCCATTGGCGATGATGACGGCGTCAAATCCGGTTTGAGATTGCGCTGTGATAACCCGCCAACCCGAAGGTGTTTGATCAAGCCGCGTCACGCGCTCGTTGACGGCTGTTGTGTCGGCAAGCAGCGCAGCCACGAACGCCGCCGGATCAACTACGCCAGCCTGCGGAAAGAATAGACCTTCATTGCACTGTTCGATCCAGCCATCAGGCAAAGCGCGCTGGGAGACGAGTTTTTGCTGACGCTCTCTTTCTTTTTCGTTTGTTGCGTGGTGAACGACTCCGCAAGGATTAAACGCTTCTGCGCCAAGTTCTGGCAGCAACCGGACGCTATGAAGATAAGCGTTCGCGTGGAAGTCGCCTGTGGGCGTCTCGCCCAGATCAAGACGCGGCATGATCAGGCCAGCCGGGTTGCCCGATGCGCCATAAGCCGGCGCGGCGGATTCGTAAACGACAGGGTTGAACCCGGCGTGCGTCAGTGAATGGGCGAGGCTGGCGCCGGCGATGCCGGCGCCGATGATTGCGATCCGCGCGCCAGGGTCGAGCGGTTTGGCGGGCATGAACCACGGCGCGCGTTTTGTGGTGCGTGACGGCGCCGCGATGCGCCCGGCGAGCATTTCTTTCTTGCGGCCAAACCCCGGGCGCTTCTCCCATTCAAAGCCAGCGCGTTCCAACACCTTGCGCACGCCGCCAGCTACCGTGAAAGTGGCGAATGTTGCGTCGTCATTGGAAAGCCTCGCAAGCTCGGCGAATATTTCCGGTGACCACATGGCGGGATTTTTTGCAGGCGAGAAACCGTCGAGAAACCAGGCGTCAATCAGAGCTTCTGTTCGCGTCAGACTATCAAGCGCCTCGCCATAAAATAGCATCAGCGCAACGTCGCCAAAATCGATGTGATGCAGGCCGGGATGCGGCGGCGGCATTTTTGTGCGTAGCTGCGCCGACAGCACGTCCAGTTCTGGCCAGGCCAGATGTGCGCGGGCAAGCTGTCTCGCCGCGAAGGGAAAACCTTCAACTGAAAAGAAATGAAGTTTCGCGCCCACCGGTTTGTCGGTGTTGCGCCACATATTCCATGCGCACAGGAAATTCAGGCCGGTGCCGAATCCCAATTCGCCAATGTGAAAGCGCGGCGTCTTGAACCGGGAGGGGAGGTCGTTGCCTGCAAGGAAGACATGCGCTGTTTCAGCGGGTCCATCGCCGGAGAAATAAACATCGTCGAATAAAACGGAACGGGGCGCGTCCCGGTTCTCCGGGAGCGCGCCCCAATCCAGTTTTGCTTCATCGATTCCGCCGCCGTTCATGTGACTAGGCTTAACCGATCAGCCGAGAAAAGTCTTGGCGGTTAGGCTTTCGCCGGAAACGCGAAGAACTTTTCAAACATTTTTGTGTTTGCGAAAGGCATTTCCGCTGGCGTCATGACTTCGCGTGTAGCTTCAGCCGCCGCTTCCGTCAGTTCGCGGGTACGTTCCATGCGCGTTTCGAACATGTTGGTCCAGAAAGACTGTTGAACGCTCAACGCATCAGCAAAGGTTTTTGCTTTGCCGAGATCAGATGCAAACTGAACCGTTGTGGTCATGTCTTCCTGCGCGGCTTCCATCAAGCGGGCATTGTGTTTCGCAGCGCGCTCTTGAGCGGCTTTGAGGCGAGCCTGAGCTGTTTCAGCGAACTCTTCGCTCTGTGCGCGGACTTCGTCAAAATTACCAGTGAAAGACGACATCATTGTCTCAAACTGTTCTTTTGCTTTTTCAGCCCATTCGGCGCCATTGCTGAAAGACATCATGTCAGCAGTCTCAGTTTTCGGGGCGGCGGTTTTCGTCGCTGTGGTTTTCGTCGTGGTCGCCATCATGGCCTCCTGTAAATCCCTGATCGCCGCCCGCCATTATTGTGCGGTGCAGCATTGAGGGGCATATAGGAGAAATTGTGCAGTGCAGCAAGAGTTTTTCTGAAAAAAAAGCGGAGAAAGTCTGAAAGCCGCTTATTTCAAGGCTTCCAGCACGGCGGCGGAGGCATATCCGTCGGCCGGACGGCCAGTTTGGGCCTGCCAGGCGCGCAAGGCCCGTTTGGTGCCAGCGCCGACAATCCCGTCAACTGGCCCCGGATCAAAGCCCCGATCTTTGAGCGCCTGTTGCAGCGCCTTGCGTTCCTCAAGCGAGAGCGGCCGGTCGTCACGCGGCCAGGCGGCGACAATGGCGCCGCTGCGCCCGGCGATCTCCTCTGACAATAATGAGACGGCGAGAGCATAGGACGTGGAGCGGTTATATTTGAGGATCGCCTCGAAATTGCCGAAGACGATGAACGCAGGGCCGCGGGCGCCGGCAGGGATGATCAACCGTCCGCGCAAATTCGGATCGAAGCGCTCGGTGAGGCTGGCGCCGCGAATGGTTTCAACCCCGCTCGCGCCCCATTCGACAACCGCCTTTTTAATGTCGCTGTCGGCAAGGGCGTAATCGAACCCGGAAGGCAACCGCACTTCAACGCCCCAGGGGGCGTTCGCCGCATAACCGGAGACGCTGAGATAGTTGGCGGTGGACGCAAAGACATCGCCAAGATTCGACCAGATGTCGCGTTTGCCATCACCGTCGTGATCAATCGCATATGATAGATAGGTCGTCGGAATAAATTGGGTGTGGCCCATAGCGCCAGCCCAGGAACCTTTTAACTGGCTGCGTGATGCGTATCCGTGCTGGATGATCTTCAAGGCGCCGATAAGCTGGCTGCGGCCATAGCCAGTGCGGCGGCCTTCAAATGCGAGCGTCGCCAGCGCTTGGATCGCATCATAGTCCCCCATGATCGCGCCATAGGAGGATTCAAGCCCCCAGATTGCAGCGATGATCTCGGCATCGACGCCATAGGCGTTTTCAATCAGCGTAAAGAGTTTTTGATTTTCGAGATATTTCGTGCGGCCGTTCTGGATTCGCGTCGCTGAAACGGCGCCGTCGAGATAATCCCAGATGCCGCGAGAAAATTCCGGCTGATTGTCGTTCAATTCATAAACGCGCGGATTGACCGTCAGTCCGTTCAACGCTTCGTCGAGCACATTGGCTGAAATACCGGCCGCCGCCGCTTCCGAGCGAAACCCTTTCAGCCAGGCTTCAAAATCCGCCGGTGACGCCGATGCTGTGGAAGTCATCAGGGCGACAAATGCGCCCACGCTTGCAAGCCATTTTCTCATGCCGTCCCCTTGGTGCTCACGCGAATCATACAATCGGCCAAAATCCGGATCAATCTAGGCATATTCAAACCCTACCGTGCCCGCAAGGCCGGATTGTGGCGGGCTTTGCGGCGGCGATGGGTTGTGGCTAGATTGCGTTAACTTTTAGAGCGGCGCTCGCCGCGCCACCATCTTTGTTGAGGTTCCCATGCTGCACCGTACTTCTGTTCTGCTTTTCGCTGTTTCTGCGCTGGCGCTCACCGCCGCTTGTTCGCGCGAGACGGCGCCTGAAAGTTCCGCAACGGCGCCGGCGCCAACAGAAGAGATAGCAAACGAGGCGGCCATGGCTGATCAAGATGCGCTCGAGACCATGCGGGCCCAGTTCGCTGTCGTCGAGATGGATGCCGACACGTCGTTTCTGACTGACGACGAGCGCGCCGTCATCAACAAGCTCAATCAGGTCGGCAATTTGATGTCGGAGATTTACATCCGCCAACGCAGCGAAATGAATCCGGCGTGGCGCAAGGAGATCGCGGCGACCGGTAATGATCTGTTGCTAAATCTTTTTGATCTGAATTTCGGACCGTGGGATTCGCTCAACCACGATGCGCCGTTCTATGGCAATATCGACTTGGCTGACGGCGCGGCGTTCTACCCTGCGGACATGACGAAAGAAGAATTCGACGGATGGATCGCCGCACATCCGGATGACGAAGACGCTTTCAAGAGCGGGTATACGGTCATCCGCCGGACGGAAGATGGCGGACTGCAGGCGATTCCCTATTCCGTGCAGTACCGCGAATGGCTTGAACCTGCGGCGCAGCTAATGCGCGAGGCCGCCGACATCACCACGAATGAAAGTCTCAAGAAATTCCTGTCGCTGCGCGCCGACGCATTTTTGTCTGATGATTATTATGAGTCCGAAATGGCCTGGATGGACCTCAATGGTCCGATTGAAGCAGCGATCGGGCCTTATGAAGTCTATACGGACGGGCTATTCGGTTACAAAACGGCTTTTGAAGCGTTTATTACAATCAAGAATCCCGAAGAAAGCGCCGCGCTGGATAAATATAAAAATTTCCTGCGCGATATGGAAGGAAACCTTCCGGTTGATGACTCGTACAAGAATTTCAAGCGCGGCTTTGAATCGCCGATTGCGGTGACCTATCAACTGCATGGCGGCGGCGACAATGTTCCCGGCGTGCAGACCATTGCCTTCAATCTGCCGAATGATGAGCGCGTGCGCGAAGCCAAGGGCGCCAAGAAAGTGCTGCTGAACAATGTCCTCGGCGCCAAGTTCGACCGCATACTGGCCCCGATGGCCGAACATGTGCTTGTTTCGGAGCAAGCATCAATGCTGATGAAGGAATACATGTCAGGCGAGACGCTGTTTCACGAACTTTCACACAGCCTTGGGCCGGGCACGATCACCGTCGACGGCGAAGAAACAACCGTGAACGAACAATTGCAGGAGCTTTATTCGGCGACAGAAGAAGGAAAAGCCGATGTCATGGGCGCCTACAACATTCTTTACATGATGGAGCGCGGTGAAATGCCGGCGGCGGAAAAGGAAAACTTCCTCGCCACCTATTTCGTCGGAATTTTCCGCGCCATGCGGTTTGGCATCAACGAGGCGCATGGGCGCGGCGCGGCGTTTCAATATGACTATTACAAGGATGCTGGCGCCTTTACGGTTGAAGACGGAAAATACCGCCTAGACTTTGCAAAGCTTGAGCAAGCCATATCGGACCTGACGCGCGATGTCGTGATCCTGCAAGGCAATGGCGATTATGCTGCAGCGAAGGCGTTTCTCGACGAACATGCCGTTCTTGATGACGCTGCAAACAATGTCATCGCATCGCTCACCCATCTGCCGGTGGATATTCAGCCGGTCTATAAGGATGAGATTTGAGTGACTGAATGCGCCTGATCATTGGCGGGTCAATATTTTTCTTTGTGTTGTTGACCATCGGGTGCATTTTTTTGCTTGGGCAAGAGAGTGGCGAATTTGGTCTGGCGGCCTTGATGGTCCTGGGTTTTTTGACGGTTGTGATCGTCAGCGGCTCATTGTCGGCATATCTCTGGTACAAACGAGGCAAGGTTTATGAAGAACGCGGTGAAAGCGGCCCTGACGATTAGTGGAATTCTGGGCCTTGCCCACGCGCAATCGCCTGACCCCGCGCATCTGTCGCTTGTCGCTGGTTATAAAGCAGCGTTTACCTGCTCGGCGCATTTCAATGCGGGCCGCAGCATTGAACAGATTGCCGGTGACGAACTCAACCGCATTTATCCTGACTATCGCAAGGCGATAACTGCGCTGCCTGATGCGGTGATCGACGAAGACCGCAAAACTGTTTCCGTCTCGTATGATGGCGGCGCGCGCATCGCTGCATGGCGGCCATTCCTCGGTTGCACGCAATGGCCGTCCGGCGCGACCGAATTTCCCGTGCCGAAGGTGAATCTGAAGTCGCCCGCGAGCGAAGCCGGCGCGTTGTGGCCGATGGGCGAGCGAACAGGCGTCGTGCTTGCGGACCAACCATACGGGTTCAATCTGGCCGGTATTGTCGCCGATGCCTTTGACCGAAAGACCTACGGTGATGGAACTGAGACAACCGCAGTGCTGGTCGTCATGAACGGCGAGATTGTGGCGGAAAAGTATCGCGACGGCTTTGACGCGAACACGCCGCAGCGCACCTGGTCGGTCGCCAAATCGATCGCCGCGACGGTGATTGGCGCCGCGGTTCAGGACGGCCTTATTGCGGTTGACGGACCGGCGGGCCTTAAGACGTGGTCATCGCCCGGCGATCCGCGCGGTGCGATTACGGTCGAGAATCTGCTGCAGATGGGAAGCGGTCTGACGTCACCGACAGCCGGAAACCGCACCGATGATGTTTACTTCGGCGGCGGGCGGGTCGTCGATCATGCCATTACCAATCGCCTTGTGGCTGAACCGGGAACGGTCTGGCGCTACGCAAACAACGACACTATGACAGTGATGCGCGCGCTGCATGAGCGGATGAAAAGCGATCGCAAGTTTCTGGAGTATCCGTTCAGGAAAATCCTCCAGCCGCTGGGCATGGACCACACGTTTTTGGAAACCGACTGGAATGGCGACTTCATCATGTCGAGCCAGGTCTGGACAACAGCGCGCGATCTAGCCCGCATCGGCCTCCTTTATCTCAATGATGGCGTCTGGGAAGGAAAACGCATCCTGCCCAAAGGCTGGGCGGAATATGTTTCAACACCGGCGCCGGCGCAGCCGCCGCTTGAACGCGCAACTGGCGAACAGCTTCCCGGCTATGGCGCGCAATTCTGGCTTTATGGCGAACGCCACGGCCTGCCCGAGGGGAGCTACGCGGCGCGCGGCAATCGCGGCCAATATCTGATGATCATTCCGGCGCGAAAAATCGTGATCGTGCGGCGCGGTTTCGATGATGGAGGCGGATTTAACCTCGACCAGTTTTCGGCTGACATTTTGGCGGCGTTGGAAGACTAGAGCATTTTCAAGCGAAGTGGGTCCCGGTTCGCGTTAAGAAAATGCGACAAATCTAGAATCTAGAGCCGTTTGCATGATCCATCCAAAATTCAGACGGCTCTAGGCCGTTTTCGCCAGCGTCACTTTCGAGCCCGGTTTGCGGCCAAGTTTTTCGGAAATCCAGACGCTGACCTCGATCAGCGCGTCGAGGTTGACCCCTGTGTCAAAACCCGATTGGTGCAACGAGTAGACGACGTCTTCGCTGGCGACGTTACCGCTGGCGCCCTTCGCGTAAGGACAGCCGCCAAGTCCGGAGACGGACGAGTCAAACACCGTGACGCCTTCTTCGATGGCGGCCCAGATATTGGCGAGCGCTTGTCCATAGGTGTCGTGGAAATGTCCGGCGATCGCGTTCGCGGGAACCGCTTTTACAATGGCGCGGATAAGGGCTTTGGTTTCCTGCGGGCTTCCGACGCCGATCGTGTCGCCGAGCGAGATTTCATAGCAGCCCATCTCATAGAGCGAGGCGGCGACGGGAACGACCTGCGCGGGAGAAATCTTTCCCTCATAGGGGCAACCGAGAACGCAGGACACATAACCGCGCACGCGTGCGCCGTCTGCCTTCGCCGCTTCAATCACCGGGCGGAAACGCTCAAGACTCTCCTCGATAGAGCAGTTGATATTTTTTTGGCTGAAGCTTTCCGACGCCGCGCCGAACACGGCAACTGTGTCGGCCTTCGCCGCGCGCGCGCCCTCATAGCCTTTCATATTTGGCGTCAGCACCGGATAGGAAACGCCAGACACACGTTTGATCGTCTGCATTACCTCGTCGCTAGCCGCCATTTGCGGCACCCATTTCGGTGAGACGAAGGCGCCGCCCTCGACGCTCTTGAAGCCGCAGGCGGCGAGCCGTTCGATCAACTCGACTTTGGTCGCGGCGTCGATCACTTGCGCTTCGTTTTGCAAACCGTCGCGCGGGCCGACTTCGACAAGGGTGAT
>BQJG01000085.1 GCA_021604585.1 Hyphococcus sp.
GTTGGGCGCTCGCATCTGTTCGCGGACGCGATGTTTGTTGTTAGCGTTGCTGAGCGCATACATGTTTTTGAACGGGGAGCGAGGAACGGCAGTACATTTCGAGGATTATGCGGCGCTGGATATCAGCGCTGGCGCGACTGATATCGCCCTTCTTCTCCTGGTTTCCCTTTCGCGGCTTTTCATTGGCCGAGTTGAACACGCCATCTTCCGGCTCTTGGCGGAAGGGGCTCGACATTAGCGATTGAGCCGTCTCAGCGATATTTGCAGGCAATGCGCGCGGTTTCCGGATTATCTAGATTTGGTGCGTTTGCGCCTTACGGTCCGCGACATTGCGAGTTCCAGCGCTTCGTCGCGGGCCTCTTCAAGTATATCCAGGAACGACTTGGCGAGGCGGGACAACGGTTTGTGCTTAGGCAGAAATAACATGTACTCGAACTGGACTTCCGGTTCGAAGCGGCGCGCTTCGAGGTGGCGTTCAATAAAATCCATCGCCGTTATAGGGTTGATGATCGAGACGCCGACGCCTTTGAGCACGAGGCCGCAGATGGTCGCCGCGTATTGCGTTTCGACCACGACCTTTCTCGATACTCCGGCCTTTTCGAACACGCGATCGATCCGTGCGCGGGACAGATCCTCCAGCGATAAAGAAACAAACGGCTCGCCTTCAAAATCTTTCGGTTTAACGACATCAAGCGCTGCGAAGTGATGGCCGGGTGAAAACACGCAAACGCCTGGTACACTGGCGAAAAGCCTTGCCTCCACGCCCGGATATTCGCCAGGGCGGGCAAGCCCTAGATCGAATTGTTGCGCGGCAACCCATTGACGGACCGTCGATGAGCTGCGGGTTTGCAGCTGGACGGTCACTGACGGATGCTGCTCATGAAACTTTTGGATGACAGAGGGTAAAAACCCCATCGCGAGCGCCGGCAGGCTGGCGATACGAAGTTGGCCGGACCGAAAGTTTCGAATGTCGTCGGCGGCCCGTTTTAAAGCGTCTAGTCCGGCGAAATTGCGGTCGACTTCCTGAAAGAAAGATTCAGCTTCCGGGGTCGGCGCCAGTGCACTCCCTTTTTCCCGCACGAACAGGCTAAAGTCGATGGCGCGCTCAAGATCGGCGATCAGCCGGCTCACCGCCGGTTGGGAGACGTTCAGAAATTCCGCTGCATTCGTCACTGAGCCCGTCATCATGACGGCGCGAAAGGCGTCCAGTTGGCGGAGATTCATCGCATGGTCCCAAAGGGTATTACATTCCGGCATACCCTAGTCAAATTATTCTATTTTACAACATGGCCGGACTGGGGCCGACTGAGGCCGCGACTTTGAAAGGAGTTTATGAATGCGATTGGAATCATAGCGATCCTGGCGGCTGCCGGGAACAGGAAATTTGCGCTCAGTACGCCGGGCGTCTGCAAGCGTCGCACTCGCCGAGTTCCCGGGCGGCGTGGACGTCGTATCTTGGAACCGAAACTGAACCCAACA
The DNA here is from genome assembly GCA_021604585.1 of Hyphococcus sp. Lineage (GTDB taxonomy): Bacteria > Pseudomonadota > Alphaproteobacteria > Caulobacterales > Parvularculaceae > Hyphococcus. The sequence continues at coordinate 1,480 of BQJG01000085.1, forward strand.
GGCGGGATGCGAGCATGCCATAACAAAAGGGGGATTCTGTGAAGGCGGATAATAACCCGTATACTGACATAAGGGACAATACGAGGCGTGAAGAGAATAATGGAAAACGAGTTTTGAAGAGGGCGACAATAGCGACGCATGGCGGGCCGGCGCCGTCAGAACAATCCGGCATGCTTAATCCGCCGGTTTATCGCGCCTCGACCGTGTTTTATCCGACCGCAGAGGCTTACAAGCGCCGGCATGACGGATATTACGACGATGTGATCTACGGGCTTTACGGCACCAAGACGACCTTTGCGCTGGCGGATGCGATTGCTCAATTGGAGAACGCGAGCGATACGCTGATCACGTCGTCCGGCACGGCGGCGAATGCGCTGGCGGCGGCGGCCTTTCTGAGCACCGGCGATCATCTGCTTGCCGCCGATTGCGTTTACGGCACGACACGGAAATTTTTTGAAACGATCTTGAAGCGGTTCGGCGTGGAGGTCTCCTATTTCAATCCGACGATTGGCGGTGAAATACAATCTGAGATCCGTCGCAATACGCGCGCGGTCTTTCTAGAGTCGCCTGGGTCGCAGTTGTTCGAAATGATCGACATCCCCGTCGTTGTCGAAGCGGCGAGAGCAGCAGGTGCGGTCACGCTGATCGACAATACGTGGGCAACGCCGCTCTATTATCGCCCCCTAGATCACGGCGTCGATGTGTCTATCCAGTCGGGCACAAAGTATATTTCAGGCCATTCAGACATTATGCTCGGATCGATCAGCGTACGAAACCGTGCGCATTTCGAGCTAATCAAAGATATGGCTGGGCGCTGGGGAAACTGCGCCAGCCCCGACGACTGCTATCTCGCGCATCGCGGCCTGCGCACATTGGATGTGCGTATGGAGCGCCATCAGCAAAATGCATCCCGTCTAATCGAATGGCTTTTGCAGCAAGCCGAAGTCGCGAAAATCCGCTACCCGGCGCTGGAAGACGATCCGGGACATTTCATTTGGCGGCGCGATTACGCCGGCGCGTCTGGTCTGTTCGGAGTTGAACTCGCGAGAATGACCGATCAAGCCGCGTCAGCGTTTTTCGATCATTTGTCGCTTTTTGGCCTCGGCTCCAGCTGGGGCGGCTATGAGAGTCTCCTCGTGCCGGCCTGGCCGAAACCCGTACGTGTCGCAAGCGCTGTTGACGATCAACACGACCTCATACGCGTACATGCGGGGCTGGAAGACGCCTCTGATCTTATCGCTGATCTCGACCGGGCGTTCGCGCGCATGCGCGCCACTTTATCGTGAGCAAGCAATTATTCGCCGCAATCTAAGAAACAAGTAGACAATGGAGCATAAACTTGACGGGTAATACTGAGCTTACGCGAACGACCGGGCGCCTGGGAACGGGCGTGATCGCCCTGAACGGGATCATCGGCTCGGGCATTTTCGCGTTACCCGCCGTCGCCATGCAGCAAGCGGGCTATTTCAGTCCGTGGGTTTTTCTAATTGCGGCGCTGCTTATTACGACAATCGCCTTGTCGTTCGCCCGAGCCGCCAGCTTTTTCAGAGAAACGGGCGGTCCCATCGTCTACACGACCCATTCCTTCGGCCGGTTTGTTGGGTTCCAGACAGGATGGTTGCTTTACATCAGCCGCGTCGCGGGCCTGGCGGCGAGCACGAACCTTTTGGTGAGCTATGCAAGCTGGTTTGTCCCGGCTCTTGATACATCACTGATCCGGCCGATGGCCGTCGCTGCGCTGATTTCATTTTATACCTGGGTTAATTATGTCGGCGTGCGCAACAGTATGACAATGCTTTATATTCTGACGGCCCTAAAGCTTGCGCCGTTGTTTCTTCTTGTGCTTTTCGGCCTGCCTTCAACGGAATTGAACCTGATTTTTGGTGCGGATGTTCCCGAGTTCAGAGCGCTTGGCGAAGCCATTCTCATTCTAATGTACGCCTTCATCGGATTTGAGGTCGCCGTCATCAACGCCGGCGAGTCAAAGAACCCGAAAGCCGATATTCCCGCCGCATTAGTCACGACGGTCGCGCAGGTGTCGGTATTTTATATAGCGATCCAGATAGTCTCGATTTCCGTCGATCCCGGTATTGCGGAAACCAACACGCCCCTCGCTCGGGTAGCGGAGCTGCTTTTAGGTCCCATTGGCGCGTCCATTCTGGCGATGGGAGCCGTATTTTCGATCGCCGGCTCAAGCGCGACGTCAATGCTCGTGGGGCCGCGATTGACCTTCGCACTCAGCAAGCAGGAAGCGATACCACGATGGTTCGCTGCCGTTCATCCCAAGTTCGGCACGCCCGGCAATTCCATATTGTTTTGCGGCGGCATTGGGATTTTGCTCGGCGTCAGCGGCGGATTTGTCTGGCTCGCTACGGTCAGCACTCTGGTCCGTTTTATTACTTATGCCTTGACCATCGCAGCATTGCCGCGAATCGAGAAAACAATGGATCAGGATCCAAAGCAATTCACAATTCCCGGCGGTCTGACCGTACCGGTTTTCGCCTTCCTGCTTTCAATTTGGCTGGTGGGGCATGCTTCATTAAAGGCGTGGGGCGCAGCAGCTTTTTTATCGTTAATCGGGAGCGCGTTTTACTTTTTCACGCATCGGCGCTTTTTTTCCAAGGCGGTGAAGCCAAAGCAGCGCTAGCAGCAGCTCAATGATCAAATCCGTTTCAGTTATTTTGGAGAATCCAAGAGAATCCACATCGTCATCAATCGGTTGTCAAAAACGGCTGTTCAAAGTCGAATTCCTTATAGCCGTTGGACGAGGCGATCAATATAACGCGTTCGTCGGGCTGAATTTCGCCCTTATCAATTAATTGCCGCAATCCGCCGAGACTGGCAGCCGACGAAAGCTCCAGATAAAATCCGTGTCGCGCCAAAGTGCGCTGCTCCCTGGCCGCAGATTCATCACCCACCACGGCAACCCCGCCTCTTGACGTTTTTATCGCGTCAATTGCCTGATACGTCACTGTTGATCCGGCGATGGAAACCTGGCGGGTGCGGCCTTCAAAACTCTCCCGATAATCTTTCCCGCGCAGAACAGAGTCAATTCGGGTAAATGGTTCGATGGCGTAGAGTCTCGGAAGCCGGTTTATGAGATCTCTTTCCTGTAAAAAGCGAAATCCGTCAAAAATTCCCCATATTAGGTCCGCGCGCGAGGTCGGAACAATAATGGCATCGACTGTTTCCGGACCTGTTTCCTCGAATATTTCGAAGGAAATTGTTTTTAATCCATCGACGCCGAAATGATTGCTGCCGACCGGCGGGTTTATATAATTGGTGACCGGAAACCAGCTGTCTTCGGTCACGCGCCTTTCGACATATTTCCATCTATCGAGAGAATCTTCGGCTTCGACTAATCGGGCGCCAGCCGCCTCAATCGCGCGTCGCCAGACAGGATTCATATTCGGCGTCGTAACGATAACGCATTGCAGGCCGGCGCGCGCTGCGTACGCCGCAATCGACGCGCCCGCGTTTCCGGAAGACGCACCGATCACCGTCGCGGCTTCCATATCCAACGCGCGCGCAATGGCGAGTGCGCTCATTCGATCCTTATGTGAACCTGTGGGATTTTGTCCTTCGTCTTTGATAAATACCGCTTTCGCGCCGACTTCACGGCCAAGCGCCGGCGCGGCCAGCAAAGGCGTGCCGCCTTCGCCTATCGTAGGGAAAATTTTATAGGGCAAACACGAAGCATATCGCGCCATTCCTCGCTTGTGCGAATCTGTCCGCCATGCGTCAGCGCGGTACAGTTGGCGCACGCTTGATGGATAGCCATTGGAAAGGCACAAAGGACATCCCGTGAAATAATCTTCAAGTTCGAGCTGTGTTTTGCAACGAAGACATTCAATTCCACTGAGTTCTGAATTCAATTCATAATTGACCTTTACAGATTTCCGGGAGGGACCGTCTGTGTCCGTTAATTTAGGCAATTTTCAAATCCCACTTATTTCACAACCCTATTCGACTTGAATTAGAGGTGAAAATCTACTCAAACTTATCGTCGATAACTGTCGTGCGCACGATGTACGAATTGGTGTCGAGCCGGCGAAGCAGAGTATCACATCATGGTCACGGATGTATTACTTATAAACCTGCACTGAAAGCGAGTTTTCGATAGCTCAAACAGGCTTTGCGCAAAACGAGTTCTCCAACAAAATCTGATTAAAGAATCCGGTTGATGCGGAGCTCCAAGGGATGCCGACGGCGTAGATTCGCCCCTTGTATTCCGGTGCGATAAATGACCGAGCTTGGACGGCGGGGTCATAACACACAAGCATAAGTATCAGAAATAATTCGATTTGACCGCATAGGGTGGTGCGGGGTCATTATAAGATTAATGGTGCCGGTGTGGCGTCATTCCGCGGAATTTTTCGCGGCGATCGGATCTATGTCCGGGAGAGCCAAAGGCGTCATTCTTGACGCCTGCGGATCAATAGCGGAGGGGCTAAAATGAAAACGAAAAGCGAAAAGTTACGCGGGATACTAGGAAGTACAGCGCTTTGCACCGCGACAGTTTTCGTCATGCAGTCGGCGGCAAACGTCAGCTACGCGCAAGAAGATGGTGTCGATGATTCGGACAAGATCGTGGTCACAGGCACGCGCCGCGCCAATCGGACGGTCGGCAACTCAATGATCCCGATCGACGTGATCGACGGCGATGCCCTCGAAAAAAGCGGCACAGCAGACCTGACAGATATTCTTCGAACGCAAGTTGTTTCGCTGAACGTTCAGCGGTTTGTCACCAATGACGGCAATGTGTTTCAGCGACCTTTCACTCTGCGCGGGCTCGCGCCGGACCAAACGCTGCTGCTGATCAACGGCAAACGCCGTCACCGTTCTGCGCTCATTGCCACCAGCCGTCTTCCTCAGACGCTCGGCGCGCAGGGGCCGGACCTGGCGACCATTCCGTCCAATGCGATAAGCCAGCTTGAAGTGCTGCGCGACGGTGCCTCGGCGCAATATGGTTCGGATGCGATTGCGGGCGTCCTCAATGTCGGCCTTTCGGAGGACAGCGACGTGTTCCGGCTGGCCACCCAATATGGGCAGTTCTATGCTGGCGACGGCGGCGAATTCAAAGTCCAGGGCAATATAGGCTTGCCGCTGACCGATTCGGGTTTCTTTCACGCCGCTCTTGAATACGTTAACTCCGAATCGACATCGCGCGGCGCACAGCGCCCCGATGTCGCCGCGCTTGTGGCCGCAGGTACAATCAATATTGCTGATGTGCCGGAAAACGGGCTCGGCCAGCGCTGGGGCAATCCCGACGGCAGCGCTTTCCGGTCATTTTTCAACGCGGGCATTGATCTCGACAACAATCTGGAAGCTTATTTGTTCGGAAACTACAGCCGGTCGAAAGGCGTCACCAGTTTCTTTTATCGTAATCCCACGAATAACGTAAATCTGGTGGCGAATCTGCCTTTGACGATGATGCCGGGCGGGCCGCGGTTCAGTTTTACTTCCATCTTCCCGGGCGGCTTTTCCCCGCAGTTCGAGGCGACGACGACGGACTGGAGCGTCGCCGGCGGGGTGCGCGGCGAGCTTACTGCTGATTTAAGCTTTGACGCCAGCGTCTATCATGGCGAGAATAAGGCTGACTATCATATCAGCCAGTCTATCAACCCGTCTCTCGGGCCCGCATCGCCGACGGAATTTGATCCAGGCACGCTCACGCAACGCGAGACCACTGTTAATTTCGATTTGGTCTACCTGTTGAATGTGGATGCGTTCGCCTCTCCGGTGAACGTGGCAGGGGGCGCCGAGTTCCATCGGGAGGATTATCTGATTACGCTCGGCGATGAAGCATCCTATATAGTCGGGCCGTTCGCCTCCTATATTGATCCGGACACCATGATGCCGGGCGGCGTACAGGTAGGATCGAACGGGTTTCAAGGATTCAACCCGAGCGAGGTCGGCGATTTCGGCCGCTATAATTACGCGCTTTATCTCGATCTCGAAGCCGATCTGACGCAGCGCATTTCGGGCGGCGTGGCGATCCGCTTCGAGGACTTCAACGATTTCGGCACGACTTTCAACTACAAGGTTTCAGGGCGTGCCGAACTTTTTGACGGCGTTGCCATCCGCGGTTCAGTAAACACGGGGTTCCGGGCGCCGACCCCGGGTCAGGCAAACCTTTCCCAGACTTCGACCAATATCGATCTCGCCACCGGCGCGACGGTTGTCAGCGGCCAGATTCCCCAGTCAAATCCGGTTGCGGTTTTCTTCGGCGCCGAACCCTTGAGGGTTGAGGAATCCTTCAACTTTGCCGGCGGGCTTGTGTTGGATCTTCCGGGCGGCGTTCACGTCACCGCGGATTATTTCAACATTAAACTTGATGACCGGATCAGCGTTTCCGGCGATATTCCGATCGGACCGGCCGAACAGGCGGCGCTGATCACCTCGGGCATAACAGGAGGCGGTTCGCTGAGTTCAATCCGCTTCTTTACCAACGCTTTTGATACGAGAACGCAAGGCGTGGATGTGGTTGCGACTTACCGCACAGCGCTTGGAGGGGATTCTTCCCTAAACCTGCTCGGTTCATTTAATTATACGGATACTGAGGTGACGCAAGTCCGAAACCCGACCGCTATTGATCGCGAACGAACGCTTGAATTGGAGGATTTCACGCCGCATTACCGGGCTCTCGCGGAAGCGACGTTCCGTACAGGACCATTCTCTGCGCTAGTTCGTGGTAATTATTATGGCGCATGGACCGACTATGGAAGTTCGGCGGCGGACGACCAGACATTTGGCGGCGAGTGGCTGATGGATATCGAGTTGGGCTATTATGTGAATGACAATGTCAGGCTGGCGGTCGGCGGGGAAAATATCTTCGACAACTTCCCCGACCTTGATACGCGCGCCGGGAATATTGGCAGCGGCCTCATCTATCCGCGTTTTGCACCGACGGGGTTCAATGGCGGGTTCTGGTACGCCAGAGCCGTCGCCGAATTCTAAGGGGAGACTATAGGCAAGCGCCGCCGTCCGAAGAGTGATCTTCGGGCGGTAGTTTCTTCCCGGCAGTCTTCAACATCTTATAAACGACGAATGCCAGTGATTGAGGACAACGACAGGCGAATAGGGCTGTGCAAATCACCTCAAAGTTTTACGCGAAAATGCTACGCGGAATGCACAGTGTTGGACGGACGAAGACGAAGAGTTAACCGGCGCCAGCGTCAAGAAAGCTTCTTAAAGGAGTAACACATGAATCGGATTTTTGCAGCGATACTCATTGCCCTGATGCTTGGTGCCGCGCCGGCAGCGGCCCATGTGGTGATCGAATCATCAAATATAGAGCAGGGCGGCCTATATGACGTTGTCCCGGAAAACCCCGTTCCTGAAAACCTCAAGATTGCCTTTAATGGCGATGTCGGTCTCGCGGAGCTTCGCCTGGAAACAGCAGCGGGAGAGACGATAGAGCTTGATTATGTCCGTCCGAAAGAATTTCAGGCGGAATATGTCATTCCGCTGCCGCCACTTGTTGTCGGCGCCTATGTCGTTCACTGGCGCGCTCTTGCAAAGGACGGCCACGCCATGAGCGGCAAGATCGAGTTTTCGGTCAAGTAGAAGCTCCTGTGCCTGACACGCTTTCCCTGCTCGCTTTCGCCGTTCAATTTGGATACTACGCCGTCGCCTTGCTGTTGGTCGGGATACTTCTCGGTCGCGGGTTTGGCGTGACGCGGAAGCAAAGCATCCCAGCTTCGGCGCTCCTTGCGCTTGTTGTTTTGTCTTTGTATGCGGTTAGGCTAATGCTCGCCAATGCAAAGCTTGGCGGTTCGTTTATCGCCGCTTTCGATCTTGCAACGCTCCCATGGATCTGGCGCGCTTACGAGTTGCAGGCGTTCGCTGTTATGATCGGCTGCGGCTTGGCCGCCGCCGGCGCGCTGTTACAGTGGTGGCTGGCTATGCTCGCCGCCGCGCTGATGCTCAGCGCCTCCTTTGGGCTTGCCGGGCATACCCAAGGGTTAGAAGCGCCAGGCATTTTCCCATGGCTCGCGGGTCTTCATGTTCTTGTCGCCGGCTTCTGGTTCGCCGCTCCCGTATCCCTTTGGCCGAGAACAAAACTCGATCAAGCAGAACTCGTGCGGCGTCTTGAGACTTTCAGCCATATTGCCCAATTCGCCGTTCCGGCGCTCTTTGGGGCCGGACTAATTCTCGCATTGCGCTTGGCTGATGGGTGGGGCGGCCTGATCGGCTCGGCCTATGGTCGTCTGCTTCTCGCAAAGCTCTTCGTCGCTTCAGCGGCGCTCGCTTTGGGCGCGTTCAACAAGACGTGGGTGACGGGTCGAATGGCGCAGAACGAGCATCAGGGGCGTGCTGCGCTTAAACTTACTTTGTCAATCGAATTTGTTGCTTTTCTATCCACGTTGGCTCTGATCGCGCTGGCAACCACGGCGCTGGGCCCTGAAGATCTATGATTTGTCAGCGGGGCGTTTAGGAAAAATTGATCACGAATTGTCATATCAACAAATTGATCAAATAATGTTGGATTTAGTTAGCTTGAATATTGTGATCAATCCCGTAACTGTCGGAACGCAGTCGCGCTCGCGTTCATTCGCCAATTTCGCTTCTTCTATAAGGTGCTCAATGAATCCATCTGCGTTTGGCTGGGTATTTGAGATTCCGTCCAGCAATTGTACGGAAACGCGAAAGAAGAAGCGCATCAGGCCCTTTTGGAGACCATAATCGGCAATAAATAGCGACCCGCTTGGCGCAAGCGCGGCGATTGCTTCCATGATTATTCTGCGTTTTTCGATAAGTGAAACCTGATGCAGCACAAGACTTGACACAATTTTATTCGGAGCTTGGTCGAAATAATCTTCTCTTTTTGAAAAAAAACCTTCCTGAAACCGTATTTTTCCGCTGAGTTTTGAAGCTTTTCGTTGAGCGCGCTGAACCGCGTCTGCGTCTGGATCGATTCCAACATATCGGATTAATCGACACTCTTCGTATAAGCGGGCGGCGAGACTGCCTGTTCCCGATCCAATATCGAGAATCCGATCGCCGGGCGCCGGCTGAATTGCTGCAATCAGCGCGGCGCGCCAGGTGTTTTCTCGCGTCAGCGCTGCGATTGCGAAGTCATAAAGCGGCGTCAGGATGCTGTGACCGAGAGGCGGCGTGTACTGTGTCCAGTTCTCGGAGGTATTTTTTGCTTTTTCGGTCATAGCTTCTCGCCCCGCAGCCGCAGCGCATTCCCGATAACTGACACTGACGAAAAGCTCATGGCTGCAGCCGCAATCATCGGGCTTAAGAGCAGCCCGAAGAAGGGGTAAAGCACGCCTGCCGCGATTGGAACGCCGAGCGCATTATAGATAAACGCAAAGAACAAGTTCTGACGGATGTTGCGCATCGTCGCCTGACTTAGCCGGCGCGCCCGCGCAACACCGCGTAGATCGCCTTTGACGAGCGTGATGCCAGCGCTTTCCATAGCTACGTCGGTTCCGGTTCCCATGGCGATGCCGACATCGGCTTGGGCGAGGGCGGGCGCGTCATTGATGCCGTCGCCTGCCATGGCGACCTTTGAGCCAGAAGCCTGCAGTTCGCTAATGATGCGGTGCTTGTCTTCAGGCGAAACGTCTGCGTGAATTTCATCAATGCCGATTTTCGCGCCGACGGCTTCGGCAGTCGCCTTGCTGTCGCCGGTGAGCATGATGACTTTGACGCCAGCCTCATGCAGGGATTTGATAGCTTCAGGCGTCGTTTCCTTGATCGGATCAGCGACGCCGATAATGCCCGCCGGTTTGCCGTCAACAGCGACGAACATCACGGTTTGCCCCTCGCGGCGGTGCTGTTCAGCCGATCGCGCGATATCATCATTGGCGGCGCCAACACGGCGCATCATTTTTCCATTGCCAAGC
>BQJG01000086.1 GCA_021604585.1 Hyphococcus sp.
CCGGGCAAGTCCACCTCGCCCATTGACGCGCCATCAAGGGAGGCCATGCGGATAACGGTTTTCACGTCTTCCATATAGGCGGCGAAAATCCGGCCGCCGACAATGTTCGCGCCAGCCAAAACGCCGTCGCCTTCCGGTACAATGTCTCGCCAGCTTGCGCCGTCAAAATTTGCAGGCGTTGAAACAATTTTGCTTTTGGGCGCGTCGCGATTGGAGATGAAAAAATGCTGGCCGCCAGCGGTCGCGACATAGCTGTAATTGCTTACAAAGCCCGTCACGAGATCGACAGGCGCCGCATTGGCGTCGTTTAGATCAAGCAGCGCCACTTCATAACGGTCATCCGTGCCCTTCCAGACGGTGATGACCAAGGTTGCACCATCGCTCGACACGGTTGCGGAAAATCCGTGATCAGGATGATCGGGGCGCGCATAAACCAAGCGGTCTCTATCTTGCGGTTCGCCCAGCACATGAAAATAAACCGCCTGATTGAGATTCAAGCTTTGAAAGGCGGAACCTTTTTCAGGTTCTGGGTAACGCGAATAATAAAACCCCGAGCCGTCCTTCGCCCAACTCACGCCAGAAAATTTCACCCACTCCAGAAGATCGTTTTGAACTGCGCCGGTCGCTGCATCGACGACTTTTATTGAATGCCAATCCGAACCGCCATCTTGAACCAGATAAGCAAGCTGCGATCCGTCGGGGCTGGGTTCATATCCGGCGAGCGCCGTCGCACCATCTTCTGACCATGTGTTCGGGTCGAGCAGCTTGTGTGGTTCAGCGTCGCCATCCTGCACAAACAGGACGAACTGGTTTTGCAATCCGTCATTGCGGCAGAAGAAGTACCGATCGCCTGCTTTTTCCGGCAGCGTGAATTTTTCGTAATCCCATAAGGTGCGAAGGCGCTGTTTGATGGCGCCGCGTCCGGCCAGCTGATCTAAATAACCGGCGGTCACCTGGTTTTGCGCCTTTACCCAATCGGCGACATCGGCATCTTCTCGGACATCGTTTTCCAGCCAGCGATACGGGTCCGCCACCGTGACGCCAAACATCACATCGGCCTGGTCGACTGTTTTGGTCTTGGGATAGGTGATCATGTTACGCCTGCACTGATCGGCTTGAAGCAAAGAAAAAGCCGGCTCGCGCCGGCTCTTCACTATTCGAGTAAGGGCAAGAAGATTATCCCCGACGGCGGCGAGCGACGCGCTGGACTTCTTCTTCCACTTTTTCCTCTACGATCGCCGGGAGATTGGCGTCGAGCCATTCTTTGACCATCGGACGAAGCATTTCCGTGACAATGTCTTCCAGCGTCTTGCCCGGTCCTTCTGAAATCCGAACCGACTGCGAGAGTGACCGGAACGCCTGAGAAGCAGCGGCGGCGGTCGTGTGGTCGAGAATTTCTTCGTTGAGATCATCTTGCATGGGAGCCGCCACGGTTTTCTTCGTAAAATCAGTGCTTTCTGCGCGCGGGCGAGATTCTGCCTGAGGCGCCGCCTGTGCGGGCGCGCTTGGGGCTGAAGCGGTTGGCGCAGGCTGCGCCGGGGCCGATTGAGCCGGAGAGGCGCTCGACGCCGGCGTCAGAGTCAGTTCCGGCTTGGCCGCCGCCTTTTCGGGCGCGGGCTTGGCCGTCGAAGCACCCTGATCGTCCTCATCTTCGGATATGATCCGCCGGATGGAGGCGAGGATTTCTTCCATGCTCGGTTCTGGTTGAGCGTTTTCCATTGACCAAGGGTCCCCTTTAGCGGGTCAAATCAGTTGCCTAGCGCTGCATTGCTGCGCTTTGGAGTTGTTTTCGGGCGCTTCGCGGCAGTTATCAAGGCTTTCCTCGCCCAAAGATCACTCATCATAGAGGCTCAAGGCCCCATCTTCCACCTCAGCCGATACGCCCACCGCTTCGGGAGTCAGCATGCCAATCGCCGCCAGCAGGCCAAAGGCCGCCGTTTGCGCGTCACGCTGGGCGCTCACCAGATTGACTTGCGCATTGAGAAATTCCTGCTCAGCGTTGAGGACATCCAGCGTCGTGCGCGTGCCGACCATCGATTCCGCACGCACGCCTTTGAGCGCCAGCGAGTTGGCCTCAACCGATGCAGCAGCAGATTTGGCGATGGCGCGCGTCGTGACCAGACGCTCCCAGGCCGAAATGGTTTGCGCTTCAACCTGACGTTCGGCGCCGACCAGAAGCGAACGGTCTCCCGCATGCAGGGCTTTCGCCTCTCTGACTTTTGAGAAATTCAACCCGCCGCTGAAGATCGGCACTGAAGCGCGGGCGCCAAACCGGAATTCTTCGCTGTTTTGCACAAAGAAACTCGGCTCTTCCGCATACTGATAACCTGCGGTCAAAGAAACAGACGGCAAAAAAGCGCCGCGTGCTATATTTACCTGACGGCGAGAGATTTCGGCTTGCTCGCGCGCGCCGATCAGCGCTGGCGCATATTGATCTGCAACCGCCTGCGCCGCCTCCAGCGTTTCCGGCAAGTTTGGCAATTCCGTCACGGGGTCGAGATCGCCCGGAACCTGACCCACAAGTTGCGCGTAGGTTGCACGGGCAATAGCGAGATTTCCTTGAGCCGAAGACAGCTGTGCGCGCGCTTCAGCAAGCCTCGCTTCGGCCTGCGCCACGTCCGTGCGCGTAATTTCGCCGACATCAAACCGCGCCTTCGCCATGTCACGCTGGCGAACGAGTACGCTGACATTTTGGGTGTTGAGTTCAAAGACAGCGAGATTGCGCTGCACATTGAAATAGGCGCCTGCCACATCGAGCAGCACCTGTTGCTCCGCGCTGGCCAGTTGCGCGCCGCCGGCGCGAATGCGCGCGCCCGCTTGCTTGATTGCGTTTAGATTGCGAAAACCGGTGAAAATCGGCTGCTCAGCGTTCACGCTGGCGCCCAGCGAATCCAGCTTATTGGAATTGGAGCCGAAAGAGGACGTTGAAGAGGTGTCGACCTTCTCAATCGTGCCGCCAGCGGAAATTTGCGGCAGCGCGCCAGCCCAGGCCTGAGCCCGTGACTCACGCACTGCGCGAAGGCGCGCCCGCTCAGCGCGAATGGTCGGATTGGTCTGATAAGCAAGCGCCAGCGCATCCTGCAAGGATTCGCCGAAAGCGGGTGTCGAGACCACGCAGATGGCGCTCATCACCGCCAATACCGAAATTGAAACTCGCAACTCAATACTCCTTCAGGCAGAAGATTCGCCCGCCAACTCCCACGCACGCCCTAATCTGAGCTTTCATGCCCCGTCTTCAAGACGATTCCGCAGTTTACTGCGTGAATATGCAGTTAAAATACGAAGGATTTCTCTGCGGCGAAGCCCGGAAGCACCATTTTCGCGCTGGCGTCGAATTTTTCCGAGCATGCGGTGGCGTCGCCTGCTCTGCTGTAAAGCACGCCGCGCGATATGCCGCCCCGTCGCATGATCGCCGCAAGCCGGCCGTCATCCTTCAGTTGCGCCAAAAGCGCGTCGGGCCGGGTTTCAATCACGCCGTCAATGAAAATCAAATCGAATGGTCCCTGCCCCGCTGCGCCCTTTGCGCTGTCGCTCGCCAGCACCGCCGCATTAGCCACGCCAATCCGGGTCAGGTTTTCCTGCGCCGACGCCGCCAGCGCCTCATCAGTTTCAACAGCCACCACCATCTCGACCAATTGCGCCAGCACAGCAGTGGCGTAGCCTGTCCCGGAGGCCACGCTCAAACAAAGCTCACCCGCCTTTGGCTTGGCCGCCGCCGCCAGCTTGGCGAAATCGCGCACCGTCATCAAAGACCGCCCCGGCGCAAAAGGAAGCTCACGCTCCACATAGGCCTGATCGCGCAGGTCCGCCGGCAAGAACACTTCGCGCGGAACGGTTTCAAGCGCTGCTTGCAGACGCAGATCCGTCACATCATTGGTGCGGACCTGGCTGTCCACCATGCGCCGCCGTGCTGTCTTGAAATCCATGAGAAGCCTCTATTCGCCGGTTTCTGCACAGCGGCATACATCCCGCCGCGCCGCCTTGCAACGCATGGCCAAGCCTCAACTTCGCAAAGGTTTCTCGCTTTTCAACTTAGCCGTGAAACAGGACCAACTTCCCTTTGACCGGGCCCTGCGCCCGCGCTATGAGGGCGGCCCTTCTCAGACCGCTTTCCTCACCACAGGGCGGTTTTTGGTCCGGCCACGTGGCGGAGTGGTGACGCAGCGGCCTGCAAAGCCGTGTACGCCGGTTCGATTCCGGCCGTGGCCTCCATACAACATCTTGATTCTATTTTGGATTCAGGACTTTGAGGGGTTTATTTCGCTGTCCGCGGCGCCATCTATTCATTAAAATTTTATCGTCTTGTGTTTTCAATTGGTTAGGAAAACGACGCTCAACAGCTATTCGCCGCACCGTTGGAACTGCCCGCCGCTTGGCGCTTGCGATAAGAGGAAACAGCGGACAAGTAGAAACGAACAGCTGGTCGAAGATCCGGCGGCGTTTTAAAGGAGTGATTGCATGCGAATCGGGGGCGTGGCGCTGGTCGCCTTGATGACGGCATCGTGCGCAAGCGTAAATCAGGAACTGCTGGAAGCTCAGCTTCCCGACGCGCCCGCGGCGTGGTCCGCCGACGATTCTCTCGGCGCGGCGCCGACTGGCGACTGGGTTGCGGCTTTCAATGATTCAACTCTTCGCGGGTTGATCAGCGAAGCCGTTGAACACAACAACAACCTTCTCGCGACGGCGGCCAATTTGCAGCAAGCGCGTGCAGGCGCACGGATTACGCTGGCGAACCAGCTTCCGACGATTGGCGCCAATTTCAGCGCGTCGCGCAACGCCATCGTCACCGATCCGACGACCGCCGCACAGGCTGGCGGCGGCGCTGGCGGCGGCAGCAGCCGTCTTTACATCAACAACTATTCTCTCGGCGGTTCTTTAAGCTGGGAAATCGATCTGTGGGGCCGCCTCACCGACGAGACCCGCGCTTCGTACAAAGATGCGAAAGCCGCCGCTGCTGATCTGGCTGGCGCAGAACTGTCAGTCGCCGCACGGGTTTCGCAAGCATGGTTCGCCCTGATCGAGGCGCGCCAGCAGCGCGAACTTGCCGAACGGGACACTGAAGCGCGCGAGCGCAATTTGCGCGTCACCGAACGCCGCTATGAACGCGGTGTTTCTTCAAGCCTTGATGTTCGCCTGTCACGGTCGGCGCTCGGCTCAAGTCAGGCCAACCTCGCTTTGCGTCAGCGGCTGGAAATGGAAGCTTCGCGCGCACTTGAAGTTCTTCTCGGCCGCTATCCGGCGGCGGAACTTGCCGCCGCTGAAGCGCTTCCTTCGCTGCCGCCGCTCGCAGGCGCAGGCGCGCCGGGCGATATACTTGCCCGCCGTCCCGACTTGATCGCCGCCGAAGCGCGCATGGAAGGCGCTGGTCTGCGCTCTCGTGCGGCGCGGAAACAATTCCTACCGCAACTCACGCTGTCGTCTCGCGCGGGAACCTCGGGTCCGGATTTCGCGGACCTCACCGACCCACAGCGTCTCGCCGGCAACATTATCGGCGGCCTGTTCCAGCCGCTATTTCAAGGCGGCAGACTTATCGCAAACTCAAAGCGCGCGCGCGCAGCGGCGGAAGCGTCACTCTATAACTACGCGCAGACCGTGCTCGTCGCCTATCAAGAAGCGGAAAACGCAATCGCTGCGGAAACATTACTTTCAGTGCGCGAAGATGCGTTGCGTTTGGCATATGAAGAAGCGGCAGCAGCAGAAGATTTGACAGAACGCCGCTACAACAGTGGCGCGGCCACCATTTTCAACCTTCTGGACGCTCAGACCCGTCGCATTTCGTCTGAGAGCCAGTATATTCAGGCGCAACAACAGCGCGTGTCCAACCGGGTTCAACTTTATCTTGCGATAGGCGGGGATTTTCTAACGCAAGAGAGCCTGGCGGCGCTGTCGGGAGCCGGCACCGGAGAGTAAGTAACGCCTATGTTTCGTAAGTTCTTTACGCTGTTTGGCACCATCGGCATTCTTGTCGGCGGCGTCGCGTTAATCGGCATGATGGCCGCTATGCGGCCAAATATCGAGCCGAAAGAGCCAGATGTGGTGCCGCCAACCGTATTCTTTACGGTGGCCAAAGAAGCATCGGTTACGCTTGATGTAACCGCACAGGGCGAAGTCCGTCCGCGTACAGATATCTCGCTGACCGCTCAGGTTGCTGGGCAAATCATTTCGACATCATCGGAATTCGTCAATGGCGGCGCGTTTGAGGAAGGCGACATCCTGATCAAGATCGAAGACGCCCCTTATCGCGCAACAGCGGCGGCGGCGCGCGCGCGACTCGCCCAGGAGCAAGCGGAAGCCTCCTTGGCGCGCAGAGATTACGAAGAGTTGGGGCGCGTGGCGGATCCGACGGACCTAGCCTTGCGCCTGCCGCAACTTGCGCAAGTAGAGGCGGAATACAGAGCAGCGCAGCTAAATCTCGATCGCACGACAATTCGCGCGCCGTTTAAAGGCCGGGTGCGAGAACGCATCGCAGGCGTCGGCCAATATGTAGCGCCCGGCGCGCAACTGGGACGCATTTTCTCAACGGATGTCGCAGAGATTCGCTTTCCATTGAACGATAATGATCTCGCCAAGCTGGGACTTCCGATCGCTTTCACCGAAAGCGAAGACAATCCCGGACCGCCAGTCATCATGACCGCTTTCATCGCCGGACAAGAACACAAATGGGCCGGACGCATTGAGAGAACAGACGGCGCCATTGATCCAACGACGCGTCAAATCTTCGCCATTGCAGTGGTCGACGACCCCTATGGCAAAGGCTCTGACAACGGCACGCCCTTGGCCATGGGCCTCTTTGTCAACGCCACCATTGAAGGCAAGCCATACGAAAACGCGATGGTGTTGCCGCGCTCCGCGCTTTACGGACGCGATACCGTTTATGTCGTCAATGCCGACGACACGGTGACAAAGCGTACGGTTACTGTGGTTTCCGCTGAAAAGGATTTCATCACGATCTCCTCAGGGGTCGAGGATGGTGAACGGGTCGTTACATCGCCTCTGCGCGGCGCGGGCGAAGGCGACAAGGTCACGCCAACTGATCCTGCGGCGATAAAACCGACCGAACAAAATCTAGCCGCTGACAGCGGCGCATCCGAACGAACTTCGCCGGGAGATCATTGATGAACGGCCTCATCTCATGGTGGTCGCGCAACGGCGTCGCCGCGAATCTGCTCATGGTTGCAGTGCTGGTCACTGGCGCGATTGCTTTCTTGCGTTTGGAACGGGAGGTTTTTCCGTCGGCCGATTTTAACGGCGCCACAGTCAGCGTCGCCTGGCCGGGTGCGTCTCCCGTTGAAATCGAAGAGCAGATCATCCTGCGTATTGAAGAATCGGTCGCCGATATTGACGGCGTCAAGCACATCGATTCCACCGCCCGCGAAGGCGCCGCCGTTCTCAACATCGAAGGCATCGACACAATCGACGCCACCCGTTTTCTTAACGACATCAAAAACCGGATCGACGGCATTTCGACGTTGCCGCAGGACGCCTTTCCGCCTGTCGTTTCGCAATGGAGAAACGACGGGGGCGCCATCTATATGGCGCTCTATGGCGATTTATCCGAACGCGAACTGAACCGGCTTGCCCGCGATCTGCGCGATGAAGTTTCCCAAATCCCGAACGGTTCTCCCCTTGTGGAACTTTGGGGAGACATGCGCGAAGAAGTCTCTATCGAGGTGTCGGAAGACGCGCTGCGGCGCTTCGGGCTCACCTTCGACGATGTCTCTCGCGCCATTCGCGGCTCATCGCTGAATATCGCCGCCGGTCAGGTAAGAACGGAAACCGGCAATATTCAGGTCGCTGCGCGAGCGCTGGCCGACACTGAAGAAGAGTTCAGCAGGATCGTCATTCGCCAAAATCCAGACGGTTCGGTTCTGAGGGTCAGCGATGTCGCCCGCGTTGTCGATGGGTTTGAAGATCGCAACATGAAGCGCCAGATGAACGGGCAGCCTTCCATCTCGATCGCCATCAACGCACCGGAAACATTGAATATCGTCAAGCTTTCCGCAGCTGTGAATGATTGGATCAAAGAAAAGAACACTGAACTCGAGGGCAAGGCGCAACTCTTCGTCTGGTTTGACACCGCAGATCTTTATTTCGCCCGCATGGACCTTGTTTCATCGAATGCGGTGATTGGTCTTGTTCTCGTCTTGATCATTCTCCTCTTGTTCCTGCGCCCGGCTGTGGCGTTCTGGGTCAGCATAGGCATTGCAGTTTCATTCGCCGGCGCCTTTATTTTCATGCCGATGACCGGCGTTTCGCTGAATATGCTGTCGCTTTTCGCCTTTCTACTGGTGATCGGCGTTGTTGTGGACGACGCGATTATCGTTGGCGAAAGCATTCACAACCAAACCGAAGACGGAAACAGCGGAATCGACGCTGCAATTGTCGGGACGCAGCTGGTCGCAAAGCCGGTCTTCTTCGCCGTGCTGACAACGATGATCGCGTTTATGCCCTGGCTGTTCATGTCGGGCGGCACATCTCAGTTCACCAAGCACATTACGCTGACAATCATCTTCGCGCTCACCTTCTCGCTGATCGAGTCCTTCTTCATTCTGCCGTCTCACCTCGCGCATATGAAACGGCAAAACAGGGACGGCGTTTACTACAAAATGCAAAGCGTCTTCTCTGAAGGCTTGATGAATTTTGCTGAGAACGTTTACAGGCCGATCATCAGCACTGCGGTGCGCTGGCGTTATTTCACCTGCGCCGGGTTTATCGTCGCCTT
Source organism: Hyphococcus sp. (assembly GCA_021604585.1). GTDB lineage: Bacteria > Pseudomonadota > Alphaproteobacteria > Caulobacterales > Parvularculaceae > Hyphococcus. The sequence goes on from BQJG01000086.1 coordinate 8,723, forward strand.
CGCCGTCGCGACCGCCTTGCTGGCGCAGGGGTGGATTTCTTTCAAGTTCATGCCGGAAGTCCAGGGAACGTTCATTTCGATGAATGTGCGCCTGCCAGAAGGCGCATCCTTTAATCGAAGCCTGCAGATTTTTGACGAAGTCGAAGAGGCGGCCGAAAAGCTGAAGCAGGCAAGAGGCAAAGCGAAAGACGGCACCGATTTCGTAAAGGCCGTCTATATTCGCGCCGATGAAGGCAATGTCGTTTCTTATGTCACCATTGTCGGGGCCGAGCAGAGAAAGGATTCAACCCAGGTCGTTGCGGAAGAATTCAGAAGCTATCTCGCCGACATCCCGGACGCCGAAGAAATCAACGTCACCTATACGATCAATGATGGCGGCCCTGACCTGGCCTTCGGCATCGAGTCCGATAATCTCGAAGATTTGCGGATCGCCACGCTGGATGTGCAGAACTATCTGCGCACTCTTCCCGGCATCTATGATGTTCGCAACAACCTTCAGTCCGAAACGCCTGAACTACAGATCAGCCTGAAACCCGGCGCAGAACGGTTTGGCCTGACGCTTGCCGAAGTTTCCCGTCAGGTGCGCCAGGCGTTCTATGGCGACGAAGTTCAGCGGCTGCCGCGCGACGGCCAGGATGTGCGCGTCATGGTGCGATACCCGCGCTCTGACCGTGAGTCCCTGACCACCATCGAAAGCATGCGGGTTCGCACAGCCGACGGACGAGAGGTTCCGCTGACGGCGGTCGCCGACGCAGAATTCGCCCCCAGCTTCAAACGCATCGAACGGCGCGACCGCACGCGGTCGGCGCGGGTAACCGCAGAACTGCGCGAAGATGTAGATCGCGCCGCGATTATGAAAATGTTCAATCAGGAATTCGTTCCCGAATGGAAACTGCGTCATCCCGAAGTCAACCTGGCGGCGCGCGGCGACGCGGAAGCGCAAGCCGAATTCATGATGGAGTTCCTCTCGCTTTACGCCATCGCCTTCTTTGCCATGTATATGCTGTTGGCGATTGCGTTTGGCTCCTATTGGCAGCCAGTGCTGGTGATGTGCGCTATTCCCTTCGGCTTTATGGGCGCGGCGTTCGGGCACTTCCTGTTCGGTCTCGACTTTGCGCTGTTTTCCTTCTTCGGCATCGGCGCTGCCGCCGGCGTTGTCGTCAACGACAACCTTGTGCTGATCGACTACGTCAACAGATTGCGCGCTCAAGGCGAAGGCGCCTTTGCCGCGCTGGTCAAAGCCGGCGTCGGCCGTTTCCGTCCGATCCTGCTCACTTCCGTCACAACTTTTGTCGGGTTGCTGCCGATCATGTTTGAGCGCTCAACCGACGCGCAGTTCCTGATGCCGACCGTCGTCGCGCTCGCATGGGGCGTGTTCTTCGCCATGTTCGTGACGCTGCTGTTTGTGCCGGCGATGTATGCGGTTGGCGCGGATATCGCCCGTTTCTATCGCTGGGCCTGGACGGGCGAGAAACAGCCTGAAGTGGGGCACGGCGCTTCGGAAGAACGCGGCTTTGGCGAAGCCTCCAAGCAAGGCCAAGATGCTGATCTGGGCGGACGCAGAAACCCACTTTGGGACCCGGCGGAATAAATCAGCCAATTGGATAATCTCAAAGGGCCTCAGCGCACGCCGTTGGGGCCTTTTTTATTAACCATATGTTAAGACCTTGATGAGAGCTTAACAGTGTCTTCTCCCGAGAAGACACCCCACCATACCCCACGACAGTGAGTACCGGCCGCGTTTCCCCCAAACGCGGCCGTCTCACTATTCAGCGCTGCAATTTCGCGCCCAATACTTGCGCCTGATCTCTTGCCGCGCACCCTTTGGTAGTGATTCTGTGACAGATTGCTGACGGCGGCGCCCTGATCCCAAAAATTGGGCGGCGTGGCAAAAAGGGTGTGGATTCGCGGCATAGGCTTTGCTATACGCCGCTTTCCAAAGGCGTTCCCTGATAGCTCAGTTGGTAGAGCAGCTGACTGTTAATCAGCGGGTCACTGGTTCGAGTCCAGTTCAGGGAGCCA
>BQJG01000087.1 GCA_021604585.1 Hyphococcus sp.
ACGCTGGCGAAATCGGGCCGGTCGGCGCCGCGCGCGCCGTACCCGCCTTCGATCGCCCAGGCCGGTTTATAGGCTTGCTTAGCGAGCTCAACATCGGTGTCTTCAATGCCGATCATGGCGTCGCTAACCCGCACGATGGGATGACGAACGAGACGGCTTTCGATTTCACTCACAGTTCCCGGCGATGGAAACGCTGGAAGATCTTCGGGCGAAGGCCGAGACGCATTCGCGCCGATAAATCGTGAAAGTTCTGCTTCCGCCGTGGCGCGTTGTTGTTGCAGTTCGGCGAGCCTGTCGTCCAACAGCGACAGTTCAAGTTCGGCGCGCAAAACGTCCTGACTTGTCAGCTTGCCCTGCGCAAATGACGCGCTCAACGCGTCGATGAGTTCGCTGACCGCGTTTCGGCTCTCCTCAACAAGGACTTGCGCGTTGGACGCATGGAACTTGTCGAGCCATGCAAGCCGCACCGAAAGCGCGACATTGCGAATAGTTGCCTCGCGGCGCATGCGTTCGATTTCCGCCTCGCCCTCGCGCTTTTCGCGATTGAGCCGCAAGGTAGAACCGCGCGGAATTTCCTGGCGCAATCCGATCTGCGCTTGCGTCATCGGTTCCTGTCCGAACGCGAAAGTGTCGGTCGGCACATTGGCGAGCGCAGTCCGCAAGGTGGGATCCGGAAGTTGCGAATCAGAAACCGCGCGATCTTCTTGCGCCGAGGCGCGGGCTTCGAAGCGGGCATAGGCTGGGTCTTCCGCCGTGACGGCGATCTCAACCGCCTCTTCAACGGTGAGCGGCGATTCCGATGAGAGCGCAGGGCTCCCAATCAGCGCCGCCGCGACGGCCGCAGCCATCGCGCATTTTATTACGGGCATAAGGGTCTCGATTTCCAAGCACGTTCAACAAACGCCGGTCGCATTGAAGCGAACGGCGCGATGGTTTATCCGCGTCAAAACGCGGGCGTGCTCAGATTCGAGGTGGCGGGGGGTCGAGATGCGATGGGGTCGCGAGGCCGACGTCTAATGTCGGCATCTCATACTGTACAACGGCGAATGCCTGCTCTTGCGTATTTGAAGGATCAATTCCAGCGTAGAAGCCAGGGCAAACCAACGCGCAAGCAGCAGCGCATCCGGCATCATGCGATTGTTGCGGCGCAACGTCCATATCCGCGCAATCTTCCTTTTGCATGCCAGCCATTTCCATTGGCGTGTCATCTGAAGCCATTTGCGCCATTTCCATATCGGAACCCATCGACGCGCAGGACGCGAGCGCCGCCGCCGGCGCGACGGCCATCGATAGCATCATGGTTATGAACAGCAGTATCCGCATTGCTTTTAATATTGGAGCGCTCAGATGGATTGTCAATCGGGCCGATAATCTACGCACTAGCTGAATAAATTCTAAAGGGCGCAAAGCCTTGCGAAGCCTGCTTAACAACGTCAGGAGGCCCGAACCCGGCTTCGCACTGGACGCCACGTCCGGGCTTAGCAGGTGCGAACGGCAACATGCGACTTTCTCCGCTGCTGAAGCCGAGAATTCTTCCGAACCGCCCTCACCCCTTTGTGAACATGTAGTAAGCATTCCTCGAACCCCAGAATTGCCCGCCGCCATAACAATTCCATATTTTCTACAGATAGTTCGCTTAATGAGAAATGTAGTAACGGTGTTTGATTACTGGTTCCGCCCATCTCATTTGACGGTGCTGGCGGCGCTTTCCATAAGCGCATGTGCGACGGCTCCAACCGGCGGCCCTCCGAAACCCGGAACGCCGACGTCATCGAGCACGTTCGCGTCTACGCTCCATCTTTGCAAAGGCGGCCATATCGACAATGCGCCGCCAACGGACAGCGTGCGCCACATAATCAACTATCACCCGTTCGCAAGCTTTGCAGGCGTTACGTTGGCGCGAGCGCCGGTTCGGCGCGCCTGTTTTTCATCCGGATTCGGCTTTCGCCATGACCGCGCAGGACGTCACAAGGGCATAGATCTATCTACCGGACATCCTCACGCCGTCTACGCGGCCGGAGACGGCGTCGTTGAGGAAATGCGAAGCGCCAGCGGATACGGCAATGTGATCCTGATCCATCACAACAACCGCTTACGGACGCGATACGGGCACCTGTCGGCTTTCGGTTCGGACATGCATATCGGTCATGAAGTTCGGCAGGGCGACGTCCTTGGCAGATCTGGAAAAACAGGCAATGCGGAGGCTGTCATCCTCCACTATGAAATCATTCTAGACGGCGAACCGCGCGATCCTATGAATACCGGCGAATAGCGAGCATCCATATGGGCAGAATGGTTTCTCGAAACGGAAGTTAACAGTTTTCGACTGAAAGCCTCGGATTGCATCGCTGATCGGTGACCGCCCGCTATCGTTAACACCAGCCTAACCTTAATCCGTTAATCACATTGTCTTGGGTTGAATGAACGGCATCAGCTGTTGAGAGGCAATTGATTCAGGCGGTTATCGTGGTTTGGTGCTCAAAAAAATTACTTTTAACGGTTATCTGCGGAATCGTTGCACTGTCGCCGGGCGTATTCGCAGCCGAGACTTTATTCGGATTCACGATTGGGGTGGACACGCTCCCGAAAGGCCAGTCAGAACTCGCCTTCGATGTCACCAGACTCCATGGCGAACGCTTAAGCCCCTTTCGCGCTATCACATTCTCCGGCCACTATGAACGCGGCGTCGGTGACGATACGAGCGTCACAATTGGTATTGGCGGCTTTTCCGTCGATCATGACGAAAACGCCTTCGGAACCAATCCGGGCGCCGGCTCGACACCTATTATTCCAGCGTTCTCGGAAGAACGTCTTTCCCGTTTCTCGCTCGGCGCACAACAGCGTATTTTGAGCCCGTATACCGACTATTTTGGGTTTGCGGTCCGCGCCGATTTTGCTTTCGACTGGTTCGAGAACGAAATTACCAATACGAAAACGAAACAATATTCTCTACGTCCAAGTTTGCTTTTCCAGAAAAACTTCTTGGACGACACGCTCAATGTCGGCGCTGCCGTTACCGCCAATTTCCGCTATGGCTGCCAGAAAGAGCCGGCGCCGCTCGCCCAAACTTGCCAGGACGAGATTGAGTTTCGACCGTCCATGGGAGCCGCCTACCGATTTGCACCCAAATGGAATATCGGCCTTGAAGGCTTTTATCGAAAGCGGTTCACCGATCAAACCGACAGCCCCGGAAGCTTCTATATTGGCCCCAGTCTGCACTATGGCGACAAACGCTGGTACGCCACGGCCAGCTTTTTCTGGCAGGCTGCGGGATCAACCGCGTATGTCGAGCCAACTTCCATTCAATATTTGAGCAATGCGACGCGCCTTGAAAACGAATCTGAATTTCGGTTCCGCGTCGGCGTTAATCTTTAAATACGGAGTTCCGTGCAATGAAAATCACTCGACGTGCAATGACGGCAGGCATGACGGCGGCATTGTCGTTTACAAATGTTGCTCGTGCGACAGAATACTTCACGCCAGAGGCTGTGAAACGTCAGCTCTTTCCGGAAGCGACATCGTTCGACGACGCGACGTTCGTGCTATCAAAGGCGCAAATAAAAGCAATTTCAAAACAATCGCGAACACGGGTGCGATTTGAGAAGGTGTCCCTCTACCGCGCTGTCAATGCAGATGAGACTATTGGGTTTGCGGTAATTGACGAAGTCTATGGCAAACACGAGTTCATTACCTACGCGATTGGTCTCACACCAGACCGCGCAGTCAAGCAAATCGAGATCATGCGCTATCTGGAGACCTACGGCGGCGAAGTTCGAAATCCCGCGTGGCGCGCGCAATTCGCCGACAAACGTGCTGGCGATGTTTTGACGGTTAAGAAGGATATCGCGAATATTTCCGGCGCAACGCTTTCATGCGTGCATATCGCCGAGGGCGTCCGGCGCGTACTGGCGACTCTGGAACTCGCCTATGCGGGATGAACGGTTCGTGCGCCGCGCTCAGCCCTGGCTGGGAACGATTGTCGAAATCGCTGTCCCGGCGGCGAAAACTGAATTCATTGACGTCGCGTTCGCAATAATCAGCGATGTTCACTGCCGAATGTCATTCCATTCCGAAACCAGCGACCTCGCCTTGTTGCGGCGGGCGAGTCCTGGCGATACGATCACGATCAATAAACACACAATTTTCGTATTGCGCGAGGCGAAGCGGTTTTACGCAGTAACAAACGGCTTGTTCGACGTAACTATCGCGGCGGAGTTGGTCAAATGGGGATTCCTGCCGCGCCATGGTAGCTGGCATTCTGAGACCATTGCGGGAACTATGGACGATATCGAAATTGTCGATGACTCGCATGTTGTAGTGAGCAACCCTTTGCTGATCGACCTCGGCGGCATCGCCAAAGGATATGCCGTGGATAGCGCGGTTAAGTATCTGCAAGAATCGGGCGTCGATACCGGCGTCGTCAATGCTGGCGGCGATTTACGTGTCTTCGGCAATACATCTTGGCCGGTCACTCTTCGCGCCGCCGACTGGTCCGGCGCAGCCGATGAACTAACGCTTGAGGACGGCGCAGTCGCAACATCGGCCAATGAGACAACGAGAACAATCGCCGCCGGCGCATGGCGCACGCCTCACATTGGCAAGAAGCGAAATGCTAAGCTTTTTAACGGCTCCGTTTCCGTTTTCGCACCATTTGCAATACATGCTGACGCTTTAACCAAAGTAGCGATTGCGGACGAAGCTTTCGCCGCATCGATTGCGCCGGATTTCGACGCCGAGATTTTGTATAGCGCCAACAATTGAATGTGAGTTATGAGTATTAGCAAGCCTGCGGGCGCAAAATTAAACCAATCCTTGCATTGCACCCTGATCGGAAGCAGCGCTGCTCTGTGGATCACCGGCGCGGTCTGGCTTATTTTACACAATTTCGCACAGGTAGAAGGCGAGTTTGGCGTTGTCCCACATCTGTTGGAGCCTGTCATGCTCCAACTCCATGGCTTTGTTCTCATCCCCGCCCTGCTGTCGCTTGGGGGTATCTTGTTTGGCCACATTGGGAACGGTTGGAATTATAAAAAGAATAAAATCAGCGGTGTGATCATGTTGGCGGCACTCATTCTGTTGATCGGCACCGGCTATGTTCTCTACTACACCGGCAGCGACATAATGAGGCAAGCCTCGAGCTTAGCCCATTGGATAACGGGCCTTGCAGCGCCGCTAGTATTCTTGAAACACTCTGTAAAACGCGTAAACCGAAGCTTGTCCACCTCTCGCGGCACAATAAGCCCGAGAAACGCCCCTACAGTCCCAAGCCTAGAAGGCGAGGGCTGCGTTCCGGCAAGCCGGTCTTATGTCATTTCGGCATCTCAAGTCCCCAGATCGATGCTCGAGCTCATTAGAAAGGCGCGGCGAGCAAAGTTGCAGTCCAGATTCTCGGTTAAGAGATTGTAACCGTCAAACAAATAGATCGTAGCATAATCCAGATCGATCACGACCGAAAAAAGACGCTTGCCGTACCAATAAAGGTATAATCCGCCTGAACACCTGCTCTAAAGCGAAACTGGGCATACACTCGTTTCGCAAATTCACGAACGCGCCTTTTCCGTGATGTCAGCGTATTATGACCTCGCGATTCAGCAAGCCCGGCATGAGCCAGTCGCAAGTTCATCGCACGCCAGGAAGGTATCCTGAAAAACATTATTGAGCGCGATCGCCTTGGCGCCAGTTCAAGAACCGATGTCATTCGTGTGAAGGCGCGCATAGCGATGGCCCGTGCCCGGCTTGCGCAAGACCATGAGAACATGAAGCTCGCCGAAACCAAATATGGCGAGTTTTCAGTTCGGAGCCGGGACGCCCGTTCCTGCTTTCGCTCGTGTCGACCACAAGCCCGTCGCATCGAAGGCGGGCGCTCCAAAGCGCATGCCGAGGCCAAGATTGCCGAACGTGCGACCCCGCAATTTGATTATTGAAAGATTTCTGGTGTCGCGGGGCGACCTTCCAGACATCCTGCTGGCCGAGACTGCTGGCCGAGAGCGATTATTCCGGAACAAGCGTCGCCTACTTAACGACCTTCGAGGGGCTCGTTCTTGTGACCTACGGATTAATGGAACGCAGTGGCGATTTAACGCGACTGTTTTCACCGCAAGCAAACGGACAAATTCCGCTTCATGACGCATCAGCCCGGCACTGAATTGTCAACGCGGGGCCGCACGCACGCGCTAACCGTTCCGCCTCTGCGCCAGCAACGTCAGACGCACTATCACATAGCGCCCTGAATTGCGAGCGCGTGCGCTTTACTGCCGACCAGCACTCTTCGGGCATCCTCGGCATCGGTTCGTCGTTCTCTGCACAATGTGCGGCCACGACCGCGAAAACGTTGATGGCCTTAGCATACGCCAAATCGGCCAATGCAATCCGCTCCGGCGACGGCGGCATTGCAAAACGATAAACAGCCACGATAGGGCCGCTATCGACTAGCGGAGCAATCTCATGCGCCGTAACGCCGAACGTGTCGGCCTCTTCCCAGATCGCAAAGCTGTCCGCATGTGATCCCGGATACTCAGGCGGGCCCGGATGAATATTGTATGGCGTCAATTTAAGCCGAGAGAGAAGATTTGCCGGGACGATGACATCCGTCACAAAGGAGATTAACCGCGCCGCGCCCCCAGTTCGGTTAATCGCAGACATCAAGCCTTCTCTATCATGAGTGGTAAAAACGTCGAGCCCTGGGTTTCGCGTCATTAGAAACTCCTCGAAAAACGGCGCCTCACGTCTGCCCGTCAGCATAATGATTGATCGACCCATGGTCCCCGACAAGATTTCCCTCTGCGCGGCGCGCAATAACATACGTCGCCGAAAAAAAACAATTCGCCCGGCACCAATGAGCCGATGAGCGGCTAGTTTTGCGTCAATGCGCGTCAAACGCGGCTTATACGCTCATGACTCAATGAACTCACAACATGAACAACAAAATCCTGTGTTAGCCGCCTAGGCTTAGGTTCGAGTTGACAGCCCGATTTTCCAATGTGCATTCCTCCAGACGAGCAGACTTCGCCGCAGTTTGATAATTAGCAATATGAAGCCAGACACCGCGACGAAGATCGCGGCTCCAGCTGCTGTAATGAGCAAGGGGTGATTGAAGTTCGCGCCGTCGTCATAGTCCATGATGTGTAGCTTCCAGAAGAAATCATAAAAACGCCAGGTCTGTGACCGGCGCGCCGTCACCTCGCCTATTAACGGATCGACGTAGATCGTCGTCTTGTCGCGATCGCTGAACTGCGCCCTCCAAACTGGCCCCAGTTTGTTGTATTCCGACGGCGGCGATTCAACGAATGTGATCGAATTAAAAGCGCCGTCGCCGTTGTAATCGCGTTCGGCGATCTGGCGCGCGGTCGACTCTCCGAGCGGAGACAAAAGCGCGCCGCTCCAGGCGTCAACAACCGCAAGTTCGCCGTCTTGCCTTACAATGCGCCAGACAGGCTCGCCCAGCATTTCGCCGAGCGCGGCGGATTGGATTGTCGGCTCGCCGATCGCTTTTGCGGCGGCGTTGAGCGGAAGTAATTCTTCGACATCAAAAGGCGTAACACTGTAATGCTCGATTTTATGCTCGCCGCGTACAACTTCGATCGGAATAACGCTCATGACGACGCCGCCCGCGATCCAGAGCACGATTTGCAACCCGACAATTAACGCGACCCATTTGTGGATGCGCACAATCCATTTTTTAACGGTCATTGCGAATCAGCCTTACGGCAACTGGTTTAGGTCAATGGTCAGCGTCGCGTAGTCGCTGTGGTAAACGCCGTCCGGCCTGTCCGGCAGGGTAATCCACACCGCAGACAACATAACGACGCCGGACACATTGTCACTCACCCCAAACATGCCGTTCTCATCAGTCTCGGCGGCCAGCGCCTCGCTTTCAATCGAGCTGATGGCGACTTGCTTTCCGGCGAGCGGTCGGCCATCAAGCAACAACTGAAATGTATTCCCGCCGGTTGCGGCCACGACAAATTCGAGTTTCTGACCGACCGGAGATTCAAGATCCGTTGCATCGCGACATGTTATGATACAAACAAATGTTTTAGCGTGCTTGGCGTAGCTTCGTTGAAGCGGTGGCTCGCCCGGCAACGCATCGAAGGCTGCACGGACACCGTCGTCGGCCTCGATTTCATCGAGATACATAGCGACGTCTTCCGGCGGAATTTCTCCAGCGCGTGGTTTGCTGCTCATGGCAACTACGGCAAAACCTGTTTTGTCTGTAGTCAAACTGATTTTGAGCGCCGTTTCGCTTTCTTCGAACGTCATGTCGGTGATCGGCTCGCCGCCCATCACTGCATAGGAAAAGGCGATTCGATCTTTTGCCGGGCCGTGTTCCACATTCGGAAACGAGAGCGCGCTTGTTAGCGAAACACTGACGGTTTCATTATCTGAATATTCGAATTTCTCGGAAAGAAGAAACGTTTGGTGGGCAAACGCCGGCGTCGCAATCATTGCAGCGCAAATTACGCATGCCGCAATTTGCCGAGCCTGATGACTGTTCTGCAGAACAGCGCCTCCCGTTGATTGAAACAATTTCAATTTTTCCTCCCTAAATTGTCTTAACCAGAATTATGTATCAAAATCCTACGGTCCATAAGCGTTGAGCGCCAGAAATATTATTAAAGCGACAAACACATAGACGATCTGCAGGAATACGTCGCTGTAGTGGGTGAAAACTCTTCCGGCCGCGGCCAACGTGTCCTTGTGGAGCGCAATTGCGATTGGCGCGATCAGCGCGAGGACAAGCCAAAATAGGCCATGGAGAATTGATGTCGCCAGCCTGATAATCGCTGGCGTATGGCGATCAGAGCCAGCATGAACGCGTATAACGGCGCCTGCAATGACAAAATAGAAGACGGCGAAGTCGGGCCAGGCGGTCGGTAATGATAGGCCGAATCGGCTGACCAGCCAATTGAGAGGCGGCTCTGCCACGCCAACTATTGGGTGGAACACTGCGCGGTAAAAATCTGTCAGCCGGTCGAAGAGGTTGGACAAACCAAACTCGAACGCGGACTGGCTGAGGCTGAAAAGCGAATACGCGCCTACCAAAACCCCAATCGCTTCAAGCCAGAATGACGCCGTAGATTTTTTGGCCATTCGCGCCCCGAAAATGCCGTTCCGCAGTCTTTTGAGTTACCGTTTTGTCTTCTCAAACAGGTCTACAAGCTCCGAAAACTTCTCACGTTGCGCCTTCGCATTGCCTGTCTTGATCGCTTCGGCGACACAATGATGGGCATGGCCTTTCAGGATTTCGCTTTCCGCCCGGGATAACGCAGACTTGATCGCCTGCACCTGATGAAGAATATCGATGCAATAGCGATCTTCCTCGATCATACGGGCGATCCCCCGGACCTGACCCTCGATGCGACTCAGGCGCTTTATAATGGATGCTGAATCGGACATTCCAACCTTTCCGTTGACACATACCCTAATGGGGTATAAATAGAGGCACAGGAAAGGCTGGTCAAGACGTGAGTTCAGGGCCTCTGAGAATTGCTCTTTTTGCTTTGCTGTCGCTGACCCTCAGCGCCGGACATAGCGTCTGTGCGAGCCTGATCACGCCCGCGATCAACGTCAGCGCTAACGCTCACCATGCGCAAAGCCATGCTGGCGATGGGTCCCGGACGCACGCCAATCACGCGAGCGGGCATGAATCCGGTCTGATCGGCGATCATCACTCGGCGCCGTGCGGCCCCGACTCCAATGATTGTCAGCATTGTCAGGCAGTACAATTCTTCAAAACAGCGGTGCAAGCTGACTTCGCCGTCTCGATGGTCACGGCATCGTTTTCCAAGGCTATCGTCGCCGATGCCGCGTCGATGACAGCGTTTCGCCGGTCGGCGCAGACATCTGTAAAGGCATACCGATGGCGCGGCCCGCCTGCCAAAACACCTGTTTCTTTGAAAATTCGATTGCGGAATTGATAGTCCGCGCGAGCATGCGTGTGCAGGCGGCGTCGTGCTGACCGGGGTTTAATCGAATCTTCGATCAGTCTTTTCGGAAATCATCCGTCCGTACGCTCCTCAAGTCGCAAACCAGCGCTTTCAACGCCGTGCGTACCTGCGTACCCCTTTTCAATCAGTCACAGGAGAAAACAATGAATTCCCACCAAATCTTTATTGGCTCAATCGTCGCGTCCGCGTTGGCGTTTTCGTCACCGCTTGCAGCACACCCGCAGCATGACCCTGATCAAGAAGCAGCCGAGGCGTCCGACGCGAACGCCGAGAATTGTCATCACGACGAGGACACCGATCATGCCGGACACATGGACGACGCTGATCACAATCATGGCGAAGAGCACAATGATGGTCATGATCATAATTGCGACGCCGACGAGTCGCATTGATGCGTCACATCTTGCCCTTCGTTAGCCGTCACGACACTGCACATAAAACGCATTCGACCATCCGACAAAACATCCATCAGGAGTTGCAAATGAACTACCGTACCCCGCTCTTAACTGCATTAGGCGTCGCCGCATTCGTTGCTACGCCCTCACTGGCGGCGAATTCACACGATCAAATGGACCACAGCAAGATGGATCATTCTGAAATGGACATGACCGGTATGTGCGACATGCCCATGGGTGAAGGCGTCATCAACGCGCTCGACGTCAAAAAATCCACGGTCAATCTCACCCACAAACCCATCGAGGCAATCGGTTGGCCGGAAATGACCATGGACTTCGCCGTCCTCAAGCCGGTTGACCTGTCGGCGTT
>BQJG01000088.1 GCA_021604585.1 Hyphococcus sp.
CGGCGTGGCAAAAAGGGTGTGGATTCGCGGCATAGGCTTTGCTATACGCCGCTTTCCAAAGGCGTTCCCTGATAGCTCAGTTGGTAGAGCAGCTGACTGTTAATCAGCGGGTCACTGGTTCGAGTCCAGTTCAGGGAGCCATTTTATCAATAAAATCAAGGTCTTGCGACACCTTCAATTTTCTCCGCTTCGGCACTTTTCAAATGGGAAGCGCCGGGGAAGCACTCAGGCAATGGAGAAAACCATGACCATCAATCAGACTAAAACTTGGACCGTCACTGTTTCGGATAAAGAGCCCGCGACCATGCGGGAGCTACTAGACCACTGTTGCGCACTGGTCGCTGTTTCCGAAGCTAAGAGCGCAATCGGAGATCGTGACGCACAATATAAAGACGATGCCGGATTCGACCGAAACACCCTCTTTGACGCAACGTCAAAACTTGAGGAATTGGCGCCGCAAATCCCCATCGAAAACCTAGACGATGCGGTCGCCGCCCTCGACTTCCTCAAACGAATTGTTGACTGGAATTATGAAGACAAGCGCGACCAAAGGTTGTTCAACCATATCCGGCAAAGCCTTGCCGAGATGGAGCCAGCTAGGAACGGGGGCCGCACATGAGCCGCGTTCTGGACCCTATAACGCAAGTCTGGGTTGACGGCCTCACCGAAAGCGCAAACGAGTTTTTTAAGCGGGGTGAATTGGAGCAGGCCCGTTTTTGTTGGGGGCTGGCTGAAGCCATGAAGACAGGCGAGAAGTTCGACCATGAGACGATCCGGCAAGCGTCGGCGCCGCTCAATTAGCAGAGTGCAAATTTGCACTCTGGTACTAAGGCCCCTTCGGGGGCCTTTTAATTAAAACGCCCCTCGCGCCGCCGAAAGGAATCAGGAGTGCGGCCAGAGGCTCTCGCGGTTACTTATTGGCCGGTGACTCACGAGTAAAACCGGTCCGCATTATTGACGCGCCCTATTGCTAACAACGCGCCACCCTTTGCGGCCAGGGGATCAGTAATCCGCAGGCGTCAGATCGATAAACTCCAATGCGCCTTTGACTTGTTCCGGCGTTAAGCCTGCAGCTTTGGCGGCGGCCAGCCCATCGATAACACCAGCGAAAGCGCGCGCCCGTCCGCCAGCGTCAAACGCTTGCAGCGGCCTTAGAACATCGATCTCAACATTGCCGCCAAGTTTCAGGCTCGCTTCTTCCGCGATCAATTCTGCGATTGGTTGCAGCATCCATGATGCAAGGTGACGCTGCGCCTCCCTCACCAAGGGGCCGGTTGCCGCAGGGTTCATCAATGACGGGAGAACGCCATACACGCCGCAGATCGCATCGCGCGCGGCGGCGAGTGTTTCCGAAGTCATGGCGCTGGCGAGATCGGGCGATAGGTCAGACGGTCGCCAGTCCGATTGCGGCGCAGGTCCACCTGCAGCAGCGACGTTTACAGATTCACGCAACAGCATCCGCCCACGCTTGCCGCGAAAGCCTCGCGAAAGTTGTTCGTTGTCAGTGTCGGGTGATTCAGGAAACGGAACGATTTTCGAGCCAAGCGGTGAGTTCTCGAAAGTCTCGCGAAGGGCTTCCTCTAAAGCATTCAACAGCCCGGCGGTGATCGCTGCTCGCCGCAAGGGCGGCTGCCCATAGAACGGCGCGGCAGTGTCGGCGCCGATAGCTATGTGCAGCACTTCCGGCGCGAGCGCCGTCATGGTCCGCCCGCCGCCCGCTTCGGAAATTGAAAGTCGGTAAGCGGTCGGAACACCGTCTTGTGTTTTCAAATCCCAATCGCTTGCAGGCAACAGCCGGTCGCTTGCGATCAGGAACACCGCCTCACCGCGAAGGCCAAGAGAACGAGCGAGGATCGCAAGATCGCGCGGGCGCAGATAATCGGTTCCCGATACATCGGCGAGAGATAAGCCGCCTTCCCAGAGGGAAATGCAGGATTGCGCCGTCGCTGTGAGTTCACCGATTCCGCGCCGCCCGCTGATATACGACTCACGCGCCGCCATAATTTCAGCGGTGAAGCCGCTGGATGCCGAGCGCGTTTCATTTTTTTGCTTTGTCCAAGGCCAGCGCATTAGACGCCTCCCATTTTTCTGTAAGGGCGCAGCAAATCAGCCGCGCCGGAATACTGCAGAGCGCGCGCAATCCAGTGAGGATTGGGCCGCTCGATTTCCATTTCGCGAAGTGAAGGCAACGCCTCGCCCGGTTGATAGAACGGCTCTTGATCGGTTTTGAATGAGCCGACAACGCGATGCGCGGGCGGAGTTTCATCAACCGCAAGGAAGTATTGCACCAGCCGGAACACCGCATCCTTCACGGCGCGCGGCGGTTCATTTAGGGAGCCGACAGTTCCGGTGAACCGGTAAGGGCCTTCGCCGTCGAGAACATAACCGCCTAGCGGCGTAGGCTCTAACGTGACCGCGACCCATGCGCAGCCTTGCCAGATTTCAGAGGTTGAAAGCGTTGTCGGCGATAGCGGCGGATGCCACTCGCCGCAGCCTTCCGCGATATATTCAACCGTCCGCGTATTCCAGCGATGCGCAATATAGGATTCGATGCGTTGCCATGCCGTTGTGACGATTTTTCGGATTTTTGGTTCCGGCGTGATTTCAACGGTCGGGTCATCTCCAAAAACGATTTGCGGATAGTTGTCCGGCTCACCTTCGGTGATGCGAAGCGTGACTGACATTAAAGCCTCCAGCGATTGAGATGATTAACTCTGCAAATTTGCAGAGCATTCGGCTGAACATGACGCGCTTCGGCTTGCGCCTCGCTGTATGCCGGTTGCGTCACCAGCGAGAGTTCAAACAAGAGCGCTTGACGAATGAGCCGGATGCGTGCGCCATGCTGGCCTGCATCCGGGTTGATCGGTTCCTCGCTTATCGTTTCCGCTTCTTCGCGCGGAACGGCGCGCTCTGGGGGCATACGAAAGCCGGGAGAGATGCCGGTGGCGAGACCGGCGGCGAGAAGCGCAATCGCATCTCGCGCGTGTTGCGTGTCGAGAATTTCCGGCAGGATGGACGCTTCAAACATCAGCGCCTTGTCAGTGTCGCGAAGCTGCAGCGAGCCGTTAAGTTTCGACGCCAGCGGCTTGTCATAGCGATGGCCGGAGAGGAAATGGATTTCCTCATCCGGTTTCTCGACGCGATAAGCGAAGGCGCGCGAATCAAATTCCTCTTTTTCAGGTCTTCGATTGCGCCCGCCGTCACTCATCACGGCGCGACGGCGATACGGGAAAGAGCCGGTGATCACTTTCCCGCCGCCGCGTCGCGCTCTTATGTCGAGATCGCCCGCAAGCGTCCCGAATTGCAGCCCGTCCATTATGCGCGATCCTGCACGTTGTTCAGAATTTCAATCTGCGCAACGCGCGAGATCGTCACGTCCATCGTTGCAAGGCCAGTAAGGCGCAGACCGCCGCTTGCCGCGTCGCTGTAAGGATCGCGGATAACATCGACGCCACCCCACATGCCGACAAAGATAGGCGCGGTCCCGCCGGTCAACGCCGTGGTGATGATCGTATGCTTGCCCTTGTCGGTTCCGTCTTCGGCTTCCGAATCTGGCAACGCATTGTCAGAGATCGTAAACGCGCCTTCGCCAAAACGGCGGATCAGGCGATCCCATTCCGCATCGCTTGTGCCAGTCAACACCGTGCCGTCGAGAATCGAATAGGTCAGCGGGCGAATGAGCCAACGCATTGCGCTAGGTTTCATCGCCGTGTTGCGATCCATTGCGCGCCGCGCTGCAGCCTTAAAAACCGCATAGCTAGCGAGAGCGGAAACATTCGTTTCAGTGATGCCAACGCCGGACGCCAGCGCAATGATTCCAGTCGGCTCACCGTCGGAGCCGGAGCCGGTGAAGGTTGCGCGGTCAACCGCTTCGGTGATCGCGCCGGACATATCGCGGCGAACCGCCGCCTCCAACGCATCGCCCGATTGTTTCAGCGACTTTCGCGTGATTTTCATCGTGATGCCGAGCGTGTGATCAGGCGCAAGTGGTCGGTCCGTTGTGGCGTAGACAGTCGGACCGGCAACGCTTCCGGTTTCCGTTGCAGCCCAACCGGCAGCGACAGAGGAAGTCACAACAGGAAATTCCTGCAGGCCAGAGTTGATATTCACGACGCGCGCGCCCATGCGGCCCGTAACCGATTGCGCAAAGATTCGGTCGATAATCGGCGCAGTCATTTTCGGATCAGGCGTTCCGCTCGCGACAGTCTCACCTGTACGGGTTTCAAGCGCCGCATAGGGAACGGGGATGCCGCGATAACCGCCCTTGCTGCGCATCTCTTGCACGATTTCCGCCGTCTGACCGGACAGCGCAGCGCCCTCATCAAGCGCAAGCGCCACTTGGCGAAGTTCAAAACCGCCCATAAGATCGGACCATTCCTTCTCCGAGCGAGTTTCAAAGTCATCATTAGCGGCTTTGCGCTCCTCATCTTCGGCGATCAGCGATGCGCGGAAGCGTTTTTCATTGGTGCGATATTCTGTGTCGAGATTTTCGAGCGAGCGCACTTCGTCTTCGGTCGGCTTTTCCTTGCCGACAAGTTCGGCGAGAGATTGGCGGATTTCCGATTGACGGCGGGAGATTTTTACTGACTCAAGCATGTTTAGTCCTTTTCTTTTTGGTGAGTTCTTTGACCGCCTCGCGCCATGCGATGCGTTCGGGGGATGGCGGCTTGTGGCCGCATTCAATGCGCGTCTTTCTTGTGTGACAGGACGGGCAAAGGCTTTGGAGATTGTCGAGTTCAAACGACAATTCAGGATCGGTTCGGACCGGCTTTCTGTGATCGACTTCCAGCCGTCCGCGTGCGTCGCATTGGACGCACTTGTGTTCATCGCGGCGCAGGGCTTTGAGGCGCAGCGCTTTCCAGCGTGCAGTTTTGAGTATAGATTTCGAGAATCGCTGATAATTTTTCAACATATGGAGTCACCCCCATGAAATTCATGCTTTTCGATCATCCAAATATGAGCAAGCCTAATGTTTGGATTGATGTAGAAAAGATTTCTTCGTTTCGTGTGACCGGAATTACGAGTTCGACACTTGAGATTGCACTTCTCATTCAAGGAACGAAAAAAGCTGAAATCGTTGTGACAAAGCCCGCCTATGGCGGCGATGCAGCATTCTTCGATGCAATCGGCGTCTCTGCTGATGCGATGGAAGAATCCTATCATCCCGGCGACTAAGCCCATATCAGCCTCGCAGGCTTTTGAGCGGGGCGCGCGCTTTGTCTCGCGCCTTCGGCGACTGCTAAGACGGAAGCGGATGCCGCATCGATGCGGCCAAGGCTTCGCGCCTTAGCAAGTTTCATATTGTTCGCCGGATCGCGAAGGCATACGGCGTCAGCCATCGCCGAGCGCATCAACAGGCTTTGTGACGCCTTCACCTTGCCGTCGAACACATGGCGGCGGAAACGCTCAATATCTTCGGAGCCGTCCTTGAATCCCATGCCACGCCAGATCACGGGCGCAGTGATTGCCGCGCGCTGGATGGCTTCGGAAAGTTCGGCTTGCTTGTAACGGTCGGCGACAATCGCGGCGACGCTCTCGCCTTCGATGCGCCGCCAGACTTCGCCCAGCCATGCCGCAACGGGAACGGTTTTCGCGCCCAGCGTTGTCAGCTCGCCGCGCTCGAACATCTGCAGATAACGCTCGCCCACGCCGTCGCTATGGCCGCGATCCAGCAATGAAGGATCGGATGGAAACGTCCCGTAAACTTCGAGCCGGTCGCTATCGGGCCAGTAAAGCGCCGCCGCCGACATAGACGCCGAACCGCCAAGATCGATGCCGACAATCACAGAGCCTTCGCGGGGCGGAAGCGCCTCGCATTCCGCAGCGAGCCATTGATCAAGCGTCAACAGAACGTCGCGGGTTTCGCCGCTGACTCTCTCGTTTCTATGATAGAGCCTGAAATTCGCCAGCGCCGAACCGCCGCGCCGGATCGCTATTTCAGCTTGTTGCTGCAGCCATTCAATCGGAGCGCCGACGCCATGACGGGCGCCGGGGTTCGCCTGCAACAGGCTGGCGAGATCATCGGCGGGCAAGCCCGGTTCTGGCCTATGCTCTTGAACGTAGGTTCGCGGCGGCGGTTGATCGATCCACTGTGAGAACGGGTGCGAATCATCGGCGGCGGATGTCGAGATGATCAGCGCGCGACCTTGGCGTTTTCCTAAGCCGGTGAGAAGCGCAGCCTCTAGCGAGTCGCCTTTGTCGCGCGCCCAGTGTCCGCGCTCATCCATGATGACTAGAGTCGGGCCGGAGCCGAGCGCAGATTTCCCGTCCGCAGCGATGGCGCGCAAAATATGCGGGCCGTTATCGTCTTCAAATTCGATTTCAAGGCGTGGCGAGCGCCGGAATTTCAGCCGCGCTTGTATCTCATCAGGCAATGACCGCGACAGACCTTCCGCAAAATTCCAAGCGACCTTGGCTTGATCGCGGGTTCTGGCGCAGATGATCACGTCCCGGCGCGGCTGTGAATCCCATATCCCGGTAAGCGCACCCAGCCCGACGCCAGCGGCAAGCGCCGACTTCGCGTTTCCCCGCCCGACAGACAGAACACCAATGTCAATTTGCGGCGCCAGCGCACCTTCAATGAATTGTTTTTGAAAGGGCGCGAGGCGCAGTTGCTCGCCAGCCTTCCGGCCCTCTGGAATGCGCAGGGTTTCCAAGAACCGCACCGCTTTCCCGGCGTCATCAAGCCCATGCAAGGCGCGCTTTGTCAGCTTCCGGGGCCTAGCCATGAGGAACACCCCACAGCGCGAAAGAAACACCCCCCACCTCGAACCCTCCCCTCAACAGACTTTTGGGCATTGGGACCATGTGCAAGCGACTGATCACGCCAAGCCTCCCGCGTGATAGCCGTTCACATTGTTCACATCATTCACAACGGGTTTAGACTTGTGAACGCTGTGAACGTTGTGAATGGGTGCATATGTACCCCGTCCGTCTTTCCTGATCAGACCATCGCGAACCATTTTCGGGAGAAGCTGGCGCACCACATCGTAAGCGACGCTGATATGATCGGCGATTTCCTTGGGTCCGGCTTCACCTGATTGCTCAAGATGGTGGAGGATAGCCTTGCGCTCATCACTGACGCGCGCGACGGCGGGATCGCCTTCTACAGTCCAGCGCGCATTGTCCAGATCAAAATCAAGCGCGATCTCGACAGGCAACACGTCCCGCCCTCGCCCTTCCAGCTTGAAATTGCCTTCCGCTGACCGCGACATCGCCAGCACGGTATCAAACCCCGCCGCGATGCCCGTTGAGCCGCTGATAGAGTCGAGCGGGTCTTCGGCGTCCATCTTGCGGGCGTGATGAATGACCAGAATGGCGATACCCAGTTCGGTCGCGAGCGCCATGATGGCGGCGCCGTCCGCATAATCCAACTGATAGGAAACGCGGTCGCTCTGACGGTTGGGGCGGATGAAGTTAAATGTATCCACAACGACCAGCCGGGGTTGATCGCTACCCTTCGCCCATGACCGGACAACATCTTCAAAGCCGGAGTAAAGGCGGGGCGCTTCCGTCATGAATGTGAGACAGTTAGGCCATGCGCCATTGGGGCGCAGCATTTCAAGCCGCCGTTGCAAGCGCCGCTTATTGTCCTCAAGCGCAAAGAACAGCACGTCGCCCTGTGTGGTTTCCCATTCACCGCAAGCGACGCCGCCGCTGGCGACGGACAACGCAACTTCTTGAGCGAGCCAAGTCTTGTTCGTCTTAGGCTTGCCCGCCAGCATCGTTGCACCGATGGCTAAGATGGGCTTGCAGGCAAACTGCAGCGGGTCGAAATACATCTCACCGAGTTCGGCGGCGGTGAACGGGGCGCACTTAATCATTGCGCGCCTCCATGATTGCAACAAAACTTTCCTCCGGCAGAACGACGATCTTGCGCTTAAAGCTTTGGACGACGACAACGTCGGCGCCGAGCAAAAGCCTTTCCAAAAAAAACAGACACCCGGCGGTGATCGGCGAACCGTAGATCGCGCGGCTTGTAAATGTCGGCGCGAAAATTGCGCGCGCGAAGTCGCCAATCTCTGAAAAGAATGCCCAATCGGTCAGCACCCTATCAGCAAGGCGCTTGCGTTCCGGCTCGATTTTGCTTATGTATGACACGTTCCTAGATTTCTCCATGTAGTTGAAGCGCCCGGCGGCAACCGGGCGTTTTAATATGCTTGCACCGTCACCAAACCGACGTGGCGATGACGACGTTGGCGCGGTTCAATTTTCAGGGGAGCATCAGCGCATTGGCGGACGAATTCGTTACAGTCATCGACGAAATACACCCACTTTCCGCCAAGCTTGAATCGCTTGGGGAAGCGCGGATCATTTGCCATCATTTCATAAAATTTGGTGCGGCCAGTATCTAGCTGCTTGATAAAGCGCGGCTGACTCTGAACAGCGCGCGGCTTTAACTGATCGGCGTTTGACATTGCAAGGCTCCGTTCACTGGTGTCCGTTGACACCGGCGAACATCACCTCAATTGCCTTCGCTGTATCGCTGTTTTAGGGGGCTATTTTCACCCCCTCAAAAAATCAAACCTATGCTCAACCGAATAGATCGCTTTTGGCAGTAGCCGTTTATATGCACCGCGTAGCCCCCCTCGGCCATAATCCCTTGGGTGTTCACCCATAATGGTTTTCATGCACTCATACAAAAAATTATAGCATTTTCCGTCCGGCATAGATTCCGGCTTGGATTGAGACCAATCGATATAAAATACTAGGAGCGCCAAGATTTGAGTGTCCGCCCAAGGCTGCGTGTTTAATCGACTTCCTGTTTTCAGTTCCTCAAAAGAGTCTAATGCAAGCTTATCGAGACGCAGCGTCATCTCAATTGTTTCAGACGTTCTGTATGGGGGCGCTAAACTATTGAGTGCTGACCGCAAGGCGCGGCTGTGCGCTTCAACTTTTTCTAAAGCGGTCTCTTGATCATCTTTCCAGCGAGCCTTTCGATGCCCAATATCCGCAAATCCCCGAAATATCATCTTGAGATAATGTTCAGGCTTTCCCGGCTTGTCCGTTTTCGGATCGAGAAGGTCGATAAGCTCATTCATTCGACGGTCTGTTAAACGTCCTAATAGCGCCGCCATTATTGCTCTCTGTTCGTTATCGTTGGCACGATTGGCGTCAACCATTCGCCTGCCCCGCAACAAGTTCACGAACGCGACTCGACCACGCCTCCAACGCCTCGCGCTTTTCGTCAACGTAATCCCACTGGTCATATGTCTGATCGAGCGCAGTCTTAGCGTGACAGAGAACGCGGTCGCGAATGTGAGGCTTCACACGCAAGCGGGCTAATCCTGTTGACGTGGTGCGCCGGAAGTCATGGGGGCTAATCCAAGAGCCGGGCGCGTTTTCATCTTCCATGCGCTCAAAACCGCAAGCCTCATTAAGCGCCGTTGTCGCTGCGCTCCATGCGTTGACCGCGCCGCCGTCCGCTCTGGCGAATACATACGGCGATTTTTCAACAATCGGCTGTGCCTCAATTATTTCCCATGCTGACGATGAAAGCGGGATCACATGCGCTGAATTATTCTTGGCCTTCCGCGCCGGGAGCATCCACACTTTTTCCTCTTTGTCGAGTTCTGACCATTCAAGCGAGGCACATTCTTGACGGCGCGCGCCGGTTAGCAGCGCGAACCGAAACAGCACGCCATAAGGGCTTGGAACATCGTCACAGGCTTTCCAGAATACGGGGATTTCCTTTTGTGACAGATACCGCTCGCGCTTGTTCTCTTTGCCTAACGGCTTTTCGATGCCGAGCGTCGGGTCGGTTTTGAGAAACTTGGATTTAACAAGCCACCGGAAAAAGGTCCGGCTATGCGATAAGAGGCGATTGCCCGCAACCGTTGCGCCCTTTTCAGCAATCGCGCGTTCAATATCGGCGCCGGTGATGTCGGTGATCTTTTGATCGCCGAGAACGCCTAGCAGGTCTTTTTCCAGAATGCGGCGTTTTTCCTTCGCCGACTTCTTTTTCGCGACTTCCGGTTCTGTCAGATACCGCTCTATGAAGGCTGCGAGGCTTTGCCCCTTGGGAACGCCGCGACGGCGAAGCGCTTTGCGCTCGCGCTCGCGTTCCTTCCCTTCCTGTTTCTCGCCCTGCGGATCGGCGCCCTGCGCCACCTGCCCCAATAAACGGCGCGCTTCCGTCTTCACGTCCGAAAGTTTCCAATCGCTTGCGATCCCGCCGAATGTATATCGCCGGAAGCGCCCTTCCCGCGTTCGGTAAAAAAGCGTGTAGACTTTGCGGCCTTCCGGATAGCGATTTGAGCGCGGCGTCACGCGAACGCCCAGCCCTACCGGGTCTTTGAAATAGACTTCATAGCGCTCGGATTGCGGCGCCAGCCGGTCAACGTCTCGCTGAAATTCAAGCTTCATGGGTAGCAAATGTTAATCAAATGGGAAGCAGTATTTACAAATCACTCGCGAACGCTTATGAACAAATTCGGAGAGAAAGACAAGGTATTTCAAGGATTTTTGGAAAAGGCGGCGAACAATCCCGAACGCGCGAGAACATTACAGCACCTAACTGTTAATCAGCGGGTCACTGGTTCGAGTCCAGTTCAGGGAGCCATTAATTTTTCGCAACATAATCAATGAACTAACGCGCGAAAATCACGACCCCCATTCTTACTTTCGAACTTGCAAGATGAACGCAAAGTCTCTGGGGACGTAACTCCGCTCAACGTCCGCTCGGACGGTACGTC
>BQJG01000089.1 GCA_021604585.1 Hyphococcus sp.
CGTCTGATGGTGCCCAGGAGAAGACTCGAACTTCCACGTCCTTACGGACACCAGCACCTGAAGCTGGCGCGTCTACCATTCCGCCACCTGGGCAGGTGGAGGCGGCTGATTACGGGCGTATGAGGGCGATGTCAATTGAACGCGAACATTAAAGGCGCCAGCAATGAAGCAACCGTCTTTTGTGGGCGGAGCCTGAAAGTCTCACCTGGCGGCGCCAAGGAAGCGCTCATAGATCGGCGCCGAGGCTTCTGGACAGCGCCGGTAGGGCATTGTGGCAGGCTAGTCGGGCTAAGTCTGGTTTTCAGCTCTCGCTCGTTCAACGGCAATGTTTGTGGTTGCGGCGGCTTTGCGGGATGAAATCTCCGGCGCTAAGCACGTGACGCCAAGGCAAAAATCCGAAGATTGTCCCGGCGGCGAAATTCGGATAGGCCGAACGCTATTCAAATAGCGTCCGCCGCTCGGGTTAGGCAGACGCGCAGGAGGCGAGTGACGTGACGGGAAAACTGGCTGTAGTCTTTGGCGGGTCCGGCTTTGTAGGGCGCAATGTCGTGCGCGAGCTGGCGCGGCGCGGATGGCGGGTGCGGGTCGCTGTGCGCCGGCCGCACCATGCGCAATTTCTCCGGCCGATGGGCGCTGTCGGACAGATCCAGCTCAAACAATGCAATGTCCGAAATCAGCCGTCGATCGCCGATGCAATACACGGCGCAGACGTGGTGATCAATCTGGTCGGCATTTTGTTTCAGTCCGGCTCGCAGAAGTTCCATTCGGTGCAGGCGAGGGGCTCAGCCATGATCGCCGATCTTGCGGCGAAGGCTGGCGTCAAAACCTTTATACAGCTTTCGGCGATCGGCGCCGATGAGACAAGCGACAGTCTTTATGCGCGCACCAAAGGCGAGGGCGAGCGCGCGGTTCGTGAGGCGATTGCAAGCGCGACGATTATTCGCCCATCAATCATTTTTGGACAGGAAGATTCGTTCTTCAATAAGTTTGCGACAATGGCGAGTTACCTTCCTGCGCTTCCCTTGATTGGCGGCGGCAAAACGAAGTTTCAGCCAATATATGTCGACGATGTCGCGGACGCCATTTGTGAGGCGTTGACGCGACCTGAAGCGGCTGGAAAGACCTATGAGATTGGCGGCCCGCGCGTTTATACTTTCCGTGAGCTGATGGAACTGATGTTGAAAGAAACCGGTCAACGCCGAATTTTAGCGCCTATTCCATATGAGATCGCATTTTTGATGGGGTTAGGCGCAGAGATTGCTGGCCACGCGCCGTTCATTGAGCCGCCGCTGACGCGCGATCAGGTCAAGTTGCTCAAGCACGATAATATAGTCGATATGAGTGGCGCAGTCGGAACGGTTGCGGATCTTGGCGTTGAAACGCACACGGTTGAAGCGATCATGCCATCCTATATGGTGCGCTACCGCCGCTATGGACAGTTTGCTGAGCAGGCGGCCTAGCTCTTATATCCGTTCGGATTTTGACTTTGCCAGCGCCAGTGATCGGCGCACATTTCATCAATGGATTTTTCCGCGCGCCAGCCGAATAATTTTTTGGCGCGATCGGCATTGGCGTAAATCTCTGCGATGTCGCCATCGCGTCGCGGCGCGATTTTATAAGCTATGTCGCGGTTTGACGCGCGCTTAAAGGCGGCGATTGATTCGAGAACGGAGTATCCCTTTCCGGTTCCGAGGTTAATGTCGATGGCGCAGCCGGCCTGTTGTTTCGCCAGATAATCCAACGCCGCTACATGTCCGCGTGCGAGATCACAGACATGAATATAATCGCGCACGCCAGTGCCGTCCCGGGTAGGGTAGTCGCCACCGAATACGGAAAGCTGGTCGTGCTTGCCGACCGCGACTTGCGCGATGAAGGGGAACAGATTGTTGGGAACGCCATTGGGGTCTTCGCCGATCCGCCCCGATGGGTGTGCGCCCACCGGATTGAAGTAGCGTAAATTCACGACACGCCATTGATCATCCGCGCGGGCGAGGTCTTTTAACATTTCTTCAATGAAAAACTTTGTGCGTCCATAAGGGTTCGATGGTGCGTTTGATCCGCTCTCGTCCACCGGGTTTTCATTGCCTTCGCCATACACTGTGGCGGAGGACGAAAAAACGATGGTTTTCGCATCGGCGGCTTCCAGCGCCTCAATAAGCGTAAGGGCCGCGCCCAGATTGACGCGATAATAGCGCGCAGGGTCAGCAACAGATTCGCCCACAGCCTTAAGTCCCGCAAGGTGCACTGCGCCGCTCGGATTGAATTCCTTTACCGCATTGACGATTGTTTCCCGCTCAGCTTCGTTCGCCATATCAGCTTTGAGCAGCGTCACATCTCCCTTTGCAAGTTCTCGAATCCGCTGCACAGCCTCCGGGTGAGAGTTGGAAAAGTCGTCAATGATCAACAGCGCGTCGCCGCGTGTTAAAAGTTCGACGCAGACATGGCTGCCGATATAACCGGCGCCGCCAGCGACAACGGTGCGCTGTGTCATAACAAATCCTCACGGCCGCGGCGTTTCAATTCGTCGGCGAGTTTGCGAATGTCTTGTGCGCAATCGCGGCGTGCGACCAGAATGGCGTCGCCAGTCGCAATAATAATGAGATTATCGACACCAACAGCGCCAATCACGGGGCCTTCCGAATGCAGGATCAGATCGTTGCAGTTCACCAGCAAATGCCTGCCGGCGTCAGCGGCGCTTGCGGTTTCATTCCAGCCTCCAATATCGCTCCACCCCACATCGACTGGCGCCACGACGGCGGCCTTGTCAGTCTTTTCCATGACGGCGTAGTCAATGGAGTTGCTTGCCGTCTGGCTAAAGGCGGCGTTGTCGAGCAGGCGAGCAGCCCCTTGCCGCGCGGACTTTTCGAGCGCGTGCACTGCGCCGACAGCAATATCTTTTGCGTGCTGCTGCATGGCGGCCAGCATAGCGTTGGGACTAAACAGAAAAATTCCTGCATTCCAGTAAAAATCTCCGCTCTCCAGATAGGAGCGCGCTGTCTCTGCATCGGGCTTTTCTTTAAACGCTGCAACGTTGAACACGCCGGGCGATAATTCCTGCGCAGACTGAATATAACCGTAGCCGGTATGCGCGCTTACCGGTTTGATGCCGAATGTCACGATCCGGCCATCGGTGCTTGCAGCTGCTCCCTTTGTGATCGCGTTTCTGAAGGCGTTAGCGTCTTCAATGTGATGATCGGCAGGAGAGAGAAGAATTTGCGCATCGGGATTTTCGGCGGCGCCCCATGCAGCGGCCACAGCGGCTACAGCCGCGGTGTTTCGCGGGCAGGGTTCAAGGATGATATCTGCCGGCGCAACGTCAATTGCGGCCAATTGTTCGCTCACCAGTTGGGCATGATCATGTCCGGCAATGATCAGCGGCGCAGCGAACTGTTTTCCGCCATCGGAAAGCCGCAACACGGTTTCCTGAAACAGCGATTTGTCGGTAACAAGATTGAGAAATTGCTTCGGCCGCGCACGGCGCGATAAAGGCCACAATCGCGTGCCCGCGCCGCCCGACATGATGACCGGTTGAATGATCACGCGCATTTCCTTTTACTCAGGTAAGTTTCTGCTGCAATGACGGCTTCCAATAGATGATAGACAATACTGGCGGGAACGTCTTGCGCAATTGCGGCGCCATGCCGGTCAAACTCATCAATCCATAGGCCTGCTCGATCAACCTTCAAATATGTACCGAACATAGCGTCAATGAGCTTGGCCGCGCGTGCGCTGGCCGTGGCGTCTCCATTTGCAGCTTGCACGAGGCAGGCTCGCAAATATTCAGTTTGGGGCCAAAGCCGTTTGGCGCCCGCTACAGGTTGTTTGCTGACCTCAACTTCATTATTCACAAAACCGTGGAAAGTAAGGTCTTCGCCGATACTGGCGCCTTGGCGATAGAGCACGGACCGCTCGGCCCCGTAATCTTCTGTGGAAAGTGCTTCAAAGCGGCTCAATAACCATACCCATTCAAACATGTGTCCCGGCTCGATCCGCCGGTCCAGGTTGTTATGGTTCAGCGTCTCGTCAAAGCGTTCATGAATGACGCCGTTGGCTTGATCATAAAATGCTGAAAAGCATGGGTCGATAATATGACGCGCATAATCAAAATATTGCCCGTTCCGGGTTGCTGCGAAAAGCGCCATGAATGCTTCAAACAAATGCATATGCGGGTTCTGACGGCGAGGCAGTTCATTTTGGTCGCTCTCTAACCATCCGCCGTGAGGAGAGGAGAGTTCACTGTCGATGAAGGCGAGCGTTCTGTCCGCCAAGGCCAGCGCACGGTCATCCTGAACAGCTTGCCAATGCGACGCGCAAGCGAGCAGCAAGAAAGCCTGATCATAGAGATCGCGCCGGTCATCAAGAACAGCGCCGTCATAAGACAAGCGATGAACGCATCCGCGCGCACCTGCGTTGGGGCAGGCATGGTTGAGAAAAAAATCAAAGCCTTTTACGGCGATGGCTTCAGCATTCGGGTTCCAGCCGCGCAGCGCAGCTTGGCTGAAGACATGAATTTGCCGGGCTTGGGTTCTTGTTCTGCGAGGGCGGCTGAAGGACGGCGCGGCGTCAAACGTCAGCGCTTCATAAAATCCGCCACGCGCATCATCATATCCGTGTGCCGCCCATAGAGGCAGCGCCGTCTCACAAAACCAATGGCGCAAACGCGCCAAAGCCGCGGCAAAGTCTTTCTCATATGCGCTATTGTCGTTCATGAAGCCCTGTTTAAGGCGCGTTCCATGTGACGCCTAGGTATTCGCTATTCAACCGTGACTGATTTCGCAAGGTTTCGCGGTTGATCGACATCGGTGCCTTTTGTTGTGGCGGTGAAATAGGCGAGTAGCTGAACGGGGACCGCATATACAATTGGCGATAACATTGGATGGGTCTTCGGTGTTTCGATTGTCGCCCAGGCCTTTCGGCCGGCCTTGGCGATGCCATCCTTGCAGGAAATCATCAGCGCCTTGCCGTCACGGGCCATCACTTCCTGCATGTTGGACACGGTCTTTTCGAAATGCGCATCCATTGGCGCAAGGACAGCAATGGGCAGATGTTCATCAATCAAAGCAATCGGACCATGTTTTAGCTCGCCGGATGCATAGCCCTCTGCATGTATATAGGAAATTTCCTTGAGCTTAAGTGCGCCTTCAAGCGCCATCGGATATGAAACGCCGCGGCCGATATAAAACACGCCGGTCGCTTTCGCGATGTCGCGGGCGATCAGTTCGATGTTATCGCTTTGCTTCAGGGCTTCAGTTACGAGCCGCGGCAGTTCCAGCAGGCTGGAAACCAGCGATTTTTCTTCGTCAATGGAAATAACGCCGCGCGCGCGCCCGGCGGCGATTGCAATGCACGCAAGCGACACGAGCTGACAGGTGAAGGCTTTGGTTGACGCCACGCCGATTTCAGGACCAGCCGCCATCGGGAAAATGATATCGGCTTCGCGTGCGATCGAAGACTCAGGAACATTGACTACAGTTGCAATCTGCTGGCCATGGGCCCGCGCTTCGCGCAGGGCCGCCAGCGTGTCGGCTGTCTCACCTGATTGGGAGATAAACAACGCGCCGCCATTTATGGTCCAGGGCACGTCGCGATAACGAAGTTCAGACGCAACATCGATCTCAATCGGAAGGCGCGCCCATTTTTCAAACCAGTATTTTGACACCAGCCCTGCGTAATAGGCGGTGCCGCAGGCGGAAATGGTGAGCCGGTCCAGCGCCGCAAAATCAAAAGCGCCACTGGGCAATTTAACGCACATATTTGTAGTATCGACATAGCGTGAAATGGTGTGCGCGATGACTTCAGGCTGTTCGTGTATTTCTTTCGCCATAAAATGACGGTGGCCTTCTTTGTCGACCATGCCGTGCGAGGCAGTGGAGATTTTTTCAGTGCGCTCAACTTTTGCGCCGTTTTCGTCGCGAATATTGATGGTCTCACGCGTCAACACCGCCCAGTCGCCTTCTTCGAGATAGGTGATGCGGTTGGTGAAGGGCGCGAGCGCATAAGCGTCGGAGCCTAAAAACATTTCGCCGTCGCCACGGCCGATGGCGAGCGGGCTTCCTTTGCGGCCACAGATCAGCAGATCATCTTCACCTGAAAAAATCGCAGCGAAAGCAAAGGCGCCGCGCATGCGGGCGATGGCTTTTTTGAAAGCATTCGCCGGCGACATGTTTTCGTTTTCGAGATAATGCGTAATGAGTTGAGGGCAGACTTCTGCGTCAGTTTCAGATTCGAAGACAACGCCCTTGTCTTCAAGTTCGCGGCGGAGCTCAGCAAAATTTTCAATAATGCCATTGTGGACGACGGCGACGCGGTGCGTTGCATGCGGGTGGGCGTTGGTCTCATTGGGGGCCCCATGAGTCGCCCAGCGCGTATGGCCAATTCCGGCCGGGCCGGGAAGCGGGCTGGCCGCCAGCGCCGCATCGAGATTGGCGAGTTTGCCGGGCGCCCGGCGGCGCTCCAGCCGCCCTTCGTTCAACGTCGCAACGCCGGCCGAATCATAGCCGCGATATTCGAGCCGCTTCAGCCCGGCCAGAATTCGCGGCGCCGCCTCGCTTGAGCCCAGAATTCCAATAATACCGCACATCTGTCTTCGACCTCGTTTTTCGCCGCCTGCCTGCCTATAATCCGGCGCACGCGGCTTTATTAAAGCAAAAATCTGGCCGGAACGCGGAGAATTGGGCCGGCTGGCCGGTTTTTGCGATAGTTAAGCTGCGGCAGGGAAATTGTACACGGGAAGGGCTGTTTACTTTATGAACGGCTTTGCTATCTCCTCGCCGGTTAACGGGGATATTTGCCACTCCGGGAGGCGATACATGAGACGATTTAACGCTCTGCTTTTCAGTCTGATTTTGGCGCTGCTGGCGCTGCCTGCGCGCGCGGCTGCGGACGAAGAAGACGCACGCGGCGAACCGGTGACGCTCGGCTATATTGAGAGCATTGCGGTCGGCAATCTTGCGCTCGCCATGAAGGGCAAGCTCGATACGGGCGCTGATACGAGTTCGATCCACGCTTATAATGTCAAAGTCTATCAGCGCGGCGAGCGTGACAATTGGGTCCGCTTTCGATTGATTGGCAAGGACGGACGGGCGATCCGCTATGACCAGAACGTCATCCGCTTTGCGCGCATCAAAACCAAAACGGGCGGCGTCATTCGCCGGCCAGTCATTCACCTACCGCTATGTGTTGGCGGACGCTGGGGACGGGCGGAGTTGAACCTCGCTGATCGCGGCGACTTTGAATATGAGATTCTGATCGGCCGGGAATTCCTCGCCAATCGCGTATTGGTCGATGCGAGCCGGACTTTTATGTCCACGGAAGAGTGCGAGCCCCAAAAAGAAGAAAAACAGAATGAAGATTAAACTGCGGCATGCGACGGTCCTCGGCCTTGCCCTGATCGTCGCCGGACTCGCAATTTTTCTAATCAAGGCGGTAACACTGCATTATCCGCTGGCGCCGGGGGCGAGATCGACGCTTTGGGATTATGAGCTTTATGTCGAATTTGACGGACGCAATCAGCCAGCGCGCATAGAAGCGTTTATTCCAGCCAGCGATGTCGAGCGCGCTTTTCCGCAGGAAGAATTTTATAATGGCTCGTTCGGTCTCAGTCTTTCAGGCGAAGCCGACACGCGAAACCGAAAAGCGGTTTGGACCTATCGTTATCCGGCCAACCGCAAGGTGTTGCGCTATGCAGCGCAGACGCTCGGCGAAACCAAAACTACGCCGCTGCCGCTTTCCTTTCGCGAATCCGAACCGCAGGTATCGCCATTTGAAGCCGACCCCGTCAAACGCCAGGCGTTTATTGTCTGGTCCGGCAATCTGCGTCAGCGTTCCGCTGATGACCGGTCTTTTGCCGACCTCGCCATCGCGGAGACGTTTGGCGAGCGCACGGAGAGCGAGCAATATGCCGATGAAATCGCCGCGCTGCTCGATCAGCGGGGCGGCGTGGTTGGCCGGCTAGAGCTGGTCCGGCAATTATTGCAGTCGCAAGGTATCGCGGCGCGCATCGCCAACGGCGTATATCTGACGGAAGCGCGCCGCCGCGTCGATACACACCATTGGATCGAGTATTTCATCGACGGCAAAGACTTCCGTTATTTTCCCGAAGGCGATCCGTCGCGCTTCTTTACGATCTGGTACGGCACGGAGCCGATGGTGGATGCGGCCGGCATTGACAATCTCGAAGTGCAGGTGGCGCTTCGCGCGCAAGATGCAGCTACCGCTGACATCGCGGAAAACACGCCCGGACCCGCTGGCGCCTTTGGCAAAGCGATCGGGTTTTCCTCGCTGCCATTGACCACGCAGCTTGTCTATCAGGTGCTGATCACTATTCCGATCGGCATCACGCTGCTTGTGTTCCTGCGCCAGTTCGTCGGGTTCAAGACGCTCGGCACCTTCATGCCGGTGCTGATCGGCATCGCGTTTCGGGAAACGGCGCTGCTGAATGGTGTGCTGTTGTTCTCGCTGCTGGTCGCGCTTGGGCTGGCGTTGCGGTTTTATCTGGAGCGATTGCAATTATTGCTCGTGCCGCGGCTTGCCGTGGTGCTGATCTTCATCGTGCTGACGATGGCGGTGTTTGCCGTGTTGATGGCTGAAACCAACCAGTCGATGGGGCTGTCGATTTCGCTGTTCCCAATGGTCATCTTGACCATGACGATTGAGCGCATGTCGATCGTCTGGGAAGAAAACTCCGCCAGCGAAGCGATTAAACAGGGGCTAGGCTCGCTTCTGGCCGCCGCTCTTACCTATCTCGCCATGACCAACAGTTTTGTCGAACATTTCATGTATCGCTTCCCGGAATTGCTGCTGGTGCTTATGGGGCTTTGCGTGCTCATGGGCCGTTACACCGGCTTGAGGCTGTCTGAGTTGTGGCGCTTTAAGGCGCTGGCGAGCTAGTTATGCTTGGCACCTATCGCGCATTACGGGCGAATGGCGTTATCGGCATTAACGAGCGCAATGTTAAATATGTGAACGCGCTCAACCCGCGCAAACTTTTGGTGCGTGTGGACGATAAGCTGGTGACGAAAGAGCTTGCGGCGCCGGCGGGCATTCCGACGCCTGAACTTTACGGCGTCATTCGCGACGCGCGCGACATGAAGCGTTTGCCGGAATTCATCGACCATCCGGACGGATTTGTCGTCAAGCCGGCGCAAGGTTCGCAAGGCAAAGGCATTATCGTCGCGGAAGGTCCGTTAAAAGGCGGCTGGCGCCTCTCCTCGGGTAAACGTATCGATCTCGATTCCATCAAATTTCAAATCAACAATATGCTTTCCGGCATGTATTCCCTCGGCGGCCAGCCGGACAAAGCGCTGGTTGAGTATCGCGTCAAATTTGATGACGTCTTCGGCAAGGTCTCCTATCGCGGCGTGCCGGATATTCGCGTCATTGTGCTGAAAGGTATTCCGGTCTTCGCCATGTTGCGTCTGCCGACGGCGGAATCCGACGGCAAGGCGAATTTGCACAAGGGCGGCGTCGGCGCAGGCATTGATCTCGCCACTGGCCTGTCTATGCGCGCCATGCAGCATGACTATTTCATCGACATTCATCCCGATACTGCGCACCCGCTGGAAAACATCCAGACGCCTTACTGGGACGACATCATGCTGATGGCGGCAAAGTCCTATGAGGTGACGGGCCTCGGTTATATAGGTGTTGATGTGGTGCTTGACCGCGAAAGAGGTCCGCTGCTGCTGGAATTGAACGCGCGCCCTGGCATTTCGATTCAGATTGCAAACCGCCGGGGCCTCAAATTCGTACT
>BQJG01000090.1 GCA_021604585.1 Hyphococcus sp.
GTGATCTCGCTACGTATTTGGCCACGCTGTCCTATCGCGTGGAAGCCTGGAACGTAGGCGTGCAATTGCCTGGCGGCCGCCTGGCCGTTGTTAAAGCCGACACTGTTGCGATTGGGCGCTTGCGATCCTGGTCGGTGGAAATCGGCGGCGAAATTGTTGACGCAACGCATTCGCTCGATGAATGGCGGCGGTTTACGCCGTCAGAGGTGGCGAGCTGGTCGGCGACCCTGGTCATGACGCTTGACGATAGCGACGCCGGACAGGCGCTGTTAGCCGCGCAAAGCGTCCATGAATTCGAGATCTATCCGCGCGGCGAGGCCGGCGGCGCCTGGGTCGGCGGGGCGATAGTTGCGTCGATAGATGAAGGCGTGACGGATGGCGGCGACGTTGTTCGCACTGTGACGATTAGCGGAAATGCCGGACTTATCAGGTAAAAGGAGATCGCAAAAATGGCGGTAACAGGTCAGGACGTTTTAAAGTTTCAAAATAGCGCCATTGGCGTTTTCTCGCATCAAGAGGCGGCGACGTTCTCGTTTGTTGCGGCGACAAAAAAAGTCACGCGCCCGTCGGGCGATTTCACAACCAATTATGAGGTTGATCAATTTTTCACGGCGGAAGATACCGTCTTGAATAAAAAGAAGTGTTTCCGGATCCTGGCGGTTTCAGCGCTGCAATTGACGCTCGATGTGGCGCCGGTTGAGGAAGCAAGCGTCGCTTGCACGTTGCGCGTTTTCGATCTTGCGGGCTTGTCAACGCAAAGCAGCGGGCCGAATGTTTCCAGTCCGGAAATCGACGTCACGCACTCGTTATCTGAGCGCACCGAAACCTTGCCGGGACTGCGCACGAATTCGCAGCTTTCTTTTCAATCATTCAAGCGCCGCAATGATGCCGGCCTGAATGCGTTGAAGGTATTGCAAGAAGGCGGAACGCAAAGCTATTTCCTGAAAGCCTATGGAGACCGCGAAGGCTTTGAACGCTATTTCGGCAATGTCGCGGAGATCGGCGAGGAAGCGAGCGTCAACGGCGTTTATTCTGTTCCTGTCTCGATCAGTATCTCAAACAACGTGATTGACAGCGAATTGCTTTAATCCACAAACGCGAGCGAAGGAAAACCTAATATGACAAAGTTACAACGCGCGAGGGTGTCGGCCGCATCGGGCCTGCCGCTGGTACGGGGCGACGCCGTTCTATTGGCGCCGGACCTGGCGGCCGCGCATAAGTTGAAATTGCAATGCAATCCCGGCGCGCCAAAACATAAAGGGCCGACTGCGGCGATTGTTGACGGGGCGCATCTTGTGATTGAGCCGATCACTTTGCGTTATGGCGAAGTGATCGACGTCGATCCGTCAAAGCTTACCGATCGCCAGCGCGCTTGCCTGGAACTAGAGAAAAAGCAAGCGCCTGGAAATGCGTCCGGCGGCGGCGCGGGAGCGACTGCATAATGTCAATGCGCGGCGATGTTACGGTTAGTCTTGACGGAAAAGACTATCGCTTGTTGCTCGATTTGGGCGCGTGCGACGCGATCGAAACCCGGTTAGAGGTTGAGAACGTGTTCCACGCGATCCCGCTTTTGGCGACGAAAAAGGCTGGGCCGATCATGGTCTTTTTGGAGGAAACCGCGAAGGCGGGAAAAACGCCGTTTGATCCTGACGATTTGCGCGGGCTGGATCTTGGCGATGCGTGCGCGGCCTTAGACAAGTTGATGGGCGCCGCGTTTCCGGCGCCGGAAGATGAGCCGGTCAGCGCGGCGGCGAAGGATGATCCCGACGTTACGCCAAAAAAAAACTAAGCCGCGCGCAGCGTTGGGATTGGTGGCAAGAAATTGCGTTCGGCGTGATTGGTTATTCGCACGACGTTTTCTATTCGCTTTCGATTAAGGAATGGCTGAACGCGCTTCGCGCTCATGCACGCGGCGACGGCCACCATAAAACGCATCACATTTTATCGATGCTGGCGGCGGATGTGCGCAATGCACATAAATCGGAAGGTGCGCCATTGGCGACGCCAATTGATTTTACGCCATGGCTTGCAACTGCGGCGCCCGTCGCGCCGGCGAGCATGGATGATTTTTTAGACAAGCGAGGAAACCTCAAAGACAATGCCGCGTAATACGCGCATACAAGCGGAACTTGACGCCAATCCAAGCGGGTTTATCGCTGGCGTTAATAAGGCGAGCCGTCATCTCGACAGCCAGACAAAGCGCTGGCAACGGTCGGTTGCCGGATTTTCGCGCGGTTTCGCCGGCGTGCTGGCGGGCGCCGGCGCCGGCCTGGTCGGTCGCGAGATCGATCAGCTGGCGACGAATACGGTTCGCGCCGCTGACGAAATCGGGAAGGCGGCCAAGACCGCCGGCATTGGCGCGGAAAGCTTGCAAGAATATCGCTATGCGGCCGAATTGGCAGGCAATTCGCAAAAGCAATTTGATGACGCGGTCGGACGGTTTAACCGGCGATTGGGTGAGGCGCGCAACGGAAATAAGGCCTATGCGGATAGTTTTGCAAAGCTTGGCGTTTCCATCACCGACACGAATGAGCAAGCGCTAGATAAGACATTTAAATCACTTGCGGGCATTACAGACGAAACCGTTCGGACGTCTTTCGCGACAAAAGTATTCGGCGACGATGCGCGGCGCATGGCGTTGATTGTGCGCGATGGCGCGGACGCGCTGGAGCAAGCCAAGAAACAGGCGCGCGACTATGGGATTGTTATCGATAAAAATCTGATCGCATCGGCGGAGCGCGCGCAAGATACGCTTACAACAATGGACAACGTGCTTGACGCCAAGTTGAAAATTACGGTTCTTGAAAATCTGCCCGGCCTAATTTCGTTTAAACGCTTGATGAATGATATCTCGCTTGGCGCGCTGGAAGCGGCGGCCGGCGTTGGCGGCTTTGTCGATAATGTGAAGCGGCTTTTAAATTTGCGCGTTTCCGATGAAATTGAGGATCTGCGGATCCAGTACGCCGATCTTGGCGTTGAGCTGAAGAAAACAAACAAAGATATCGGCGAGAACTTCAAACAACTCAATAACCCGATCGGCTTTATTAGCGCCCGCGGCCAGGCCAAGCTTGAGGAAAATCTAAAACGCGTTGCTGTTTTGGAAGCCAAACGCGCAAAATTGCTCGCGGAAATTCGCAGCAAAGAACAAGAGATCCAGGCGATCGAGGCGGAAGCGGCGGCCGCAACATCCGCCGGATTAAATGCGAACGCTTTTGCGGGCGGGAAAACTCCCGGCATTCCGTCTTTGAAAAGCGACGTATTTGCGAAGGATGCGGATGCGATGCGCGATCGCGTGGCGGCGATTGTTGAGCGCATGCAAACGCCGCTTGATAAATTGAAAAAGGACTACGCCGAAATTAAAGCGCTGCAACCGTTCGCGGAAACGCCGGAACAAGTGAACGCTTTGGCGGAAGCAGCGGCGCGGTTGCAAAAGCAAATGCGTGACGTCGCCGATGAAACCGATGCGGCGAAACAGGCCGGGCTTGAATTCGGGCGCGGGCTATCCGATTCCCTCGCGGGCGCGGCGATCTATGGCGATAATCTTTTCAAGTCGCTTTCCAATATCGTCAAACAATTGGCGTTCAAGGGTCTTTCTAATTTTCTGTTCAACGCCTTATCAGGTGGATCTGGCGGCTTGTTCGGCGGCTTCCGCGCCGCAGGCGGGCCGGTGTCGGCCGGCAAGTCCTACATTGTCGGCGAGAACGGGCCGGAAATGTTTTCGCCTGGCGTTGCGGGCGTGATCACGCCGAACGGCGGCGGTTCCGGCGGCGGGCTAACCGTGAATGTTTATAATAGCTTTCCGATTACTGTTGAAAGCGTGAAGGCTGTTGTTGAGAGAGAAGCGCCACGGATCGCCGCCAGTGTTTCGGCGGCGGTTGAGCGCGCAAGAATCCGGCCGGGTTACGCGTAATGACGATCATCACTTTGCCGCAAGATCCGATCCGCTGGAAAACGTCGGGTTTTGGGATCGTGCGCGCCGATGCGGTAAGCGAAAAGCTGAACGGCGCCCGTCAGGTGACGCAATATCCGAAGGCGCTTTGGGTTTGCCGCATCGATTTGCCGCCCTTGTTCGATAAGGATAACGCGCGCCGCAGCTGGCGCGCCGCGCTTGTGCAGCTGTCAAAGCTTGGCAACACCTGCGAACTATCGCCGCCGGACGCGCAAATGGGCATTTCGACGGGATATTCAGGATCCGCGCCGAGCGTAGCCGGCGCCGATCAATTGGGTCTGTCGCTTGATATGGACGGCGTCACGCCGTCGGCGACGATCGCCAGGGCGGGCGAGTATTTCCACATTGTCGCGGCGGGGGTCAAAGAACTGAAGATGCTGACCGCTGATCTTGTCGCGGACGGATCCGGCGAAAT
The DNA here is from genome assembly GCA_021604585.1 of Hyphococcus sp. GTDB lineage: Bacteria > Pseudomonadota > Alphaproteobacteria > Caulobacterales > Parvularculaceae > Hyphococcus. The sequence continues at coordinate 4,365 of BQJG01000090.1, forward strand.
GACAGCGGCGTTTGAGCCGGCCTTGCGCAATGCCCCGGCCGATGATTCAACGGTTGAGATCTTCGCGCCAAAGACCGCCTTCGCGCTCGCGACGCCGGAAGCGCAATGGCAAAATTCTATCGATGGTTATTCGTCATTCTCGATTGAATTTGTCGAGGCGTTTTCATGACCTTGGAAACCATCGTTTCGGCGCCGGTTGTCCGGCCGGTCCTGGTCGGCTTGCTCGATTTCGCTGACGATCCCGTTTATGGCCATACCGGCAATGGCGTTTTGGCGATATCTGGAACGGGCGATCCCGATCTTGACGGCAATTTGTTCGCGCCGGCGGAAGGCGCGGTGAGCGTCACCGATTTTGTCGAAAATATGGGGAACGGCGAGGGCATAACCCTGACCTTCGCGGCGCCCGATGTTGACGCGGATGTGATCAAGCAAATCGTGCGCGACGGGCGGCAATGGATTTTGCGCAAAGCAAAAGTCTGGATCTTTTTCCAGAAAGCAAACGAAGCGGAGCTTGAACCTTTTTACCGCCAGCTATTTGGCGGCGTGATGGTGAAGGCGAAAACATCGCGCGCGCATAATGAGCCTGGCGTCATAGTGATTGATTGCGATACTGATTATGCGTTGGCTGAAGGATCCGAAGCGCGCTTGCAAGATCATGGCCGGTTCGTTTCCGGCGACGGGTTTTCATCCTTCATTCTTGACCTGGTTAACGGCTTGATCGCCAGCGTTGGCGGCGCGTTAAGCGGTGCGGCCAATGTCGGCGGCGGCAAGCGCGCATCGGGCGGCGGCGCAAAATACTCTTATGAACGCTAAGGCGAGCAAATGACGAAACGGTTTCAGCGCGTCGCCGATTGGCCGCGCCTGTTAAACGAACATATTATGCAGTCGCAAGCGGCCTATCTCGAAGGCGGCTTGCGCTGGGGCGAATTCGATTGCTGCACCTTTGCGTTCGATTGGGTTGCGCGCATCACAGATCTTGATCCGATGGCGGAATATCGCGGGCGCTATGAAACGCGCGAGGAAGCGATACGCGCGCTTTGGGGCCATGGCGACAAGACGCTTTTCGGCGCGCTTGTGCGCGTCTTTGGCGATCCGGTTTCACCGGCGCAGGCGCAGCGCGGCGATATTGCCTTCCGTGATGACGAAGGCGGCGCGATCGGCATTATTCACACGATCGGCGCGCGGCAAATCGGGATCTTTCTCGGCGATGACGGCTTCACCATTGTTGAAGTGAAAAACATCGATCACGCGTTTATTGTCTGATGGGTAAAGTCCTGAAAGTTATCGGCAAGGTCGCGCTATTCGCGGGCCTGGCTGTGGGAACGCTTGTCACCGGCGGGCTGTTGCTGGCCGGCGCGCCGGTGCTGACCGCGCTCGGTTCTGCGGCGTCGCTGACGATTGGCGGGCTTGGCTTTTCCGCAAGCACGCTGATCGGCGTCGGCGCTATCGCGTCAACCGTCGGCGGCGCCATCGCCAAGGGGCCGCGCCTGGAGGATGTAGGCGCGACCGATCGCGGGCGGCCTTATGTGGACGCGAATGCCCAGGGCGCGTTCGTTTTCGGTGAAACCGCTGTCCCGCTGGCGCTGGTTTTTGAGCAAAACCACGGGACGAATAAGGAATTTATCACAAGCGTTTTCGCCCATGCCTGGCATGAGATTGACGGCTTTGTTTCTCTGACGATCGAGGGCGAGGCGGTGACGTTTTCCGGCGATGATGCAACCGGCGATTGGGCCGGCGTCTTAACCTGGAAGCGCAATCTTGGCACGGCGGCGCAATCCGCCCTGAGTTTGCCAGGCACCGCATGGGGCGCCAGCGCCAAAGGGGCCGGCATGGCGCATTCGGCGATGATCTGGAACATCGCCGCCAATGATCAGCTAACGGCGGGCGTTCCGCAAAACATCGTTGTCGTTATTCGCGGCGCCAAGCTTTACGATCCGCGCCTTGATTCAACCGTCGGCGGAGCCGGCGCGCATCGCTATGACGACCCGTCCACATGGACCTACAACAACGGCAACGCGGCGCTTGTGGCGCTGCGCTATATCATCGGCGAATATGCGCCGGGCCAAAGTCTCGCCGGCGGTCATCGCCCGATTTGGGGCGTGGGCGAGGCGCAAGGCGACGTCGATCTTTCGAGCTTTATCGCGGCGGCCAATATCTGCGATGAAATTCGCGACGGGGTTCCGCGCTATCGCCTGGGCGGGATGTTCCCGACGTCGAATAATCATGCGGCGTTCTTTCAGCAATGGGAGGCGTCAACCGGCGGCAAGGTTTCACGTTCCGGCGGCAAGCGTTACATTTGGGTTCCGAATGACGATTTGACGCCGGCGGCGACAATCACCGCAAAGGATCTGATCGCGACCGAAGCGATTGAATTCGATCATGCTTCGGATGTTCGCGAGATCTACAACACGGCGCGCGGGCGCTACATTTCCGCAGCGGAGCAATATCAGGGCGCGCTTTACCCGGAAGTGAGTGAAGCGGCGGCGCTGGCTGAGGATGGGCGCCAGCGCATTCTGACCGTTGACTTTCCCTGGGTGCAGGATGTGGCGACGGCGGAAAGGCTGGCGCGTTATGCGGTGCGCCGCTCGCGGTTTGGCGTCACGGCCGCCTTTGCGTTGGATTGGCGCGGGATTTTATATCCGCCCTTTACCGTCTTAACGCTGAATTTTGAGGAAACGAACGGCGTCGATAAACTTTTCCGCGTCATGGAAGATCGCATTACGATCGACGGCGTTTGTTATTTTGCGCTGCGCGAGGAAGATCCGGCGATCTATGACGAAACCATCGCCTTGGGAACGCCGCCGGCGACGGCGACAATCCCCGATCGGCGTGACCGGTTGGCGACGTTGACGGCGCGCTATGTTGACGGGACGTCGATCGATGCGCTGGTCGAGGATGCGAGCAATAAAAAACTGGACCCGAACATTGTCGGCAGCGACGCCGGCACGGGTCGGCAAATCGGCATCGGCCCGGCGTCCGGCGTTTGTTACGATGGCGATGTTATCGTGTTTTCGCAGCCGTGGGCCGCGCCGCCGATCATCAAGTTTGGCAATGGGGGCGTTACACATTCCGATTCCTTGGTGGGTGATCAGCAACAGGTTTTCAAGGCGATCAATGTCACAACGACGCAATTCACCGCCTCGCTAAGACTGAAGACGCTCGGCGCGGCGCCGACGAATTACACCGACGGACCCGGCGCGGCGATCGGCGGAACGCCGAATTGGCAGATTGAAAAATCGGCGGCCGATGAAGACGATTATGACACCTATGTTTTTCGGGTGACCGTTGTCGCTGCTGAGACAGGCCCGCCAAGCGATCCGATCGATGGGTTTTGCGATGTCGGGTTTTACACGCGCACAACATCCGGCGGCGCATGGACGAAGCGCGAAACCGTTCGTTACACCATGAGCGGCACCTATAACAAATCAATCAGCGTTGACGGGCTGGGCGTTGATGCGGCGTTCGGCGTTCATCGCGAAGGCTTTTTCGGCGCCGGTAACGACATTACCGCATTCGTGTCAGTCAAATATGCAAAAGGCACCATCTCCGAAGTGACGGCGACGCCGGCGGGCGCGTCGCCCGTTCCTTATTCGGTGATCGGCAATCAGGGGCCGGTTTGATGAGTTGGGAAATTACAACCTACGAAAGCGCAAAGGCGTCGATTGATCCGTCTGCGGTGCTTTCGGAAAAAGAAGTCAACGGCGTTGTCCGGACGCAATGCCCATGTTGCCGCGCATGGGTGTTGCCGCATGTGCTGATCGATTTGCGCGGCTTTCCGGCCGCGTTTCGCGAGACTTTGCCAGGCGGCGCGGAATGGGCGTGTGACGGCTGCTGGACGAAGTGGCAGGCGACGGGAAAGCCGACCGGCGACGGGCGCGCCTTTAACGAGGCGATCCTTTATGAATTTTCCGGCGCGCCGGCTGCGTTCGTTGAAAAAGTGGGCGCCATCATCAGCGCCCGCGTCGCGCGCGCCGCGCACTCGCATGCGGCGATCGGCGTTGCGGGCGGGCTTTCCGATAGCGACCGGCAAAGCCGCGACGGAATCCGTCACTTGAGCGAATAGGAAAATCATGGCCGAAGATGTTCTTTATACGGTGTATCAGGGCGATTGCCTGAAGTTCGATGTTGATCCGCGCGATGAAGATGATTTGCCGTTTGATTTCACCGGCGCGGATGTTGCGGTCACGTTGACCTGGCCAGGCGGTTCATGGAGCGACGATCTTGCTGGCGGCGTTACCGTGACGGATGGGGTTATCACGGCGGAAATACCAAGCGCAACAACGGCGTTGCTGCCCGTCGGGCGTCGCGCACGGTTGCATGTGGCGATTATCGATAGCGGCGGCTGTCCGCTGACCGTCATTGCCGGGCGTCTGCGCGTTCTGCGCAAGGGTTTGTAAGTCCAGCCTTCAATCGATCGTATGCGGATAAAGCCGCAGGCGTTTTTTAATACCAATCTTATGGAGTCGAAAGCATGACGACCATTGACGGGCGTCCGGTGCGGACTGTGCGCATCGGCAAGCAAGGCCCTGCGGGGGCGCAAGGGGCGACGGGTGCAACCGGCGCGGGCTTGCAAATCGATGCAACCGGCTTGCTGTCTGGCCGTTCGGCTTATGACGCCGAAGCTGCTGGCTTTGTCTATCTGTCGACCGACGGCGATGGCGCGGCGATCAATGTCGGCGTGATCTTCATTCGCGAGGGCGCCGCCGGCAACTGGTCTGACGCCGTCGCCTTCCAGGGGCCAGCGGGTCCGGCAGGTGCCGATGGGTCGGTTGGGGCTGATGGGGCGGATGGCGCGCCCGGTTCGGACGGCGCCGATGGCGCCGACGGCAAGACCATCCTGTCAGGTTCCGGTGCGCCGGGCGCGGGCCTTGGCGTCAATGGCGATTATTATTTCGATATCGCTGCAAAAACGATCTACGGGCCGAAGTCGGGAACATGGCCTGCCGGCGTCGATCTGACGGGACCTGCGGGCGCCGATGGCGCTGATGGCGCAGACGGCGCCGATGGCGCTGATGGCGCAGACGGCGCCGATGGCGCTGATGGTCAGAATTTTCAAGTCGACGCCACGGGGCTTTTTGCCGGGCGTTCCGCCTATGATTCCGAAGCGGTCGGCTTTGCCTATCTTTCGACGGATGGCGACGGCGCTGCGGTTTCAACGGCGGTGATCTTCATTCGCGAAGGCGCTTCCGGCAACTGGTCCGATGCGATTCCGTTTCAGGGTCCGGCTGGACCTGCCGGCGCCGATGGCGCCGATGGG
>BQJG01000091.1 GCA_021604585.1 Hyphococcus sp.
GCTGCGGTGAATGCGCGTGACATCAAAGAAGGCGATGTCATCGTCATCCGTTATGAAGGTCCAAAAGGCGGGCCCGGCATGCGTGAAATGCTGGCGACAACGGCGGCGGTTGCGGGACAGGGGCTGGCCGGTAAAGTCGCCATGATCACCGATGGCCGGTTTTCTGGTGCGTCGCACGGTTTCGTCATCGGCCATGTGGCGCCGGAAGCGGCGCTGGGCGGACCGATTGGCTTGCTGCAAGAAGGCGACACGATTCGAATTGACGCTGAGGCGCGCCGTATCGACGCCGATGTCGATTGGGCGGCGCGGCGCGCAGCCTTCAAACCCAAAGCGCCGAACCGCATGGGCGGCGTCTTCGACAAATACGCAAGACTAGTTTCTTCGGCGTCAAAGGGCGCCGTCACCATTCAAACCAACAACGAATAGGAAGAGGGATTTTTTAGATGAGAGTCTACACGGAAGATGATGCGAATCCGGCGGCGGTAAAGTCAGCGACAGTTGCGGTCATCGGTTATGGCAGCCAAGGGCGCGCCCATGCGCTCAATCTGAAAAACTCCGGATGTAAAGTCATTGTCGGCGTTCGCCCGGACGGGCCTGGCGCCAAACGCGCCGAAGAAGACGGCCTCGAAGTGGCGTCCGTCGCCAGCGCGACCAAGCAGGCGAAACTCATCGCCATTCTGACGCCGGACATGACACACGAAAAGATTTTCAATGAGGACGTTGCGCCAAATTTAAGCGATGGCGACGCGCTTTTGTTCGCGCATGGATTTACGGTGCTTTATGGCCGCGTGAATCCGCCTGAAAATGTGGACGTTATCATGGTGGCGCCGAAAGGTCCGGGCGGTTTGGTGCGCAGCGAATATGAGCGTGGCCGAGGCGTGCCGTGCCTGTTTGCGGTTCATCAGGACGCAACCGGACAAGCAAAGGAAAAAGCACTCGCCTATTGCAGTCTCATTGGCGGGGCCACGGCTGGCGCAATTGAAACAACCTTCCGCGAGGAAACGGAAACCGATTTGTTCGGCGAGCAGGCAGTTTTATGCGGCGGCGCGTCTGAGCTTGTCATCGCCGGTTTTGAAACACTGGTCGAAGCCGGATACCAGCCGGAAATCGCCTATTACGAGTGCATGCATGAGCTGAAACTGATCGTTGATCTCTTCTATGAGGGCGGCATCGCCGGCATGCATAAATTTATTTCCGAAACGGCCATGTATGGCGACTTTGTTTCCGGTCCTCGTGTGATCAATGCGGAAACAAAACAGCGCATGAAGGAGGTTCTGACGGATATCCAAAACGGATCCTTCGCGCGCGACTGGATTTTAGAAAATCAGGCCGGAAAACCCCGCTTCAACCAGATGCTGCATGCTGACCTGGAACATCCGATTGAAAAAACCGGCAAGGAACTGCGCGCGCGCATGTCCTGGTTAAAACCCGGCGCCAACACAAAAGAAGGCTAAGCGATCATGACGGCTTCTCAGGTAAAACAAACGACCAAGACGGCGAGTGTCACCAAGTCAGGCGCCGAACTTCTCCTTGATGCGCTGGAGGAGCAGGGCGTTGAAGTGATTTTCGGTTACCCTGGCGGCGCCGTGCTGCCGATTTATGATGCATTGCATGGCCGCGACACTATTCGTCACATTCTTGTTCGTCACGAGCAAGGCGCGTTACATGCGGCGGAAGGTTACGCGCGTTCAACGGGCAAGGTTGGCGTTGCACTGGTCACGTCTGGCCCCGGCGCCACCAATGCGGTCACCGGGCTCGCTGACGCTTTGCTCGATTCAATTCCGGTTGTTTGCATCACTGGGCAGGTGGCGCGCGCCTTGATCGGCACGGACGCCTTTCAGGAATGCGACACCACTGGTATCACGCGGTCATGCACCAAACACAACTATCTTGCGGAGTCAGCTCAGTCGCTGTCGAGCACCGTGCATGAAGCGTTTCACATCGCGCGAAATGGCCGCCCAGGTCCGGTCCTCATTGATATTCCCAAAGACATTCAGTTTGAAAAAGCCCAGTACACAAAGCGGGCCGACGCGCGGAACCGAAACTGCATCGTTACGCCCGAGATCAATCAGAACCAGATTGAGCAGACTGTAGATTTGATGCGCTATGCGCGCCGCCCGGTTTTGTACACCGGCGGCGGCGTTATTAATGCTGGCTCGGAAGCCTCCCAGACATTGCGCAAACTTGCGGCTGTTACGGGCTTTCCAGTGACGTCGACTTTGATGGGGCTGGGCGCCTTTCCGGCGTCTGATCCGCAATGGCTTGGCATGCTGGGGATGCATGGAAGCTATGAAGCCAACAACGCCATGCATGATTGCGATTTGATGATTGCGATCGGCGCGCGCTTCGACGACCGCATCACCGGCAGGCTCGACGCATTCTCGCCGAACTCTCGCAAGATCCATATCGACATCGATCCTTCTTCGATTAACAAAAACGTGCCGGTGGATATTGCGTTAGTCGGAGATGCGGGCGCGATCATGCAAGCGATGCTCGCCGAATGGGAAAAGCGCGAGCATGATGAAGCCCATGACAAAGAGCGGATCGGCGGCTGGCTCGATCAGATCGATGGCTGGCGAGCGCGCAAGTCGTTTCAATACGCGAACTCTAAGACTGCCATCAAACCGCAATATGCGATTGAACGGCTATACGCTCTGACCCGTGGCAAGGACGTCTATATATCGACCGAAGTCGGCCAGCATCAAATGTGGGCGGCGCAGCATTTTCATTTTGACGAGCCTAATCGATGGATGACCTCGGGCGGCTTGGGCACCATGGGCTACGGTCTGCCTGCAGCGCTTGGCGTGCAGGCGGCGCACCTGGACGCACTGGTGATTGATATTGCCGGCGACGCTTCGGTGCAGATGACCATGCAGGAAATGTCCGCTGCGGTTCAGCACAATTTGCCGATCAAGATTTTTATCCTGAACAACGCCTATCTCGGCATGGTGCGTCAGTGGCAGGAACTGTTGCATGGCGGACGTTATTCGCATTCATACTCTGACAGCCTGCCGGACTTTGTGAAGCTTGCTGAGGCCTATGGCGGTCATGGCATTCGCGCAACCACGCCGGACGAGCTCGATGCGAAGATTGAAGAGATGATTTCGGTCAACAAACCGGTGCTGTTTGATTGTGTCGTCACTCAGGAAGAAAATGTCTTCCCGATGATTCCGTCGGGCGCGGCGCATAATGAAATGCTGTTTGGAGAGTTCACTGAGGGCTCCGTCAGCGAACAGGGAAAGACATTGGTATGACCGCCTCCACCGCGCCATCGCAATCGGTCTATCCTGTCACCCGTGAAGAAGGTGAGGTTCGCGAAGTCATCCTCGCTGTGATCGTCGACAATGAACCGGGCGTATTGTCCCGGGTTGTCGGCCTTATCTCGGCTCGTGGCTACAATATCGAAAGTCTCACGGTTGCAGAAACCGATGTCGAGAAACATACGTCGCGCATAACGGTCGTGACGCGCGGCACGCCCGGAAAAATAGAGCAGATCAAGGCGCAGCTCGGCAGGCTGGTGCCGGTGCGCCGCGTCATCGATGTCACCAGCGAAACTGATGCGCTGGAACGCGAATTGGCGTTGATCAAGGTTGTGAACGAAGGCGATCATAGGGTCGAAGCGATGCGGCTCGCTGATATTTTCCGCGCCCGTGCGCTCGACACCACGCATACCTCATTTGTTTTTGAAATCACCGGTACGCGCGAAAAGATCAACGCGTTCATCGATCTGATGAAGCCGCTTGGCCTTTCGGAAGTATCCCGTACGGGCGTTCTTTCTATTCGGCGTGGTGCCGAAAAGGATTAATCCAATGAAAGTCCGTCAGCGATTGATCAACCTCATAAGCCTGCTCCTTAGCCCCGCGCGGTGAAATCGCTGCGCACAAAAAATGGCGAAAGAAAAGGAACAGGAATAAAGGAATTCATCAATGACGACAGAAGAAACAGACGTAACCGCCAATGCTGGCAACCACGTCAAGATTTTTGATACAACCTTACGCGATGGCGAACAGGCGCCCGGCTTTTCCATGTCGACTGACGCCAAGCTGATCGTTGCTCGCGCTCTGCAAGCGTTGAATGTTGACATCATTGAGGCAGGGTTCGCCGCCGCCTCGCCAGGCGATGCCGCCTCCATAAGGATCATCGCCGAAGAGATTGAGGGGCCTGCGATCTGTTCCTTATCGCGCCTCAGTATCGGAGATATCGAGGCTTCCGCCCGTGCACTGGAAACCGCACGAAAGAAAAGAATCCACACCTTTATTGGCACCAGCCCGCTGCATCGCGACGCCAAGTTGAAAATGTCGAAGTCTGAAATTCTCCGTCAGATATCCGACGTTGTCAGCTTCGCACGAACCGTCTGCGATGACATCGAATTTTCCGCTGAAGATGCGATTCGCACGGAACGGGACTATCTCGTCGAAGCAATCGAGGCTGCGATTGAGGCCGGCGCATCGACGATCAACATCCCGGATACAGTCGGATACACAACGCCGGAAGAAATTCTGGATCTCTTTGCCTTTCTCAAAAGCACGGCGAAAGGCGCCGACCGGGTGACGTTCTCTGTGCATTGCCATGACGATCTGGGGATGGCGGTGGCGAATTCACTGGCCGCCGTGCGCGGTGGGGCGCGGCAAATCGAATGCGCCATTAATGGCATTGGCGAACGCGCCGGAAACTGTTCAACCGAAGAAGCCATTATGGCGCTGGCGACGCGCCGCGATTTCTTTGACATGTCAACGCAAATCGATACGACAAAAATCTTCCCAGCGAGCCAGGCGCTGGCGCGAGTGACTCACAATCCGATTCCCCGCAATAAAGCCATCGTCGGCAAGAATGCGTTCGCCCATGAGGCCGGTATCCATCAGCATGGCGTCTTGGCGGATAAGCGCACATACGAAATTATGGATGCGGAAAAGGTTGGCGTTCCGTCCAACGCTTTGGTGCTGGGCAAGCATTCCGGAAAACATGCGGTGGCGGCGCGGGTGGAAGCGCTCGGATTTAAGGTGTCGAGAGAGAAAATCGAAGACATTTTTCCTAATTTCAAAAAGCTCGCTGACACTTGCAAAGAAGTGACCGACGCTGATCTTGTCCGGCTGGTGACTGGCAATACCGCCGTCGATGGGCGCGCAGGCCCGTGGCGGATGCGCAAGACAGAGCTTCATGTCAATTTTGAAGACGATACGCGGCCCCATGCGCGCATCACCATGGAGCATGATAATGGCGAACGGCGCACAGTGACTCATGACGGCGAGGGGCCCATTGACGCCGCGTTCGCAGCGGTCTGCGCTATCGCCGATGTGCCGGGTCTCATCCATACGCTTGATCTGCACCACATCGCCGCCGAGGGTGTCGTGCGCGCCGAAGCGATCGTTAATGTGGAAGGCAAACACTATTCCGGCAAGGCGCAGGAAGTGGACATTGCAGACGCCGCGGTGGCGGCGTTTGTTGCGGCGGTCAATCAAGCAGCGGCGATCCGTTCTGGCGCGGTGGCGTTCCCAAATGAGGCAGAGGCGTCATGACAAAGGAAAAGAAACAGCCAAAGTCACTGTTTGACAAATTATGGGAGCGTCACGTCGTTGTTGAAGAGACGGCAGATGCGCCGGCAGTGCTGTATATCGATTTACATCTTGTGCACGAGGTCACATCCCCGCAGGCTTTTTCTGTGCTCGATGCGCGAGGGGTCAAGGTTCGGCGTCCGGATCTGACGATCGCGACGCTAGATCATTCAACGCCAACCCTGCCGGCCAATGAAAATGGCGAATTGCCCTATGCAACGCCGGAAGCGAAGCATCAGGTTGAAACGCTTATCGAGAATTGCACCAAGCACGGGATTGAGCTTTTGGGATTAAATGATCCGCGCCGCGGCATTGTTCATGTGATCGGGCCGGAATTAGGCTTGACCCAGCCCGGCAAGACTATTGTTTGCGGTGACAGCCACACTTCAACTCACGGCGCCTTTGGCGCGCTTGCCTTTGGCATTGGCACGACCGAAGTCGGCCATGTGCTTGCAACTCAATGTGTGCTTCAGCGCAAACCAAAATCAATGCGCGTCAATTTCGAAGGCGCGTTGCCGCCGGGCGCCAGCGCCAAGGATATGGCGCTCGCCATGATCGCACAGATTGGCGCCGACGGCGGACAAGGCTTTGCGATTGAGTTTGCGGGCGAGGCCGTGCGCAACCTTTCCATGGAAGGGCGCATGACCCTTTGCAATATGTCCATCGAGGCAGGCGCGCGCTCCGGCATGGTGGCGCCAGACGAGACGACATTTGCCTGGTTGAATGGCCGCGATTATGCGCGAAAGGGACTCGCATGGAACGAGGCATTGGCCGAATGGAGCGAATTGCGATCGGAACTCGGCGCGCATTTCGATAAGGAAGCAACGATTGACGCGGCGTCAATTCGGCCGATGATCACCTACGGCGTATCGCCTGATGCGGCCGCGCCTGTAGATGGAATAGCGCCGGCGCCGCATACAGAAGCGGAACATCACGCAGCGGATTACATGAAATTCGCGGTGAATCGCCCGTTTTCAGAAGTTGCGGTGAACCGCGTTTTCATTGGCAGCTGCACCAATTCGCGCTTGTCGGATTTGCGCGAAGCGGCCGATGTGATGCGCGGGCGCAAGGTCAGTAAAGGCGTCATCACGCTGGTGGTGCCGGGTTCGGAAGCGGTGAAGCGCGCAGCGGAAGCGGAAAGGCTGCATGAAGTGTTTATCGCGGCGGGCGCGCAATGGCGCGAACCCGGATGCTCCATGTGTATCGCGATGAATGGCGACGCGGGTGCGCCGGGCGAGCTTGTCGTCTCAACGTCTAATCGCAACTTTATCGGGCGTCAGGGCAAAGGCGTTCGCACCGTGCTTGCCAGCCCGGCGACGGCGGCGGCCTCCGCTATCGAAGGACGCATCGCCGACCCGCGTCCTTATCTCGATCAGATGAAGGAGAGCGCATAATGTCCTTCGAACCGATCAAAAAGCTGACTTCTCGAACCGTTGTGTTGTCACAAGAAAACATCGACACTGACCAGATCATCCCGGCCCGCTTTCTGACTACCACGTTGAAAGAAGGGCTCGGCAAGTCCGCCTTTTATGACTGGCGATATGATGAAGATGGACGGCCGAAAAACTCTTCCGTCTTCAATGGCGTCGATCCCGATACTCATCAATTTCTGGTAGCCGGGTCGAATTTTGGCTGCGGCTCGTCACGCGAACACGCGCCTTGGGCGCTCGCTGGGTTCGGGTTTCGGGCGGTGATCAGTTCAGATATCGCGGACATCTTCAAAAGCAACGCCCTTAAAAATGGTTTGTTGCCGATTGAGGTCGATAAAGAAACGCACCGCGTCTTGCTCTCATCGCCGGGGGCTGAAGTAACGATTGACCTGGAAACAAACTCTGTGACATTCGGCTCTGGTCAGGCTGCGTCTTTCGTGGTGGAGCCGTTTGCGCGCCGTTGCCTTCTTGATGGCGTTGATCCGCTCGGTCATTTGTTGAATCAGGTTTCAGCGATTGAAGAATTTGAAAGAAACTAAAGATGGCCGCGAATATTGCATTTCTTCCAGGTGACGGCGTCGGACCAGAAGTCGCCATCGCCGCCAAACATGTTCTTGAGGCGGTAGCGGGAAAATTTTCACTGTCGCTCGACTTCAAAGATTGTTTTTTTGGCGGCGCCGCGATTGACGCCTGCGGCGATCCGTTTCCTGAGGAAACAAAGAGCTCGTGCCTAGCAGCAGACGCAATTTTTCTTGGCGCCATTGGCGGGCCCAACTGGGATAGCGCCAAGCGCCGTCCGGAGGCGGGGCTGCTCGACATGCGCAAGGCGCTTGGCGTCTACGCCAATCTGCGTCCGGTCAGCATCGCCGCAGGCATGGAGCATCTTTCACCGCTACGCACAGAACGCGCAACCGGCGTTGACATGTTGATCGTTCGCGAGCTGACCGGCGGCATGTATTTTGGCGCGCGTGAAGAAGGTGAGCTTCGCGCCACCGACCAATGCCTTTACACAAAGGAAGAAGTGACGCGCGTGGCGCGGATCGCTTTTGAAGCCGCGCGCAAGCGAAGCGGCCGGGTTGCGTCCGTGGACAAGGCGAATGTGCTGGCGACCAGCCGGTTGTGGCGCGCCGCTGTGAACGAATTGCATGATGCGAAATATCGCGATGTAGAGCTGTCTCATGTGCTCGTTGACGCAATGGCGATGAAGCTCATTCAACAGCCGGCAGCGTTCGATGTAATCCTGACCGAGAATCTGTTCGGCGACATATTAAGCGATGAAGCCTCAGTGTTCTCCGGTTCAATTGGCCTCGCGCCTTCGGCGTCGCTCGGTGACGGAACGCGCGGGCTTTATGAGCCGATCCACGGATCGGCGCCGGACATAGCGGGGCAGGGGAAAGCCAATCCCGTTGGCGCTATCCTCAGTGCGGCGATGTTGCTGCGCCATAGTCTGAAGGAGATTACTGCGGCTGATGCGATTGAGGCGGCGGTGTCAAAAGCGCTCGCTGCGGGGCGCGGGACCAGCGACATTGGCGGTAACGACAACACAGCGTCGTTTACGGATGCGGTTGTCGAGTTGATCTAAGCATCAGCGCCCTTCACTTGTCATGCCCGGGCTTGTCCCGGGCATCCAGTAACTGGTTCAGAACTGGATCACCGGCATGAAGCCGGTGATGACAACACAGGGAGCTAGCAAGCATCACAGGTTGCTGATTACCTTCATAATCACTCCATTATGTCTTCGTTCCAGAGCTCCGGCTTTTCGCGAATGAACCGCGCCATTAATTCCAGCGATGCTGCGTGCGCCACATCGATCACCTCAACGCCGCGCTCGCGCAGGAATTCTTCATTGCCGCCAAAGTTTTTTGTGTCGTTGACGACGATGCGCGGAATTTTAAACTGCACAATGGTTCCCGAACACATCATGCAGGGTGAAAGCGATGTATAGAGCGTCAAATCGCGATAAGAGCTTTGACGCCCGGCTTTGCGCAGACAGTCCATCTCGCCATGGGCGATGGGATCGCCGTGTTGAACGCGCTGATTATGGCCGGCGGCGATAAGCTCGCCGCCGCGCGCCAGCACCGATCCGATGGGCAAGCCGCCATCATCGTAGCTCTTCTTCGCCTCCAAAAAGGCGCGCTCGATAAATTGTTGGTCCCACTCATTCAGCATCGCGGCGTCTCCTGATGGACAAGGGCGGATTGTTGATTGATAAAGGCGCGCGGCGAAACAGACAACAGAGGCGTCATGTCGAAATCCCTCACCATCGTTGACCATCCGCTGATCCAGCACAAGCTGACGATCCTGCGCGACAAACACACATCGACCGCGCAATTCCGTCAGGTGCTGCGCGAGGTGGCGTTTGTGTTGGGCTGCGAGGCGACCAAGGATCTGGCGCTCGGCAATATCGAGATTGAAACGCCGCTTGAAAAACT
>BQJG01000092.1 GCA_021604585.1 Hyphococcus sp.
ATCCTGCGCTGGACATTTTTGATCTGGCTGCTGGTGACGATTGGCCTTGTTGCAGCGAACTGGTCGCTAGTGACCCAGATCGCGCGTTTCAGCCCGCTAATCCTGCCGCCCATGTATGGTGAAGCGGAAACTCCCGCTGAGGCGCAGCTTCAGGATATTCGTTTCCTGCGAAAACTGACTTCCTATGACCGCAGTTTTTCCGCCGAGGAGCTCGCCGCGTTTACCGCGCATATGGACGCAATGGCAACGCACAACGGAGGGATGAGCGACGCGGAATTTTACCTTGGCGTCATGCGGGCCGCCGCGATCTCCGGCAACGGCCACACCAATGCGTCGAAAACGCCGGCCTATACGCAGTTCAATAATGTCGGCGTCAAACTCTACTGGTTTGCCGACGGGCTTTATGTGGTTCGCGCCGTAAACAAGTTTGCTGATCTCGTTGGCGCCCGCATCATTTCGATCGAAGGAACGCCCGTCGAAGCCGTCAACACAGCGCTCGACAAATATATGGGCGGCGCGGCGCAATGGCGCCGGGTGAACAATACTTTCCTGATCGAGAGTCCGGAACTGATGCACGCCGCCGGGCTCGCGGCGTCACCAGACATCTTGTCCGTCACCGTCGCTGATGCGGATGGCGCCGAGCGTTCAGTCTCCCTCCCCGCGCGCGCAGCCCCGCAGGGCGACTTGCCACGCCGCAGACCGTGGATGAGTTTGCGCGCCGATGCGCTGGCCGATGAAGGCGATGCATGGTGGCGCTCATTGTCGCTCGAAGGCGACGCCGCGCCGCTATATCTGCGCGATCCTGCGAACAATTTCTTCACCAGCGCATTCGACGGCGGCTTTTATATGCGCCCACAATTGCTGTTGCAGCGCAAGGAAACGCCGATCCACGACCAGCTCGCTGGCGTCATCGAAGCCGCTCCTGCGGACGGCTATGAATTCCTGATCGCCGATCTCCGCTGGAGCCCTGGCGGCGATTACACGCAAGTCATCGACTTCGTGAAAGCTGCGCCGCGCGCCATCAAAGACGGCGGCAAGCTTTATATTGTCACCTCGCCCAATACGTTTTCCGCGGCGCTCGTCACCGCCGCATTCTTAAAATATTACGGCGGCGAGAAATCCATGATCATCGGCGAGCCTATGGGCGACATCGGACAATTCTGGGCGGAAACCGGATTTCCGTTCGAGCTGCCGAACTCCGGTTACTATGTGAATTACGCCACCGGCTATCACGATTGGGAGAATGGCTGCGCCGGCAAGCATGAGTTCTGTTTTTCGCAGAATCTCAAACATGAAGTCCCGGCCGGTTCGCTGCTGCCCGAGATCACCGTCTCGCCGACCTATGCGAACTATGCTAGCGGCCGCGATGTGGTGATGGAGCGGATCGTCGCCGACATCAAAGGCGAAGAGGTTGCGCTGACCGGCTACGCCGAAACGGCCGCCGCCATTAACGCGACCATGCGCAAATATCACTACAACCCGGAAGAGCTAGAAAGCGATGAATACCGCGCAATTGAAACCGCGATCATTGCGCTCGCCGCCAGCGCCGCCGATGACGACGCCTTTCTCACAGGCTTCCGCGACATCTGGCGCGATGGCCCGTTCTCCCATGTCCGCCTCGACAAAGCGCAGGGCACCGCCGACGAACTCGCCGAATATCTCGACAATCTGCGCATTGGCGGCGGCGGCGCAATGCTCACCTGGCAGGGCGAAACGGCGATTCTGACGGTCAACACCATGATGGGCCTCGACACGATCGAGGAAATCGACGCCGCTTATGATGAGATCGCCGGAAAAGGCGCAGACAAACTCATTATCGACCTGCGTGAAAATGGCGGCGGCGCCTTTGCCGTTCTGCCGCTTGTCTCTCACGTGCTCGCCGAACCGATGGATGCGGGCGGTTTCATCTCGCAGCCCTGGAATGCATCGCATGACGCTCCGCCCACAGCCGCCGACATCGCAGCGGTCGAGCCCTGGAACGGCTGGTCCGTCCGCTCCTTTTGGGACGCTGCGCAGACCCGACCCCTCACCCGCATCCGCTTCGAGCCGAAAGCGCCGGTCTTTGAAGGTAATGTCTTTGTGCTTACCAGCGCAAAAACCGAGAGCGCGGCGGAAATGGCGGCGGATGCGCTCAAAGCTTCCGGCCGCGCGACGCTGATCGGCGAAACCACGGCCGGAAAGATGCTGTCGCAGAAACTCTATGACGTGCCCGGCGGTTTTCATTTGAGCCTGCCTATCGCCGATTATTATTCGGCCGCCCATGGCCGCATTGAAGGCGCCGGCGTTGCACCAGACATTGCCGTCGCGGCGGAGGCGGCGATGGATGCGGCGCTGGCGCGATGACCCGGTTGCTCCCGGCCCGGACTGGCGAAGCGCCTTCGGGATCGATTCCAGGGCGCATGCTGCCGCGCTTGCGGATCGAGCTGTAACAGCAACTCGATATGTTAATGCACCGTGCGTGGACTATCCTGCGCAGGTTGACCGGTATGAATAGGCGGCGTTGCTCTACTGCGGCATTCGTCAATCGTCCTTTTATAGTTTCCGGTTTGCTCAGAAGACTCGAAAACACGCGCCGGCAAATAAAACCCGGTCACATCTCCGCTCTTGATCCAAATTGCGCCGTCAATCTCCTCTACATCCGAAACTCCGAGCCAACTCAAAAAATACTGCGAAACATCATCAGCCCAAAACAATCCGCGTTCGTCAATTCGAACATTGACACAGCCAACATATCTTGGGTCTTTCGCCTGCAGCCGTTCAAGAGTGCGCATCGTTCCAACGGAAAGCGCCCACGACACCCAGATCGATAAACTTGCCGCCAAGACCAATATGATTAGCTTCCAGGCCTCGATCTCAGGAAACAAGAAATACGCAAGGGCGAAAACCAGCGCCAAAGCGACAATCCTGGACGCCACAATCACAGCATGGTGGAAGGGGAACCGGACGAGTTCGCCCATATGCTTTTCCAATGCGCGAGTGTCCCCAACCGCCCACTGAAAACTGATTGCAATGTAATCGGATTTCTCCGCCATTATCCCCTCGCAATGTACCGGGCATCAGGCGGCGGGAATGCTACACCTGTCAAGCCAGTCCCAGATGCAATCCGCTCATAAGCAGGTTTCGGGACGCCGCCGGACCCCATTCACGTTTACGATTGACCGCCGCCGCATAGGTCGGCAAAAGCGCGTCCATGACTATCCTGATCACAGGTTCTTCCGGACATTTGGGTGAGGCGCTCGCCCGCACATTGACGGCGCAGGGGCGCGCATTTGCCGGCGCCGACATCAAGCCGGGGCCGTTCACCAATCATACAGGCGATCTGGCCGACGCCGATTTCGTTGCACGCGCGATGAAAGGCATTGATGCGGTTCTTCACACCGCAACGCTGCACAAGCCGCATGTGGTCACCCACTCCATGCAGCAATTTGTCGATACGAATATCACCGGCACGCTGAATCTTGCCGAAGCCGCCGCGCGCGAAGGCGTTTCGGCGTTCATCTTCACCAGCACGACAAGCACCTTTGGCGATGCCATGAAGCCGCCCCCAGGCGCGCCAGCGGTGCGCGTCACGGAAACGCTCAATCCGATCCCGAAGAACATTTACGGCGTCACCAAGCTCGCGGCGGAAAACCTCTGTCACCTGGTTCACAAGAAACACAAGCTCCCCTGTCTCATCCTGCGCACATCGCGCTTCTTCCCGGAAGACGATGACAATGCACAGATCCGCAGCGGTTTTGATGATCTCAATGTCAAGGTAAACGAATTGCTGTATCGGCGCGGCGATATCGCCGACATGGTCTCGGCGCATCTGGCTGCGATTGACCGCGCCAGAGATATCGGTTTCGGCCGGTACATCATCAGCGCGACGAGCCCGTTCAGCGAAGCCGACCTCGCCGGGCTGGGGCGCGACGCGCCGTCGGTGCTGCGCCGCTATGTGGATTTCGAAGACGAATACGCCCGCCGCGGCTGGCGCATGTTCGATACGCTTGACCGGGTCTATGTGAACGATCTGGCGCGCGAAGAGCTTGGCTGGCGCCCGCAAGTGGATTTCGCCTCAGCCCTGGCGCGGTTAAAAGCGGACCAAAGCCCGTTCAGCGATCTCAAAGAGCAGATCGGCAGGAAGGGTTATCACGAGGAAGTCTTCGACGACGGGCCGTTTCCTGTCGACTAAGCTTTAGTTGTGATCCACCGGCAGACAATCGGCGAAAATCGGGTTGCCGACGACTTGCCGGCTCATCCACGCCTCACCGGCGGCGATGCAATCGGATTCATTGTCATATACCCCGATGATTTCCGGATTGCTGGTCGGTCCCGGTGTTAAATAGCCCTGTGCAGTCCATTCATGCACGGCGTCATGCTGAGTTGCGCAAGCAAACGCAGCTCCGGAAATCAAAAACAATGTTGCAATGCGAAATGCTTTTGTCGTTACCGGCGCCGCTGCACCAAAATCGTTCCTGTTCATCCGTTCTCTCCCTGTCAATCTCCCATCATAGAACGGAAATGATCGGGCGAAATGAGGGCGCGAAAATGACTTCTGGGGAAAATTGCAAAGTGACGGCGACAATCCGCGCAATTTTCCAAAAATAAAGCTCCCGCGGCGTCTCGCCCAGGCCCAGATACAAAAAATAAAGCCCCGGCGGTATCGCGCCGGGGCTTTGAACGAATTTTAACTGCCTGAAATGACCGGACAGCGAATTCTCACATCGTCAAACGCGTCTTGCGTCTGGAATCTAGTTTGCGGAGCGCCCCCGCATGTCGTCGGCCCGTTACAGCGATACGCCGGGCCGATGAGAAGCTACTTGATGCGCAATTCTGGTGCTTCAAAACACGTTTTACGCAGCAGCGGGACATCAAAACGCCAGTAATCTAGCGGTTTGTGCCGTTCAAGACCGTTTTTTAGGCTTTTTTCTTCCGGCGTTTCACGCGGCGCTTCTTAGCAGGAGCTTTCTTCGCCGTCGTTTTACGCTTGGTGGTCTTGCGCTTAGCAGTTTTCCGCTTGGCGGTCTTACGCTTGGCGGTTTTGCGCTTAGCAGTTTTCCGCTTGGCGGTCTTACGTTTGGCGGTTTTGCGCTTCGTGGCCTTTTTTGCGGTCTTCCGCTTGGCCGTTTTACGCTTAGTCGCCTTTTTTGCGGTTTTCCGCTTGGTGGTTTTGCGCTTTGTGGTCTTCTTCGCAGCTTTGCGCTTAGTCGCTTTACGCTTCGCGGGCGCTTTTCTCTTTGCTGCTTTACGCTTTACAGTTTTTCTCTTCGCGGTTTTTTTTGCCGCTTTACGTTTGGTAGTCTTTCTTTTGACAGCCATGGTTCACCTCCGAATCAAGCGTCGAAAGCGAAAACATAACTTAATTTACTAAAAAAGTATTGTATATGCGCAACGCTTAACGCGCGCATGTGCATTTTTTTGCGTTTTTTGATTCGTTTTGACGATTAAAATGGAATGTCGTCGTCCATTTCATAACTTTGTCCGCCGGAAGACCCTCCCCGTTCGGACATTCCGCCTGCATCGCGATTTGATTCGCGATCAAAACTTCCGCCGCCGCCGCTTCGACCGTCGAGCATGACCAATGTTGAACCGAAACCGCGCAACACGACTTCAGTCGAGTATCGATCATTGCCGGATTGGTCCTGCCACTTGCGCGTTTCGAGCTGGCCTTCGATGTAAACTTTCGAACCCTTCTTCAAATATTGCTCTGCAACACGTCCAAGCCCCTCGGAAAAGATCGCAACCGAGTGCCATTCGGTTTTTTCGCGCTTTTCGCCGGTGTTTTTGTCTTTCCAGTTCTCTGACGTCGCGATCCGAAGGTTCGTGACAGAGCCGCCATTCTGAAATTTACGGGTTTCCGGGTCGGCGCCGAGATTGCCGATCAAAATGACTTTGTTGACGCTGCCAGCCATAACACTCTCCTGAATTCTTTCGTTATCAGAGCTAATCGCGCGGATTCGGCGCGCGCTCAATGATTGGTTCTCCCCATTGGAACACCTGAGGACACACCTTGTAATTCACACAGGTGTTCACATCTTGTTCTTGCTGTCAACGTCGATATAAAGAGCGTTGAAAAACACTCGCTCACCGCCCCCTATATATAAAGAGACCCGCGTCCTTATGAGTTTGAAATCGATCCGCGTCGCCGGCGCGCGCGAACACAATCTGAAAAACATCACGCTTGAAATGCCGCGCGACCAGCTGATCGTGATGACCGGGCTTTCCGGTTCGGGAAAGTCTTCACTGGCGTTCGATACGATTTATGCCGAGGGTCAGCGCCGCTATGTGGAAAGTCTGTCGGCTTATGCGCGCCAGTTTCTGGAGATGATGCAAAAGCCCGACGTGGATCAGATCGATGGACTGAGCCCCGCGATTTCTATCGAACAGAAGACTACATCGCGCAATCCGCGCTCGACGGTGGGCACCGTTACCGAGATCTACGATTATATGCGCCTCCTTTGGGCGCGGGTCGGCGTGCCCTATTCGCCGGCGACGGGATTGCCGATTTCGTCGCAGACCGTCACCGAAATGGTCGACCGGCTGATGGCGGAAGGCGACGGCGCGCGGTTTTACCTGCTTGCGCCGATGATTCGTGCGCGAAAGGGCGAATATAAAAAAGAGTTCGCCGAGCTGCAGAAGAAAGGCTTTCAGCGGGTCAAAGTCGATGGCGAGTATTACGAAATCGCCGATGTTCCGGCGCTGAACAAGAAGATCAAGCACGATATCGAAGTTGTCGTCGACCGCATCGTTATCAAGAAAGGCATTGAATCGCGCCTCGCCGAGAGCTTTGAAACGGCGCTTGAACTGGCTGACGGCATTTCGATTGCGGAAAGCGCGGACCGCCCTTCCTCCTCCCCCGTTTACGGGGGAGGTGTCGCTGAAAGCGACGGAGGGGGTAAAGGCCGAAAGAAAACCCCCTCAGTCAGCCGCGATGCGCCTGACAGCTCCCCCGCCAGCGGGGGAGCAAAAGAAAGAATAATCTTCTCCGCGAAATTCGCCTGCCCGGTCTCCGGATTCACCATCGACGAGATCGAACCGCGGCTTTTCTCGTTTAACGCGCCCGCTGGCGCCTGCCCGCAATGCGACGGGCTCGGCACGGAAATGATCTTCGACGAAGAACTGGTCGTGCCGGACGGATCGCTGGCGCTGAATGACGGCGCCATTGCGCCGTGGGCGAAGGGCACGTCACCTTATTATGCACAGACCCTCGCGGCGCTCGCCCGGCACTATAAATTCAAGATCACCGTGCCGTGGGACGAGCTTTCCGAAGAAGCACGGGACGTGGTGCTCTACGGCACTGGCGAGGAGGAGATTAAATTCCTCTACGCTGACGGTGCACGCAAATTCGAGACCGTCAAACCGTTTGAAGGGGTCATCCCCAATCTTGAGCGGCGCTGGCGTGAAACCGACAGCGCCTGGGTGCGCGAGGAGATGTCGCGCTTTCAGTCCATCACCCATTGCGAGGCCTGCAACGGCTTGCGCCTCAAGCCCGAAGCCCTGGCGGTGAAGATCAACAAGCTCTCCATCTCCGAAGCGACGGCGTTTTCAATCAAGACTGCGGGCGGGTGGTTCGACGCGCTGGAATCTAAACTCACCAAAAAGCAGATGGAGATCGCCGCGCGCATCCTGAAAGAGATCCGCGACCGGCTCTCCTTCCTCAATAATGTCGGCCTCGACTATCTGACGCTTTCGCGCGCCAGCGGAACCCTATCCGGCGGCGAGTCGCAGCGCATCCGCCTCGCCTCGCAGATCGGCTCCGGCCTCACCGGGGTTTTGTATGTGCTGGACGAGCCTTCCATCGGCCTGCACCAGCGCGACAATGAACGCCTGCTCGAAACCTTGCAGCGGCTTAAAAATCTCGGCAATTCGGTGATCGTCGTCGAACATGACGAGGAAGCGATCCGCGCCGCCGATCATGTGGTCGATATCGGTCCCGGCGCCGGCATTCATGGCGGCGAGATCGTCGCGCAGGGTTCGGTCAAGGACATCATGAACGCGAAAGGCTCGCTCACCGGCGATTATCTCGCCGGGCGCCGCGAAGTGCCGGTTCCCGCGGCGCGCCGTCCTTTCAACAAGAAGAAAGTCATCAAAGTCACCGGCGCGAAAGCCAACAACCTCAAAAACGTCACGGCGGAAGTGCCGATCGGCCTCCTCACCTGCGTCACCGGCGTGTCCGGCGGCGGCAAGTCGACGCTGATCATCGAGACATTATACAAGGCCGCCTCGCGCCGTCTCTATAACTCGAAAGACGCGCCGGCCGAGCATGACAAGATTTCGGGCCTCGAACACTTCGACAAGGTCATCGATATCGACCAGTCACCCATCGGCCGCACGCCGCGCTCCAACCCCGCGACCTACACCGGCGCCTTCACGCCGATCCGCGATTGGTTCACGGGGCTCCCGGAATCGAAAGCGCGCGGCTACAAGCCCGGGCGGTTTTCCTTCAACGTCAAGGGCGGGCGCTGCGAGGCGTGCCAGGGCGACGGCGTCATCAAGATCGAGATGCACTTCCTCCCCGACGTCTACGTTACTTGCGACGTCTGCAAGGGCAAACGCTACAACCGCGAAACGCTGGAAGTGAAGTTCAAGGGCAAGTCCATCGCCGACGTGCTCGACATGACGGTCGAGGAAGGCGCGGAGTTTTTCAAAGCCGTGCCGTCGATCCGCGACAAGATGGAAACCTTGAACCGCGTCGGGCTTTCCTATGTGAAAATCGGTCAGCAGGCGAC
Organism: Hyphococcus sp.; assembly: GCA_021604585.1. Lineage (GTDB taxonomy): Bacteria > Pseudomonadota > Alphaproteobacteria > Caulobacterales > Parvularculaceae > Hyphococcus. Next base: position 8,709 of record BQJG01000092.1, read on the forward strand.
GACGCTGTCGGGCGGCGAAGCGCAGCGCGTGAAGCTGTCGAAGGAACTCTCCAAGCGCGCCACCGGGCGCACTTTATATATCCTCGACGAGCCGACCACGGGCCTCCATTTCGAGGATGTGCGTAAACTCATGGAAGTCATTCAGGAGCTCACCGATGGCGGCAACACCGTCATCGTCATCGAACACAATCTCGACGTCATCAAACAGGCCGACTGGATCATCGACATGGGCCCGGAAGGCGGCGATGGCGGCGGCGAAGTCGTGGCGGCGGGCACGCCCGAAGATGTGGCCAAAGTCGCGGCGAGCTATACGGG
>BQJG01000093.1 GCA_021604585.1 Hyphococcus sp.
CCAGCGCCTGCTCGGCTTGGGGCTCGACCCGATCACTCTGGAGGAAGGCCTTCTCGAAGAGGTCACAGAAATCGCCAAGAAATACGCTCATCGCTGCGACAAAACCAAAATCCCCTGCATTTCCTATTGGACGACCGAACAGCAAGGCAAATCGAAGGCGTAGGTCTGTCGATTGGCTTTACCCATTAGGCTAATATTGCGCATAAGGACGATGTAAGAAGCCACTGGCCTCTATTGTCTTCTGTGGCTATGCTTCAATAGCCTGCATGTGTTTGGCCAGTATGGAGTTGCGCGCCGATGTGGACTTTCAACACAGGAACGACGGCCGGCGCCAGCCAGTCGCAAATCAATCAAGTGATGAGCGTCGTTCAGGACGCCGCAAATTATTGGGGGCGTTATTTTGATTTCCACGCGAATGCTACGCTGGACGTCGTTGTCAATATCGTGTCGCTCGGAGGTACGACGCTCGCTCAAGCCGGCACGAATTTTTTCTATGATCATTCATCTGGCGGCGTAGATGTTTACAAGGCCGTTACGATTGAGGAAATTTCGTCCGGATTAGATTTGAATGGCGCCTCATCCGACATTGAAATCGACGTCAATCTCGATTCGATCCTAGCTGACGAATTTTTCTATGGCGGCCTGTCGAACCCAAATGTCCCTTTCGCGAAATATGATCTGTTCACGGTGCTTTTGCACGAGATCGGGCACGGGCTCGGGTTTCTTTCGCTGATTGTCGAGCCAGGAACTGACATCGCTGTCTATGATGAGTCTGTCGTTCACAATGCGTCAGGCTATTTTTTCATTGGCGCCAACGCCGTCGCCGTCAATGGCGGCGCCGTGGACCTTGATGACGAGCCGAGCCACACTGACGATTCATTTATCGATTTAATGTCGCCTTCGTTGCAGAATGGGCAGCGGGTTTTTCTTTCTGCCCTTGATATTGCAATTCTTCAGGACGCCGGACTATCGGTGCGCGCGCCCACGGCTGGGAATGACACAATATATGGATTTGAAACAGGGTTTGACGGCCTCACCTATGTTGGCGGGAATGATTATATTGAACTTCTCGGCGGCGCCGACACCTATTTCGGCCTGAGCGGCAACGACACGATCGATGGCGGCGCCGGCGACGATACAATTCACGGCGGCGTTGGTGCGGATCAAATCGACGGCGGAGATGGAACCGATACGGCCTCTTACAAAAACTCTGTGCAGGGAGTGAGCATAAATCTCTTCGTGGGAACCGGAAATGACGGCGATGCGGCTGGAGATGTTTTGTTGAATATCGAGAACGTTATTGGTTCGAATGACGAAGATTATCTGTATGGCAACGACTCTCCAAACCACATTGCGGGCGAGGCTGGCGACGATGGAATCGGCGGGCATGGAGGCAATGACACTGTCTCTGGCGGCAATGGGGCTGATTATATAACAGGCGGCGCGGGATCTGATTTGTTAATGGGCGACGCTGGCGATGACAGGATATTTGGAGAAGGCGATCAGGACACTTTGTTCGGCGGCAATGGCGACGACAGTCTGGTTGGCGGCGCTGGCTTCGATCTCATTTCCGGTGAATCCGGCAATGACACGCTGGATGGGGGCGATGATGACGACACGCTGTTCGGGGGTAATGCCAATGATTTGTTGTTCGGCGGCGGGGCGTCGGATTCTTTGAACGGTGAAGGCGGTGAGGACACGCTCTATGGCGGGCTCGGGGCTGACATGCTGCTCGGCGATCTTGGCGCCGATAATTTGTACGGAGAAGATGGCGCGGACACGCTTGATGGCGGCGGCGGGGCGGACACGCTTGATGGCGGGATCGGAAACGATCTGTTGCTGGGCGGGCTCGCCGATGACCGTTTGCTTGGCAATGACGGCAACGACACGCTGGACGGCGGCGCGCGTCATGACGTGCTGGCGGGCCAGGCGGGCGACGATTCGCTCTTGGGCGGGATCGGCAATGACAGCCTGACCGGCGGTGATGACAATGACACGCTGAATGGCGGCGGCGGCAATGACACGGCTGGCGGCGGCACGGGAGACGACGTGATGCTGGGCGAGGCCGGCGACGATCTTCTCAATGGCGGCGAGGGGTTTGATACGATTGACGGCGGCAACGGCGATGACCGGCTGGCGGGCGCGGCGGGCGATGACTCGGTGTCCGGCGGCGCCGGCAATGACGTTGTGAAGGGCAATGACGGCAATGACACGCTTCAGGGCGGCAATCTCAACGACACGCTTAACGGCGGTGCTGACAACGATCTGCTCGACGGCGGCAATAATGACGACCGACTGACCGGCGCCAATGGCGACGACACGCTGATCGGCGGCTCGGGCAATGACACACTTTTGGGCAATGCCGGGACGGACATGCTGACCGGCGGGACCGGCGATGATGTGCTGAGCGGCCATGCGGGCGATGATCTGTTCGTCTTTGCAGCTGGCGACGGCATCGACGTGATCATCGACTTCAGCGCGGGCGCGGCTTCGGAAGACGTCATCGAACTGTCAGGCTTCGGCGCGGCGTTTGATGATTTTGCGGACGTCACCACCGCCGCGTCAGACGATGGCGTCGACACCACCATCGATCTCGGCGGCGGCCAGACGATCACGCTTCTCGGCGTCCTCGCTGCCGATCTCCATCAGGATGATTTCTTGTTTAGCTAGGCGAGACCACAAATAAATCGCCGCCATCTCTGATGGTGCGCTGCGGTGGCGGCGTCTCCCGCGCCGTCTTCACTTATATTTGAAGTGAACTGTCCCCGGAGTTGGGTACCATCAGCGCAAGGGTGATGGCCAAATTCAAAGACTAGCGGGGGCATAGATGGGCGTCGGATTCAGCACCGGGAGACAGAGCATCGGCTCGGCGCCGACGCGGCTCGATCGCATTGACGGCATCGGGATAACGGAGGAGGCGGGACTTCTCGGCTTCAATCGCGTGCCGCCCGATCACAATGGCGCCGTGGGCCAGAACCACGTCATTTCAGTTCTGAACCATGTGATGCAGATCTATGACAAGAGCGGAAATTTGTTATCGACGCAAACGCTAGAGTCGCTCTTTGGCGTTATTGGAGGGAACAGCGTTCTTCCCGTGGATCCAAACATTCTCTACGATCCCTATACGGAACGCTTCGTTTACGTTTCTTTTGAAGTCACCGGCATTGATGGAGCTGTCAATCAGTCAAACGATCAGATCCGGTTGAATATCGCCGTCTCGAAAACGAGCAACCCGCTCGATGGCTGGTTCGTTCGCTCCATCGACGCAAAGACAGTCATTAACGGCCAGAACACCTGGAGCGATTATCCGGGCGTCGCCGTGGATGGCGATGCGATCTACATCACGGCGAACATGTTTCAGTTCGATGGGGCGCAGAATTTTGCTGGGAACCGCCTCTGGATTATCGACAAGGGCGATGGCGGCGGCGGGCTTTACGATGGCGGCGCGCTCTCTTTTACAAAGCATGATCCGGTGGCCGCCGCCGGATCGGGCGCGGTGAACGCGACTCTGATCCCGGTGCGTTATGCGGATGACGGGCCGGCTGGGCCGGGCGTGTTTCTGGCGTCGGCCAGCGGGGTCTCCAACGGCGCCAGTGAAATCATCCAGATCTTTCATGTGACCGATCCGCTTGGAAGCCCTGGTTTTTCCGTGCAGCAGATTTCGCTTGGCGACATCAGCAATGAAAATTTGAATTTCTTGCCGGCGGCGACGCAGCTTGGGTCCGCCAATGTGCTGGGCTCCGGTGATGCGCGCATCAATTCCGGCGGCGCAGTCTGGTTTGAGGGCAAGATTTATCTCACCTTTTCCGTTGCGCCGAAGTTTGGGCCCGATGCCGGGCAAACAACCACGCACTGGGTTGAGTTAGACGCCACGGCGCCAGCCGCAATCAGCCTCATTCAACAAGGCAATATTGGTGGAGAAGATATTGGGCCGGGCGCTCACACATTTCACTCGTCCATAAACGTCAACAAAGACGGTTCGGTGCTGATCAATTTTTCCGCTTCGGGCCCGACGATTTATCCCGGCGCTTATTATGCCTTTCGCGGCGCCGATGATCCGGCGGGCGCCTTTGGGCCGGCGCAGACGCTCAGCGTTGGCGTTGATCATTATTTCCGCAACCGTCAGGGCGAGGGCATCAGCGCGCAAACGACAAACCGCTGGGGCGATTTTTCCGGCGTCGGCGTTGATCCCGTAGATGGCACGACATTCTGGTTTTTCAATCAGTATGCGGACACCAGAGGATCGCCCAACGCCGCCGGGCAAGATGGCCGCTGGCGGGTGGTGATCGGCAGCGCGCGCCCGACGATTCAGAATTTTCAGTTCGATGCTGACAGCGCCAATGAGAGTTTTTATGGCGGGCTGGGCGAGGATGTGCTGCAGCTCAATGCGCTCGCCGCCAATACGCGGGTCGACATATCGCAAAATGGCGACGGCTCAATCAATGCAGCCTTTGGCGACGGCGCCAGCGGCGTCGCCAAAGCGTATTTCATCGAGGCGGTGCTGTTTCGCGGCGGCGCAGGCGATGACACGCTCATGATCGGTGGCCCTTTCAATCCGCTGCTGCTGGCCGGCCGGCCTTTTGTCGGCGATGGCGGCGACGGCGCTGATTTCTTTTCAGGCGCAGGTCTGACATCGGCGGTCGATGTCGAGTTTTTCGGCGGTGACGGCGCCGATACGCTGATTGGCGGCCTTGCCGACGATCGCATTCTCGGCGGCGCCGGGAATGACGTGATCGACGGCGGTGATCGCCATGATGTCTTGCTGGCGGGGCAGGCCGGAGACGATTCCATCATTGGCGGCATAGGCGACGACAAGCTAACGGGCGGCGATGACAATGATACACTCGACGGCGGCGGCGGCGATGACACCGCCTCGGGCGGCGCCGGTGATGATCTTGTGCTTGGCGATTCAGGCGACGATCTGATTACTGGCGGCGAAGGCCTCGACACGCTTGACGGCGGCAATGGCAATGACCGCATGGCCGGCGCGGCGGGCGATGATGTGGTGAGCGGCGGCGCCGGGAACGACGTTGTCAAAGGCAATGACGGCAATGATACGCTCGACGGCGGCAATTTGAACGACACGCTGAATGGCGGCGCCGACAACGACACCCTCGATGGCGGCAACGGAAATGACCGGCTAACGGGCGCCAGAGGGGATGATGTGCTCATAGGCGGCGCGGGCGATGACACGCTGCTGGGCAATCGAGGCGCGGACAGCTTGACCGGCGGGACTGGCGATGATGCGCTGACCGGCCATGCGGGCGACGATCTCTTCGTGTTCGCCGCAGGCGACGGAAATGACGTCATTACCGATTTCACCGCGGGCGCGGCATCTGAAGACGTGATCGAGCTGTCGGGCTTCGGCGCTGCGTTTGATGAGTTCTCGGATGTCACCGCTGCGGCCTCGGACGATGGCGCCGACACGACGATTGATCTCGGCGGCGGGGCGACGCTCACACTCTCTGGTGTTCTGGTTGCAGACCTCCACAGCGATGATTTTCTGTTTAGCTAGGGCGTTTCCGAGGAAAGGTGGCTCCCGGTTTTTCGTCCGGAAACGCTCTATTATTAGACTCTAGCGCATTTCTGATCGGAAAAGCGCGCCACACTTTTCCCGAAATTCGTTAGGCGCGCGGGCCCATTGCCGCCGCTGCTGTTGATTACAGTCCGGCTTCGCTCCAGGCGGCCTTCAGTCTACGGAGGACGTGAGAGAAAGATTGATCCAGCTCTTGGACCGTCTTGGCCGCCAGTTTTTCTTTGTGATCGCCCGGGGTGACTTTTCTCACATGATTGTCTTTGTCTTCCGGCGGGCGCCGGGCTGCAACTTTGGTAAATTCCGATACGATCTCCCCGGCTTGGGATTCCGGAACCTTAAAGAACCGGCAAACATCTAAAAAATATGGCTCTGGCTGAAGCACCATTTCTTCGTATGTTTTCAACCTCAGGTTGAATTTATCGGATAACTCAAAAAATCTGTCATATCGCTCAAGATATTCCGGGGCTTTCATCAGAACGAAGTCATCTATAGGGCGGTTGCGCCATTCGTCACGCCAGTCTTTTTCCGGATGAAAAGTGGGTGTGGACGGGTGGCTGAAGATTTCAGAAAAATAGAGTGACACCAAAACATCTCGCGGATCGCGCAAATGCAGAATGGTCCTTGTGCGGGATAGGTCGAGCTTCGGCGGCAAGAAATCGGCCAATCGGATCGGCCCGGCCAAAAAACTTTCCCTGCCCCATAAACGGCTTTGTGGAAGGTCTTCGTTGAAGGTATAATACGGGCTGTCGCGCGGCAAATTGGGCCCGAAATGTATACACCCCAAGGTTGCGGCGACCCGCTTGCAAAGCTTGTTTATTAATTGTGAGCCAGATTTGTGCTGCGCGAGGTAAATCAGTTGCAATTTGCGCGGCCTTTCTTTTGCATAGGGGCTGCGGCGCACGCCACGCCGCGCCCGACTGTAGAGGCGAGATTGACCATGTGCTTTTAGCGAGCGCGGCCGTAGAGGTCGAGGTTAGCGCCATAGTCCGGACCAATGGCGGCCTTAGTGCAACCATAAAGAGCTGGATCATTCAGCTCGCCGGTTTCGCGTCGGCAAGGCAGGGGGTTTGGGGGAGAGTTCCGAGCATTCCTGTGATGTGTGACACACAAGGCGTTTTTGCGCTTTGTTAAGGTCACGTTAAGCAACAACCAATGGGGGAGAAAAACCATGGTACAGACACCCACAGAATGGAAACCGCAGTTTAAGGTTAACACGATCGATTCGACCGGCAATGGCGAAGATCAGCAAAATCCGGTCGTCGTCGGCTTGTCCAACGGGAACTTTCTCGTTGTTTGGCAAAGCGATGCTGTCGATAGCGCCTCCCAAGACACCGATATTAAGGGCCAGATATATGATTATCTGGGCCAGCCGGTCGGCAGTGAATTCCGGTTAAACACTGGAAACTTTTTCGATGACCAGATTATGCCGGAAATCGCCGCCACCAACGACGGCGGCTTTGTCGTCGTTTTTCAGGATGACGTCAGCGGCGCCGGCACTTTTAACATTCTTGCGCGCCGTTTTGACGCCAATGGATTGTCCGTTCATTTTGCTACGGTCGCTTCATCAGTCGATGAAGAGACAGCGCCGAGCGTCGCCGTATTTGGCGACAACAGCTATCTGGTGACCTATGAAGACGACGCCAGCGGTTCGTCCAATATCAATGGAGTGATTGTTAGTTCGGGCGGCGTTGTTGGATCCGAGATTCTGATTGCAACAGATTCGGACCAGGAACAAAGCCCGACAATGGCGACCCTTTCAAACGGCAACATTGTTGTGGTCAACAGGGACCAAAATGGTGGCAATGCGTCCGATGGCGCCATCGAGATTCGCATTCTGGATTCCAGCGGCGCGGTTGTCGCCGGTTATGGCGCCTTCATAACATCGGGCACGGGCGTAAACACCGAGCCGCATGTCGCAGCGCTTGATGGCGGCGGATTTGTGGTCACCTGGACAAGCCCGACGATTGACGGCAATTCCGACGGAATTGCAGCCGCCATTTATGACAATGCTGGAATTGAAGTTGTCGCGCCGTTCCAGGTGAACAACAATACGGCGGGATCGCAAAATGAGCCCCGCGTCGCCGGTCTTGAGGATGGCGGGTTTGTCATCATTTGGGATGACGATGCAGGCGATCTCATTCGCGGTCAGCGTTTCGATGAGACTGGCGCTGAAGTCGGCAACCAGTTTTCTATGGACCGCCAGAGCGAAGCGGCGCCGGATATTGCCGGGTTGCGCGACGGCAGGTTCGTTATCACGTTCGAGCGCATCGCTTCCGGGAACTCCGATATCTTCGCGCAGATATGGGATCCGCGAGAATCGACCATCAATGGCGAGCCGTTTTCGTCTAATGTGATTGCCGGTCGCAGCGACGGTTCGACCATCAATGGCGGACTTGCCGCCGACCTGTTGTCCGGTGTGAACGCTGACGACACCGTGAATGGCGGCGCCGGCGCCGACACATTGCTTGGCGGCGGCGGCGACGACTTGCTTATCGGTGAAACATCCTCTGGTCTTGCCGGCGCTGATATGCTGGACGGTCAGGGCGGGAATGACACGTTGTTTGGCGGCTATCTGAACGATACGCTGATCGGCGGCACTGGCAATGACGAGCTTCGCGGCGAAGCAGGCGATGACTCGCTTAACGGCGGCGGCGGCATGGACACGCTGATCGGCCGTGAAGGCAACGACAACCTTGACGGCGGCGTCGCTGACGACCGTCTCTTCGGCGGCAGCGGTGACGATACGCTGAACGGCAATAACGGCGAAGATCATGTGAGCGGTCAGGCTGGCAATGACGTTGTCAATGGCGGCGCAGGCGCCGACAGGATTTGGGGCAAGGACGGCGATGACACGCTCGATGGCGATGGCGGCGCTGACCTCATCCGCGGCGGACAGGGAAATGACCTCATTGTCGGCGGCACCGGTGATGATACGTTGGAAGGCATCGCAGATAACGATACGATCGCCGGCGAAGGCGGGCACGACATGCTCTTCGGCGGCACCGGCGATGATTTCATCCTCGGCGGCGCTGGCAATGACTATATAGAAGGCAATGGCGGAAACGATTTAATCGCTGGCGGCGACTTCAGCAACGCCAATGGCGAGGATACGCTGATCGGCGGCGGCGGCGACGACACGCTCTTGGGTATGAACCAGGACGACACGTTGACCGGCAATTCCGGCGATGATTTGTTCCAGTTCGCTATGGGCGAGGACAACGATACAATCACCGATTTCGTGGCTGGCGGCGTTGAAGATTCAATTGAACTTTTCGGCTTCGGCACTGACTATGACACCTTCAACGAGGTGCTCGATGTGGCGACGCAGGTTGGCAGCAATGTTGTCATCGACTTTGGCGGCGGCGACACAATCACGTTGCTCGGTGTCGACAAAAACGACCTGTCCGCGGCGGACTTCATTTTCAGCTAAACGAACACAGCACAGTATAAAAAACGGCGCGCCTTGTGTGCGCCGTTTTTT
>BQJG01000094.1 GCA_021604585.1 Hyphococcus sp.
GGATCGAACTCGATCCAGCCAGCGCCGGGCAGGAAAACTTGGACCCACGCGTGCGTGGCTCCGGTGCCTTGCAGGGCGCCGCCCTGACTGGCGATGGGGTCGTAAAGATAACCGGTGACGAAACGTGCGGCGAAGCCAAGCTGGCGCACCGCCTCCATCATCAGCACGGCAAAGTCGCGGCATGAGCCATGACCGAGTTCAATGGTTTCGCGCGGCGCCTGAATGCCGGGCTCTTCGCGGCGGCGGTATTCAAAGTTTTTGTGAATCGCACTGTTGATCAGCGTCAGCACGGACCAGGTATTGCCGTGTGATTGCATCAGGAAACTATCGGCCCAGTCTTTTACGGCCTCCCCAGCGTGATCATATTCCGGTTTGATCAGCGTATACAGATCAATTGCCTGCTCGCCGGGATAGTCGAAAGGATAGTTTTGGGCAATCTCTGCAATCGGAAATACCGGCGCATAAATGCTGGAGCGAATAACGTTGAACACACATGTTATCTCAAGCCTGTCGGATGGCGGGGCATCAGCGAAGTCGAGGATAATCTTTGAATTCGAGAAAACGTCGTGCACCCAATGCTGTTCGCATCCCGGATTGGTGGTGATGTCGAAAGCCGTCAGACGCAAATCGTTGCTCTCATGCGGGCGAAACATGGCGCGATGCGGACCGAACGCCACAGGCGCAGCATAACGGTAAATCGTTGTGTGCCGCACTTGCAAGATGTCTGTGCTGACATTGGGTTTGGGCGCACTCATGGGATTTTCTTTAACGACGCTTGCCGCCTCTGTTGGTATCTAAAAATATATGCGCCGTAGCGGCCTGATTATTCGTTAAAAAGAACCGCCCGATTCGAACGCTCAAGCGGGCGCAAAATAGCGATCATTGAGGGCGTTGGCGAGGGCCATAATCTCCCGCTGAATATGGTCCAGATAGCGGTGAAGGGTGCGGCCGGACAGCTTCGCGGGCGGTTCCGCCAGCCGGGCCTTGAGCGCTGCGGCTGCGCGATTGATCTGGGGGCCGGGGCGGGCGTTGTAATCCTCGGCTAGCCGGGTGATTTGATAAAGCGCCGCTTCAGCCGCATTCGTTACAGAAAGCGGCAAGTGTCTGTCGCATATCAGGAATTTGGCCGCATCAGAAGGATCCGCATTAAAAGAGTGGCGGCGCTGAAAGGCGTGATAGCCGGACGCCGAGCGCAACAGCGTGTTCCACCAAGCCACATCGGGCGGTGCGGCCTGATCGTCATCATCACGATCGAAGCGGTAATATTTGATGTCGATGAGGCGCGTCGCCTGGTCGGCCCGCTCCATGGCGGCGCCAAGCTGGTTGAAGCGCCAGACCTCATCGCGATAGCAAGTGGCGTCGAGGACGCCGCGCAGGGTGAAACAGCCATCGCGGATGCCGCTGCAAATTTCGCTGAGACGCGACAGGGCGAAGCGGCGTTTTTGCAATGTTGCGATGCTTTTGTGGAATAACGACACCTGCCGCCAGCTTTCGGTACTGATCAGGTGACGCAAAGATCGGGCATTCTCTTTCATTGCGGATGCGGCGGAGATCACTGAATTCGGGTTGCTTGCGTCAGTCAAATAAAACCGGGCGACATTCAGCGCCGTCAGCGGTCTGCCGCGTTCGGCAAACGCGTCAATATCAGAGAAGACCGAAAGGATTGGCTCCCACGCCTCGTCGCTTTCCTGATCGGCGGCAAAACTTTCCGTCACCATCAACAAGCGCGCGAGACTTTCTGCGCGCTCCATATAGCGTCCCATCCAGAAGGCGTTGTCTGCGAACCGGGCCAACAACATCAGCGCATGACCCATGTATCTTTGGAGCCGCCACCCTGCGACGAGTTGACGATAATTGAGCCTTCCCTCATGGCGACGCGCGTTAGTCCGCCGGGCAACACCCATGGCTCCTTTCCGGTCAGAACAAACGGGCGAAGGTCCACGTGACGCGCGCGTAAGCCCGTCTTGGTCAGTGTCGGAGAAACGGAAAGCTTGATCATCGGCTGCGCGATGTAGTTCGCTGGATCTTTCTTTAAGGCGCGGCGGATTCCTGCAATTTCTGCTTTGGTCGCCATAGGCCCGACGACAATGCCGTATCCCCCAGACTCGCCGACCGGTTTAACCACCAGCTCTTTTAAATGATCGAGCACATAAGCGAGGTCGTCTTTCTCGCGGCAAATGTAAGTATGCACATTGTTGAGAATAATTTTTTCGCCGAGATAGTAGTCGATAATGCGCGGCATATAGGCGTAGACCGCCTTGTCATCCGCGACGCCGGCGCCGACTGCGTTCGCGATGGCGACCTTTCCGGCCTTAAGCGAGCGGATTAGGCCGGCAACACCAAGCATGGACTCCTTATTGAACACTTCTGGATCGAGGAACTCGTCATCAATGCGCCGGTAAATCATGTGAACGCGTTCAAGACCGGAGATCGTCTTCATGAAAACCTGGTCTTTTTCGTCGACGACAAGATCGCGACCCTCAACCAGCGGCACGCCCATTTCGCGGGCCAAAAACACATGCTCAAAATATGCTGAATTAAAAACGCCTGGCGTGAGCAGCACGATGAGCGGGTTTTGATATCGCGCCGGCGCCGTCTCGATCAGAGTCCCGCGCAAACGCTTGCCATAGTCCGACACAGGCATGATTTTCACGCCTTCCATCAGATCGGGAAAAGAGCGCATCATTAGGTGCCGGTTTTCAATGACATAGGAAACGCCGGAGGGGGACCGGCAATTATCCTCCAGCACCAGAAATTCGCCATTTTCGTCACGGATCAGATCGACGCCGCTAATATGGGTGTAGGTGCTATGAGGCAGCTTGACGCCCATCATTTCCTTGCGGAAATTCTTGTTGCCAAGCACCAGCTCCTTCGGAATGACGCCGTCGTCGAGGATTTTCTGTTTGCCATAAATATCGGTGAGGAAGGCATTCAGCGCCGCGACGCGCTGACAACAGCCCTTTTCAATTTTTCTCCAATCGGATTGCTGTATTTGGCGTGGAATTGGATCGAAAGGCAGGATGCGGTCGATGGCGCCAGAGTCGGAATAGACAGTAAAGGTGATGCCAAGATTTTGTAATTCGCGTTCAGCCGCGCTGTTGCGTTGGCCCAGTGTGCGGGTCTTATATTTGGCGAGGCGTTTGGCAAGCGGATTTGGCGCGGGCTTTCCGTCGGCGGGGCCGAAGACTTCGCAAAAGTTGTCTCCCGGGTCGTAACCCTGGAAGGCGTCGTTTTTTGTCATATAAGTCTTATGTAACGCAACTCAAGCGAGTTGGCAAACAACGTTTATAGAGCGCCTTTCGTTGCTGCATTTAGGAAGTGTACGGACTTCTATCAAAAAATGGCCAACGGCTTTCGCCATTGGCCATAATGGTTGTGAACTCAAACCTAGTTTAGCCCTCGTTTTGAAACGTCTATGCCGACTTTCGTGTGGGAATGTCGAAAGCAAGCCTAAAATGACGAAGAAAACCCGACACCGAACCAAATCCCGCTCGATTTTGTTGTGCCAGCGACATAATCGTCGATCACTGAACCACCTGCGATATCCGAGCCGCCATACCGAACACCACCATAGAAGGAGCCGTTTTCGGTCAGCGCATAGCTGAGATTGGCAGACGCTGTTCCGTAGAGATAGTCGGCGCCGCCAGCGTCATCGATCACATAACCGAGATAGCCGCCTAAATCGAAACTGGTCTTTTCGGACAACGGGACGGAATAGGAGGCGTTGCCTTGGACGGTTGTCGTGTCGAGGAATATGTCATGATAGACGTAAACCGACGGCGCCAAGGGGATATCGAAAGCGACGCCGATATAGGGTTCGAATGTGTTGCCGCCCGTGTCACCCTTGTCTTCGTTCCAGACCTCAAAAAAACCGCTCGTGGCATCTGGAAACATGTAATAGGTGAAGCCGACGTCAACTGAGACAACTTCGCTCAACGGAAAGCTGTATCCGCCAATGAGATCGAGCTCGTCGCCGAACGGTTCGAATGGCGGACCATTATTGTCGCCGATCGGCAAGTTGAGCCAGGCATTCACGTAAAAGTTTCCATAGCTGAGATTGACGGCGGGCTGGAAACTTGTTCCCGCGAACTCAACGCCGCGGAACAGATACTTGGATTCAAAGGCGACTGTGGTGGAAATTTCAAGTGAGTCTGCGGCCGCAGGGAGCGCGGCTGCGGATAGTGCGACTGCGCAGGTGAGTGAGCGCAACATAAGACCCCTCCTGATTTTCTTAACGATGTGTACGGAGCAATTTGTTTTGCTCGTAGGCAAAGCTTGTCGAGCCATGCTGCAACGCACAACATTAAATTTGCCAGAAACGGCATTCACGGCGAAAAAAGCACATAAAATGTCTATAAATAGATAAAAAAGCCCCATAAATAGCATAAACAGCCACGTAGATCTTAAATATCTCGCGATCGCAGCAATTTCTAGTTGCGTTGCGAAATTGTCATATGTAGCGTTGAGCACGGATCGGCGTCGCCAGATTCGTTTTGGCTAATAGAGCGCCGGCCGCCAAATATGCGAAGGGGCTGTCGAATGAAGTACATTATCGCTGTGGTGAAGCCGCATCGACTCGACGAGATCAGAACAGCGTTAACCTCTATTGGCGTTGAAGGCATGACCGTTTCCGATGTGAAGGGATTTGGCCGCCAGAAGGGGCATAGCGAAGTGTATCGCGGCGCTGAATACCGCGTCGATTTTGTGCCGAAGATCAAACTGGAAATTGCCGTTGAAGCGAGTCAGGTGGCGAAAGTCGTCGAAACGATTCGCGATTCAGCAAAAACTGATCGAATTGGCGACGGAAAAATATTCGTCCTTGATCTTGAAGAGGCCGTGCGTGTGCGTACTGGCGAAAGCGGCGCTGCAGCGCTTTAACCTCGGGCAGGAATAATATGATTAAGAAAATTCTCTTGGCCGTAGCAATTGCGGCTTCAATAATGTGCGTATCATCGTCGGGCTTTGCGCAAGAGACACTGACAGAAACGACGGCGATGATTGAAGAAGTCGCCACATTGGATTCTGGCGACACCGCGTGGATGCTGACTTCAACGGCGCTTGTGCTGATGATGACCATTCCCGGACTGGCGCTGTTTTATGGCGGCATGGTGCGAAAGAAGAACGTCCTTGCGACGACCATGCAAAGTTTCGCAATCACTTGTCTCGTCACGATCATTTGGATGGTGATCGGTTATTCACTGGCGTTCACCGATGGCGGCGGATTAACCCCTTTCGTTGGTGGGTTTTCGAAATCTTTCTTATCCGGCATGAGCGTCGATGCGTTGTCAGGCACCATTCCCGAATCCGTTTTTATGACGTTTCAGCTGACTTTCGCGATCATAACGCCGGCGCTGATCACGGGCGCATTTGCGGACCGAATGAAGTTCTCGGCGATGATGTGGTTCATGGGCGTCTGGTCGATCCTTGTTTATAGTCCCATCACTCATTGGGTCTGGGGCGGCGGATTTCTGAGCACGATGGGCGTATTGGATTTCGCCGGAGGCACTGTGGTTCACATCAATGCTGGCGTCGCTGGAATCGTCTGCGCTCTCGTTTTAGGAAAACGCACCGGCTACGGCGCGGAAAATATGGCGCCCCATAATCTGGTTTTGTCATTGATCGGCGCTTCGATGCTGTGGGTTGGCTGGTTCGGCTTTAACGCGGGATCCGCTGTCGCGGCCAATGGCGCCGCGGGCATGGCGATGGCGGTGACTCAAATCGCAACTGCGGCCGCCGCACTCGCATGGATGTTCGCCGAATGGACCTTGCGCGGTAAACCGAGCATCCTCGGGATTATTTCCGGCGCCGTAGCCGGGCTCGTCGCGATTACGCCTGCGTCGGGTTATGTCGACCCTATGGGTGCGCTGTTCATTGGCGCCGCTGCTGGTCTGGTTTGTATGTTTGCGGCTGTGTGGCTGAAGACAAAATTTGGTTATGATGATTCACTCGATGCGTTTGGCGTGCATGGCGTAGGCGGTTTCGTCGGCGCGATTCTCACCGGCGTGTTCGCCAGCTCCGCCATATATGGCGGTGATGGCGGGCTACTTGAAGGAAATGCCGGACAAGTTTGGACTCAGTTTGTAGGCACGGTCGCGACCATCGCCTGGTCTGGCGTTGCGAGTTTCATTATCTTGAAGGTCCTCGACTTAACGATCGGCTTGCGCGTCAGTGAAGAGATTGAACGAGAAGGTCTTGATATTGGCCTTCATGGCGAGAAAATCGCTTAAAAAATCTGTGTTGGGAGCCGTCGTGACGAGTATGACGGCTCTTGACATTCTGGCTGTCAGCCCCAAGCCTTGCAGGGACTTCCCGAAGGTTGGTTTCGACATTAGGAGGCACTCATTACTGAGCGCATGTTGAAATTCGTCTCGCGTGATCGCGAGACCCCGCTCAAACGAAGTCCCGGCGAGCGGCGGCGGGATTTCGATGAAATCTATGCGCGCTTTGCGGTCGAGCATGCTGAGGCGCAGGCGTCGCGATGCAGCCAGTGCGGCGTGCCGTTCTGTCAAAACCATTGTCCGCTCGGCAATGATATTCCCGATTGGCTGAAGCTTGTTGCAGAAGGGCGTCTCGAAGAAGCCTATGAAGTTTCCTCAGCGACCAACAACATGCCGGAAATTTGCGGACGCATCTGCCCGCAGGATCGGCTCTGCGAAGGCTCGTGTGTCATAGAACAATCCGGACATGGAACGGTGACCATTGGCGCGGTGGAGCAGTACATCACCGAAACCGCCTGGGACAAAGGCTGGATAAAACCAGTCAAGCCTTCGCGGGAACGGCCGCACTCGGTTGGGATCATTGGCGCCGGTCCATCGGGTCTCGCGGCGGCGGAAGAGCTGCGCCGTGAAGGCTTTCAAGTGAAGGTCTATGATCGCTACGATCGCACTGGCGGGCTTCTCGTCTATGGCATTCCAAATTTCAAGCTGGAAAAGGATGTTGTCGCGCGGCGTACCACGCATCTCGAAAAAAGCGGCGTTCAGTTTGTTCGCAACTTTGATGTGGGTCGAGACGCAACGCTAGCTCAACTCAGGGCGGAACACAGCGCGGTGTTGATAGCGACGGGCGTCTACAAAGCGCGCGACCTTGTCTGTCCGGGCTCCGGCAATGCCGGCGTCATTGCGGCGCTGGACTATTTGACCGCGTCCAATCGCACCGGACTTGGTGATGAAGTTGAAGCCTTTGAAAGTGGCGCGCTCAATGCGGAGGGAAAATCTGTCGTCGTGATTGGCGGCGGCGACACGGCGATGGACTGCGTCAGGACTGCTGTGCGTCAGGGCGCAAAGTCCGTCACATGCCTGTATCGACGCGACCGCAAGAATATGCCGGGTTCAGCGCGCGAGACCGCCAACGCTGAGGAGGAGGGCGTCATTTTTGAATGGCTCGCCGCTCCGAAAGCGGTACGCGGCGACGCCGCCTGCGCTAACGGCATTCGCGTCGCCCGCATGGAGCTTGGCGCGCCAGACGCTTCGGGGCGGCGCGCGCCGGTGGAAATCGATGGCGCTGAAGTTGATCTTGAGGCTGATCTGGTGATCAAGGCGCTTGGCTTTGAGCCGGAAGATATGCCCGCAATGTTCGGTGCGCCGGAATTGAAGACCACGGCTTACGGCACATTGCGGGTCAATCCTTCGACCTTGGAAACCAACATTGCTGGCGTCTATGCGGCGGGCGATATTGTTCGCGGGGCATCATTGGTGGTTTGGGCGATCGTCGACGGCCGCAAAGCCGCAAGCGCCATCACGAAACAACTAAAGGCGACGGCGACAACACCCGTCGCGGCCGAATAACAAAGTAGAATGAGATGACTGACTGCGTATCGACTTATCTGCGCCGCCGTGAACTGCTGACAGCAGCGGGCGCCTATGATCCGTCATCTGAGCGTGACGCTTGCGGCGTTGGTCTTGTGGCGGCTCTGGACGCGAAACCGCGGCGGGAAATTGTTGAGATGGCGCTCGCGGCGTTAAAGGCCGTTTGGCATCGGGGCGCCGTGGACGCTGATGGAAAGACCGGCGACGGGGCGGGCATCCGGTTGAATGTGCCGCAAGAGTTGTTCCGCGCCTTTGTGGAACGCACGGGTCACAAAGCAGGCGAACAGGATATCTGCGTCGGCATGTTGTTTCTGCCCCGCACCAACCTTGGGGCTCAGGACGCAGCGCGGGCGATCGTTGAATCCGAAATTCTGCATCGCGGGTTTTATATTTACGGTTGGCGGCAGGTGCCGGTTCAGGCGCGCGTGCTCGGAACCAAGGCTAATTTGACCCGCCCCGACATCGAGCAGATTCTTTTTTGCGATCCGAAGGGACGAAGTCAGGAAGAACTCGACCGCATTCTCTATGTTGTTCGCCGCCGCGTCGAAAAAAGAGCGCGCCTGCAAGGGCTGCATGAGCTTTATGTTTGTTCGCTGTCATCACAGGACGTTGTCTATAAAGGCATGTTCCTGGCGCAA
>BQJG01000095.1 GCA_021604585.1 Hyphococcus sp.
TCGGCGGCCAGAAACGTGTCGTGAAAATCAAGCTCGCGCACCGCCGTGCCGTTCGCCCAGGCCGCCCATTCGGCGCAGACTGTATGGCCGGCGGGCAAACCGAACAGCGTCGCGCCGCCGGACCGCATATGCGCGTTCGCCATGGCCCGTGCCGACTTGATTGGGCCGCGATTGAGCGACGCGATCGCGACCGACGCATTGTCGATGATGCGGTTGATGATCATATCGGTCGCCTCTGCGTCGACGTTGACCTTGTCAGACGCGACAGCGGCGATCTTCCAGGCGAGCTGATCTTCGCGCTTTAGATTGTCTTTGGAACGGTGGGCGCGAACGTCATGGATCTGCATGGAAAGACCTCGTCTTCTGTGACCGGGGGGCGCTTGTTGCGGCGCGATGAAATGCTCGGCCCCTCTCTGCTCCGCCTGCGACAAGCTGTCAAAGGCTAGGCCGTTAGGGAATCGGCGGCATAACGCCTCTGGAAAACTTCATCAATATAATCAACAAACTACGCCTATACCTGACTCACGTCTTGCGCAAAACCACGGCGCTTGGCAGGGTCGCGGACGAAATTAACCATAACTGGAGGGGGAGCTTCCATGACACGACCGATCACCCATTTTGTGACCGCACTTGCGGCCATCGGCCTGACCACAGGCGGCGCCGCGCTCGCACAAAAGCGCGTCGACTATAATAAGGGCTCAACCAAAAACCTCGAAATGCCAACTTGCGTGAAGCCGCTCGGCTCCATCGCCATTGAGAACGGCACGGAATATCGCGGCTGGCGTTACTATCAGCTCGGCGAGCCGGAAAAGCTGCTGAAAGTTTTCGTCCAGCGCTCCGGCTGTTTTACGCTGGTCAATCGCGGTGCAGGCCTTGATGCAACCCGGCGAGAACAGAACCTGAGCATGGACGGCGATCTGCAGCGCGGCTCCAATGTCGGCGGCGGCCAGATCAAAGCGGCGGACTATATTCTGATCGCCGACATCGTCACCACCGATCAGAACGCAGGCGGCAGCGGCGCGGTTGCAGGAATCGCCGGACGCGCCATTGGCGGCCGCCTCGGCGGCATTGTTGGCGGCGTCCGCACCAAACGCATCGAAGCCCAGACCGTGCTTGAAGTCATGAACACGCGCACCACCGAAGGCGTCGCTTTCGCGGAAGGCACGGCCTCGAAGCAGGATCTCTCTTTCGGCGGCGGCGGGTTTTACGGCTTTGGCGGCGCGGTCGGGGGCGGTTATGAAGACACCGATGTCGGCAAAGTCGTCACTTATGCCTTCATGGACGGCTATCGCCAGATCGTCGGCCAGCTCGGCGGCGATCTCGCGGACGCCGCAGAGGCTGCGCCGCGCGAAACATTTGTCGCGCGCAAAAACGGCGTCATCATGTATCGCTCCCCGTCAACCTCAAGCAGCGTTTTGCGTGAACTCGACAAGAACATGATCGTCTATCCGACCGGCGGCAAGGAAGACATGTTCTGGGAAGTCGAAGATGAAAACGGCAATGTCGGCTGGGTTGATAACACCGATCTGAAACCGGCGAAGTAAGCATTTAATCCGTTCAATGATTTAAAAGCCCGCGCCGGACAAACGGCGCGGGTTTTCTATGCGGACTTACAGACGAGCGACCGATATGAGAATGCCGCCGACGGCGCCAAGGGTGACTAATCCATAGGCAATCATCGCCGCCGCCCGGCCCCGTACTTTTGTAAACCATTGGTTCCTGCGTTTGCGTACTTGTTCGTCAATGGCAATGAATAAGACTGAGGCGATGGCGATGTTCACCAGCGCTCCGATGAACACCGCAGTGTAGCGGCTGACGAAGGGCAGCGTTTGGGCGATTTCGTGGGAGATAAAAATCCCAAGCCAGTGATTGAGATAGAGTGGATAGGAAATGCCGCCAACAAATGCCGCAAGTTTCAATTTCGGGCCGGCCCGCGCCAACAACAAAACGATCAACACGGCGGCGAACGGCGATACAAAATTATAGAGTTGCCCCGCCGCCGCATAGATAATCACGCAGAGCGACAAAGCGACCACAAGCAATATTGTCGACCCTCTTTTTACATGCCAATCCCCAATTTTCCGGTTGAGGGATACTGCAAATACGCCAAGCGCGATGGCGCCGTAGAAAGTCTGAAACCCGATCGCCAAAATTGCGACCACGGCCCATAAAACTGGTGACCGGCCCCATTTCAAAAAGAGAATCAACAGCGGAGCGAACAGATAGAACTGTTCTTCAACACTCAAACTCCAGAAATGATTGGTTGTTCCCTCTAAAGGAAGGTCACTCTTGATCTCTAGTATGCGCGGCGAGACGAACCAGTTATGCGTGTAGGTAAAATCGTAAAATAGATATTCGATCCAGTGGGCATCAAGCGGCTCTTTTATGAGGCTGACGGCGAAAATAAGGGCGACTGAAAAATAATACGGCGCCCAGATTCGCGTCGCCCGATTAAAATAAAACCGTGGCAGGCTTTTTCGGGCGCCGTCGAATAGGATGCCGCCAATAAGCCAGCCGCTGAGGGCGAAGAAAACCTGGACCGCAAAATTCGACGCATTGTGGTCCATCGGCACACCGTCATGAGCGAGTGCGACGGTCATCGCCAGCACTAAACGCATCCAGTCAAATGCCGGAAAATAAACCGGTGCGCCGGCGGCCTGCCTACTCCCACTCATTGTTCACTCAACCACCTTGCGCTCAATCTGTCTGTTCATGCCTCACCAACATCGCCGCATCAGAAGAAGAGAAGTTTAACGGCCATGGCGATGAGGGCGAGATAAAACACCTTCTTGATCAATGCCTCACCTTTCGCCACCGCTGAACTGGCGCCGAGCCAGCCGCCAACGCCGTAACCGGCGGCGAGCGCGAAACCCAGCGCCCATTCGATTTTCACTTGAGACGCAAAAACACCGAGCGAAACGATGGAGAACACAAGCGCCACAAACACCTTGTGCATGTTCGAGCGGACCAGATCGAGCCCCATGACGCGGTTGAGGATGGGGAGCTGCAACAATCCGACGCCGATCTGAATAAACCCGCCGTAAAATCCTGCACCGATGAACAGGATATGCCCCAACACCAGATTTTTTGCTTTTCCGCCAGCGGGAACTGGCTTTTGTCCGAGGCCGGTCATCATAATAATCAGCACGCCGATCATGATCAGCGCCAGCGTCCGCTCAAACCAGACTCCGTCAAGTTTGACGCCGACATTCGCGCCGAAAAACGCGCCGACGGCTGCGCAGGCGGCAAGCGATGCGCTCAGCTTGAAATCTGAAAACCCATTCCGAAAAAACCCGGCGACTGCGGCGGCGTTTTGCGCAATGATGCCGATGCGGTTGGTGCCGTTGGCGATGGGGCCCGGCATGCCGAGGAACACCATGACCGGCACGGCGAGGATAGACCCGCCGCCCGCGAGCACATTGATCCAACCAGACGCAACGCCTGCGACGAATAGCAAGACCACTTTCCAGAGTTCGATTTCCATAAAGCGGGCTTAGCCCGATTGCTGCGCCTGCGCCATATTATTGCGCTGGCGTCAAAAACCGGCTCCGCATCAAATCATCTGGCATCATGCAAGCGTCCCGTTTGCCGAACCAGCCGATGCGGTTGCGCTGGATGAAATCATAGATCGCATCGCCGATAAAATCCGGAATGAGCCTGCCGGCCGCGCCCAGCCATTTCCACGGCGCAGGCAACAAACGCCCCGCCGCGCAGACCCCGCGCCAGCGCAGATAGGGTTGCCCATCGGCTAGCACCATAAAGCTGTCGAATTCTTTGGGATCAAGCCCATAGTGAACATAGAGCCCGCGCGGAACCGGTTCCTGTATCGCCGCAAATTTCGTGTCGCCTTGCGGATCGCGCTCGATCATCCACTGCACGCCGGACGAACACAAAACACACTCGCCATCGAAGATCAGCAGCGGGTGCGAGTCGTTAAATGATGGCACGTTTGGGTCGGTGCGATAGCTGTAGAGGTTTACGAGCCTGCGCATCACCCCATCCCTACAATCGCAATCACGAACGCCAGTTCGATCAGCACCGTCAGGGGCAGACGCACCGCGAGATACCAATGAGGCGCGCCAGAGCCACGGCGGGTCGCGTTCATATCATCGACCAGCAGCAATGCGATGACGGCCATGATGGCAGGGAACTTCCACATTGGCTCGACCATTGGGACGAATAACGGCATGGCCGCGATGAGCGGCAATCCGGCGCCGAGTAAGGCGCGCATGGTCGGCCCGCCCTCCTTCATCACTGCAACGCCCCAGCGCACGCCGCCGAAAAACACGATCAGGGCCGCGCCGTAAAGCGTCATGGCATGGGCAGAGATTTCGGCGGCGCGCGCCTCGCCCGCAACAATCACCAAAGACGCAGCTATAAGCGGCGCAGCGGCGAGATAAGCCAGTAATTGCGCGGCGCCGGACTTGGGATCGGTTGAAGGCGCAATACGCTTTACATCTTCCCTGCGTCCAAATCGGCGTAGTTCAAGTACATCCGCATAAGCCATATCAGCCTCCTCGGGCTTCGCCGGATTTTGACGGCGCCTTAATGCGTCGTCAATTTTTGTGCATTTTCTTCACGCGAACCGGTATCCACTTCGCTTGAAAATGCTTTAGCCTCCGGCCTTTCCTTTTGTCACAAACGGCGTAATCACATCGACCGCCTTCGTTCCCATACGGAGCAATGGCAACAGCGTCGATTTCGGCAATTTGTTCATCTGGTCGTACCAGCCATTGAGTAGTCCGATCAGGTCTTGCAGATCGCTGAGGCGCTGGACCGCCGCGCCGCTCGCCGCCGGGTCCGCTTTGGCGTCGGCAAGACACGCGTCCAGCACCTTCGCCGCCGGGTCGAGCTCACGCGCCTTGCGCATGGCGACGATGCGGGAAATCATCTCCCACATATCGCTTTCGGCTTCATAATAATCGCGCCGGTCGCCATGTATGGGCGCGCGCCGGATCAAGTCCCAGCTCAACAGTTCTTTCACGGAGTTGGAGACATTGGAGCGCGCGATGCCGAGCGCTGCAGCGATCTCCTCTGCATTCAACGGTTGGTCGCTAACCAGCAGCAGCGCATGGATTTGCGCGACAGAGCGATTGACGCCCCACTGCCCGCCCATATCGCCCCAATGCAGGATGAAGCGGCGAATGGCCGGCGTGAGCTCAATCTTAGTTTCGGTAATTTCTGTCATGACAGAAATATAAGATATATATTTGTGAATACAAGTCTCACATTCGTGGTATTATGCCCATTACACAACCAGGTTTAGAAAATTTATGCTTGCCAACAGGCCTGTTTATAACCCATATCGTGGGAAAGGTCAGATAATCGTGGGATAATGCCCAATGTCAGAAATTCGAACCCTTATTTCCCGGGCAAAGTCCGCAGCAGAAAATAGCGGCCTTTCCGTTTCGACGGTCAGCCGGAAGCTGTTCAATGACGGCAAGGCCATTGCGCGGCTGGAAGCTGGCGGACAATGCACGATCAAGACATTGGAGACCGCCCGGATGCGCCTCGCCGAACTCGAAGGCGCCCCGGCGAAACCGTCCGCACCCGCCGCAAGCCGCGCAACTCAGGATGCGCCGCTGATATCTCTGTCAACTATGACACATCTCGACCGGCTTGAAGCGGAGTCGATTCACATCATGCGCGAAGTCGCCGCCGAGGCGGAAAACCCCGTGATGCTCTATTCCGTCGGCAAAGACTCCGCGGTGATGCTGCATCTGGCGATGAAAGCGTTTTATCCTTCCAAGCCGCCCTTCCCGGTCATGCATGTGGACACCACCTGGAAGTTCCGCGAGATGATCAAATTCCGCGACGACACAGTCGCGCGGCTCGGGCTCGATCTTATCGTGCATATCAATCAGGAAGGTGTTGAACAGGGCGTTGGCCCTTTCACTCATGGAAGCCAGGTCCATACCGACATCATGAAGACGCAGGCGCTGAAACAGGCGCTCGACAAATACAAGTTCGATGCAGCGTTTGGCGGCGCGCGGCGCGACGAAGAAAAATCCCGCGCCAAGGAACGCATCTTTTCATTCCGCTCGCGCGAGCATCGCTGGGATCCGAAAAACCAGCGCCCGGAACTCTGGAACATTTACAACACGCGCATCGCCAAGGGCGAATCGATCCGCGTCTTCCCGATTTCCAACTGGACCGAACTCGACATCTGGCAATATATCTATCGCGAGAACATCCCAATTGTGCCGCTGTATTTCTCGGCAAAACGCCCGGTTGTCGAACGCGACGGCGCGCTGATTATGGTCGACGATGACCGCATGCCGCTGGATGGACTGATCGTGAAAGAAGAGATGGTGCGGTTCCGAACGCTCGGCTGCTATCCGCTCACCGGTGCGGTGCGCTCCAACGCGACCACTCTTCCCGAAATCATTCAGGAAATGCTCATCGCGCGCACATCGGAGCGTCAGGGCCGAGTGATCGATCACGATCAGGCGGCCTCAATGGAGAAGAAAAAGCAAGAGGGGTATTTTTAAATGTCCGCTGCCCTCGAAACCGAAAGCCAGCTCATTAATGACGACGTCGTCGCCTATCTCGCCGCGCATGAGAAAAAATCCATGCTGCGCTTCATCACTTGCGGCAGCGTCGATGACGGTAAGTCGACCTTGATCGGCCGACTGCTCTATGATTCAAAATTGCTATATGATGATCAGCTATCGGCGCTGGAAAGCGACACAAAGAAACACGGCACACAGGGCGAGAAAATAGACTTCGCGCTGCTGGTCGACGGTCTCGCAGCAGAACGCGAACAAGGCATCACCATAGACGTCGCCTATCGTTACTTCTCAACAGAAAAGCGCAAATTCATCGTCGCCGACACGCCGGGCCACGAACAATACACCCGCAATATGGCGACCGGCGCCTCGACCGCCGATCTCGCCGTCATTCTGGTCGATGCGCGCAAGGGCATCCTGACCCAGACGCGGCGCCATTCCTATATTGTGTCGCTACTCGGCATTCGGCATGTGGTCGTCGCCATCAACAAGATGGACCTTGTCGGCTATTCGCAGAACAATTTCAACGCTATCGAAGCCGACTATCGCGCCTTCGCCAAAGATCTTGGTTTTGAGTCGATTACCTGCATTCCCATGTCCGCCCTTGATGGCGTCAACATCATCACCAAAGGCAAGGAGACACCCTGGTACAAGGGCTGCGCCCTGTTGCCGTTCCTTGAGAGCGTGAAGGTGCGCGGCGCGCTGGCGGAAAAGCCGTTCCGCCTGCCCGTTCAATGGGTGAACCGGCCCAATCTCGATTTCCGCGGATTCTCGGGAACCATCGCCAGCGGCGTTGTTAAGCCCGGTGACGAAATCGTTGTGCTTCCCTCTGCAAAACGCAGCCGGGTCAAGTCAATCATAACACTGGACGGCGACCTCGATCAGGCCGGTCCCGACATGGCGGTAACGGTGACGCTCGAAGATGAAATCGACATTTCGCGCGGTGACATTATCTGCGCCGGCAAAGCGCCCGCCGAACAGACCGACCAGTTCGCAGCGCATCTCTTGTGGATGGCCGAAGAAGAACTCTATCCGGGCCGCCAATATATCATGAAAACCGCGAACCGGATGATCCCAGTGACGGTCACAGAATTAAAACACAAGGTCAATGTCAACACGCTCGAGCACATGTCAGGCAAGACTCTGGAGTTGAACGAAGTCGGCTTTTGTAACTTCAATGCAGCGCATCCGGTCGCCTTCGATTCCTACAAGGATAATCGCCGTACGGGTTCTTTTGTTTTGATCGACCGCCGCACCAATTCGACTATTGGCGCCGGGCTGATCGACTTTTCCCTGCGCCGCGCCAAAAACGTCCACTGGCAGGATCTCGATGTGAACAAGACCGCCCGCGCAAGCGCCAAGCATCAGCGTCCATGCGTGTTGTGGTTCACCGGGCTTTCCGGTTCCGGCAAATCGACGGTCGCCAACCTGGTTGAAAAACGTCTGCATGATATGGGCCGCCACACCTATACGCTTGACGGCGACAATGTCCGTCACGGTCTCAACAAGGACCTTGGTTTTACCGATGCCGACCGTGTTGAAAATATCCGCCGCGTCGGCGAAACCGCGCGGCTGATGGTCGATGCGGGCATGATCGTGCTCGTCTCATTCATTTCCCCGTTCCAGAGCGAACGGCGCATGGCGCGCGAATTGCTTGACGATGACGAGTTTATCGAAGTGTTCATTTCAACGCCGCTGGAAGTTTGCGAACAGCGCGACGTCAAAGGGCTCTACGCACGCGCGCGCCGCGGCGAAATCAAGAACTTCACCGGCATCGACAGCGATTATGAAGCGCCTGAAA
>BQJG01000096.1 GCA_021604585.1 Hyphococcus sp.
ACAGAGACAAAAGAATTCGTCCAGGCGGGTTTTGCATTGCCGGAAGCGAAATCGCGCCTCGCCTGGCTTGATGCGAATACGCTGCTGATCGGCACGGACACAGGCGAAGGGTCTCTAACAGATTCAGGTTATCCGCGCCGCGTGCAAAAACTTGGCCGCCGCTCCGCGATGCAAACCGCGCCGATTTTGTTTGAAGGCGAAGTGACGGACGTCTCGACGGACCCGACCGTTTATCATGATGGCGGCGATGCGCATGTCTTCGTCGTGCGCGCCGTTTCGTTTTTTGAATATGAGTATTATTACGCCAAAAATGATGGCGAGCTGGCGCTGCTGCCGGTTCCCCTGAACGCCAATCTCGAAGGCGTGCTGGATGGCCGCGCGATTTTCCGGCTGCGCGAAAGCTGGAAATATCGCGGCAAGACATACCCGTTGGGTTCCGTCGTCGCCTATGATTTGGCGAAAAAGCGCGCAGAACTGGTCATGGCGGCGAGCCCGTCGCAATCGATCACCGATGCGTCCGTTGGCAAGTCCGGTCTGGTCGTTCGTTATCTGGATGATGTGTCTGGCGCAGCTGCGCGTCTGACACGAGACAAAAAAGGCAAGTGGAACCGCGAGGCAATTGCGCTCCCTGAAAATGGCGTTGTGACGATCGTGTCGGCGGGCGGCGGAACCGATGATGCGATCATTTCCTTTGAAAGCCTCACGATCCCGGACTCGCTTTACTATGTGACGGCCGGCGCCGACGGCGTTGCGGATACGGTTGAAAAAGTTGCGCAAACGGCGCCGTTTTATGATGCAACCGGCGTGGTGGTGGAGCAGCGTTTTGCAACATCCGCAGACGGAATAAAAATTCCCTACTACATCATGGGCCTCGATTCCGTGCTGAAGCAGGGCGACGCGCCAACCGTGCAGTATGCTTACGGGGGGTTCCTGTCGCCGACGTTGCCGGTCTATTACAGCGATCCGTCGCGACCGCAGCATGGCGCTCTTGCTGGGCTAATGTGGGTGAAGCGCGGCGGCGTTTTAGTGCTTTCCAATATTCGCGGTGGCGCTGAGTACGGCCCCGCCTGGCATCAGGCGGCGCTGAAAGAAAACCGTCAGCGCGCCTTTGATGATTTCATTGCGATTTCAGAGGATCTGATTGCGACCGGCGTCACCAGCGCTGACAAGCTCGGCGCTATCGGGCGATCGAATGGCGGGTTGCTTATGGGCGCGATGCTGACCCAGCGGCCTGATCTTTATGCAGCCATCGATATTGGCGCGCCGCTGTTTGATATGAAGCGCTACAACAAACTGCTCGCTGGCGCCTCATGGATGGGCGAGTACGGCAATCCTGATGTGCCGGAAGAATGGGCGTATATTTCCGAATACTCGCCTTACCAGCATCTCGCCGCCGGCAAGCCTTATCCGAAAGTGCTGTTTTATACGTCGACCAAGGATGATCGCGTACATCCCGGACATGCGCGCAAGGCGGCGGCGAAAATGGCCGATCTTGGCTATGACTTTTTCTACTACGAAAATATTGAGGGCGGTCATGGCGGCACAGCCAATCAGGACCAGCTCGCCTACCGGACGGCGTTGGAGTATGCTTATTTTGCGAAAATGCTGATGGGAGAAGCAGGTGAGTGAGTTGAATGCCAGCCTGTTGCTGCGCTCATGGCGGCGGGTGGACATCAAGCTGGCGATAGACGGTGAAATGCATCTGCTGCGCTGGCGGCGGGGCGCTTTTATCGACGAGGTGCTGTTCGATGACCGGCGCGTCGCCACAGCGCGCGGTCTGTTCGGGCGCGAGGGCGTCTTCGGGCTCGACATTGGCCTCGACGGTGGTGCGCGTGTGACGCTTGTTCTGATGGTGGATGCTCAGCCGGACTGGAGCGACATGTCCGGCGATATGCGCCCGCGCGGCGTCAGGCTGGAGAGCGCAGATACGGCGCTGATCGCTGTCGGATCGTGCTGCCCCGACTGCGTTGAGCCGTTCCGGCAGCTTTATGATCGTGCAATCAAGGCCATGGGGCTGTCATAGCGTCGCGGCGCGCTCTATTCTCGCCGGCACTGGATGCGGCGGGAAAGGGATGCGCTCATGGCTTGGTGGTTTGGGATAAAGCTTTGGAAACGCGTTTTCCTTGGACTTGCACTTGGCGTGGTCTTCGGATTGGCGGTCACCCAGACCATGGGAATGGAGCGCGGGGGTGCGCTGCTGACTGAAATCAAGATTGTCGGCGACATCTTCATCGCCCTCATTCGTCTTGTGATCATTCCGCTTATCTTTATGACGCTGATCGCTGGCGTGCTGGCGCTGGGCGATCCGGCGAAGCTCGGCACCATCGGGCTCAAGACCATCGTGCTTTATCTCGCGACGACATTCTTCGCCAACATCATTGGCCTCACCATGGGCACACTATTTCGT
This sequence comes from Hyphococcus sp., assembly GCA_021604585.1. Classification (GTDB taxonomy): domain Bacteria; phylum Pseudomonadota; class Alphaproteobacteria; order Caulobacterales; family Parvularculaceae; genus Hyphococcus. Next base: position 2,408 of record BQJG01000096.1, read on the forward strand.
CCTGGCGCGGGTGTTGATCTGGGGGGCGCCGAGCCGCGCGAAGTCGCAACGGAAACAGCCGGCCTGTGGGACCGGATCGCTGGCATGGTCACTAAAAATCCGTTTGAGCAGTTCTTGTCAGGCGATGTGATGACGCTAGCCCTCACTGGCGTGCTGGTTGTCCTCGCCATCATCATCGCCATGCGCTCAACGACAGAGGGCGAGAAAAAACCAAAGGCGGCGATCTTGTTTGTGGCGCTTTTTGCGCTCGGTGTAGGGGCAGCGTCGGGTGATATTCTGGTGGTTATTTTCGCCTCGCTGGTTTTCGGGATTGTCAGTTTGTTTTTAGGCGGCGCCGGCGAGGCGGTGGCGCGGTTTTTCACCTATGCGTCCGACAAGGTTCTCGGCGTCACCACCATCATCATGGAACTGGCGCCCTTTGGCGTTTTTGCGCTCATCGCCTGGGTCGCCGGCACGCGTGGCGTCGAAACCTTCACAGCGGTTTTCTGGTTGGCTTTGGCGGTCTATGTCGGCTGCTTCCTGCACATGGCGATTGTCTATGGCGGCATCATCAAGTTTGTTTTGAAGTTGCCGCTCATCAACTTTTTTCGCGGCGTTCTCGATGCGCAAATGGTCGCCTATTCGACTTCGTCCAGCTCTGCGACGCTCCCAGTTACGATCTCCAACGTGCGCAAGAATCTGGGCGTGTCGAAATCCGTCGCCGGCTCCGTTCTACCGCTCGGCGCCACGATTAATATGGACGGCACGGCGCTGTATTTGGGCATTGTCGCGCTCTTTACGGCGCAGGCGTTCGGCTATCCGCTTGAACCTTATCACTACGGCATGATCGCAGTGACGGCGGCGCTTGTTTCCATCGGTGCGGCGGGCATTCCGTCTGCGTCCTTGTTTTTGTTGGCCACCGTGCTCCAGGTTTTTGACGTTTCGCCGGAACATACAGCGCTGGTGGTGGGCTTCATTTTCCCCTTCGACCGGCTGCTCGACATGATGCGCACCGTCGTCAACGTGACCGGCGATGCGGCCGTGGCCGTTACGGTCGGTAAATGGGAAGGAGAGCTTGACGAAGATGTCTTCCGGTCGAAATCGGTGATTTGAGGCGCCTCGGAGCAGGGGCAGACATATGGCGAACAACATCAACTCTTTGCGCGTCGCATTTCTACTGGACACGCGAGACTTCGCGAAACTGATCGGCATTTATCCGGAATATGTGCGGCGGCTCGAAAGCGGAGACCGTCCGTTGACGGAGCTTTGGATCGACGCCGTAGCGCATGCGCTTGATATTCCGGCTGAGGCAGTGACGAACACTAATGTAAATATCGCTGAATTGACGAAACAATCACGGCACCAACCGCCGCCGCCGCAAAGTGTATTGTGTCCGGTTGCCGCGCGCTATGTAATTTTATCGCTGGTCGCGAGGCTCGGCGGATTGAAAACCGCCAATAGTCTCGATGAAGACGAGCTTGCCGATGCGGTGCGGAGTTTGGTTTCGTTTGTTGAAGAAGGTTTGGCAGAGAGGGTGAATGATGAAGGCGTCAAAGTTGCGTCTAATCGTCTTTCGAAAGGTCTTCAATTAACCGTCTTAACAATCCTTCAATCCCGCGCGCCCGATCTGCCCGCCGATCTTGAGCTGATGCTCGAGCATCTTGCTCCGGGCGCAGTGTCGCTGCTTGAAGCGTATTCGGCGGTTGCGGCGCCTGCCCGCGTTTGGGAAAGCTGACCACATTACTCTCTCCGGAGGACGGTTTTGGAAACACGCCCAATAGCCTTCGATATAATGTTTCAGCGCGCTTGCGTTCGTCGTCGCCCACCGTCAGTCCCCGCGCTTTTCAGAAATCCCCATCGGGGCGGAGATTAACCTACTCTCACGAGAATTTGAAGTGCTTTGTCGCGGCCGCTTGCGTCCTGAATTGCGCGGGGATGGGGGAATTTTCGGCTCAATCGTTTCGACCTCGAATTGAATGCGTCCCCCGCAGGCGCGCCGATCATCGTTAATATGTGTTAACGCCTTCATCCGCGTGCGGATTAATATAACCTTAATGGATTACGCGTTCTCTCATGTTTGAAGCGGTTTACCGCGAGCATGGAGGGCACGATGCCGAATAAGGATTTGCGCAAGGAACAAATTGCGCTTTTGAAGTTTGAAAAGTCGCTGATTGCGGCGGCAAAGGATAAAGCCGAAGGCAAGTCGCTCGACAAAGCGCCGGTGATTGCAGGCTTGGCCGCAGTGACCGCAGCAGCGGCGAGCGTCGCCGACAAGCTCGGCGATGCAACACCTTTGCAATACGCGAATGCGGTGGAGCGTGCGGCCCTGTCGCCGAGTGATGGCAATGTCTGGCTCGGCAATCTTGCCGAGGCCGTCACCACAGGCCACAATGTCATTGAAATGCTCGCCCAGAAGGGGGCGTTCATCATATTCCAAGCGAGCGGCGGCACGCCTAAAGAGCCCCCGTCGGAGGTCGTAGCATCTCTCCTGATGAATGGACCGTTCTAACACGCTATGGGGCAATCCTGCTTGCCGGGGTTGTCCTATGCTTTCTTTCCGGTTCCAAAAACCTAAAGCTCGCCTCAACCGTCGTCGCGGCGGATTGGGGCTTGAGCAATCTGTTCTACTATTGGCTCGGCAACCACGCCGTTGATCTGATTGCGCCGGTCAGCATCCTCGTGCTCGCGCTCTTCTGGCAGTTCTGGCACACGAAAAGCCTCAACGGGCGCTTCATCCACCGGACGTTTTTCATCTATTACGCGATCTATCTGGTGATCAATTTCTGGCACCTGTTGGGCCGTTTTTTCTATCCGGAAACGCTGACGGCGAACCGCTACTTTTCACTCGCTGCGTCGAACGTGACTTTCTGGTTCATCCTCGCCACCATGTGGCTGCTGGCCATTGGCAAGTTCCTCGACAATCACGCTGAGGGCGGGCTGATCGGCGTCTTCGACCGCAATATCGGCAAATGGCGGAAGTGGTTCGGGGGTTAGAGCTCCCGCCTTGCCTTCCTTTCTCTGATCGCCTATATCCCCGCCACTTCTGGGAAAACTGAGAATTCCCGCGTCTGCCGGCACGCCCCCCATATTTCCTGATAAGGACCTTGAGATGGGACGGGGCCGGGGATGTACCGCCATCGGGGTAACGCCCCCATGGCGGCTAAGCGCGTTTGGACGAGGATTTGGATTTGGATTATCGCGTCGCCTTTGCGGATCAGGATTGGGAGCCTTGCCTTGAGGGCACGGCCCGGCTGAAGCGTATCGCGCGCGACGGCAAGGTTTTTCGGCTGGTCGAGATGACCCCGGTGAGCCGTCATTCGCATTGGTGTGAGACCGGCCATGTCGGGATGATCGTCGAAGGCGAGCTTGAGATCGCGTTTGACGACAAAACGCTGCGATTTTCCGCAGGCGATGCGCTGGTCATCCCCCATGGCGCCGCCGACCGCCATCGCCCGCGCGCGCTCACCGACCGCGCGCTGATGTTTCTGATCGAAGACGAGGTCCATTGATGTTTGAATCACTTAGCGACCGTCTAGGCAGTATTTTCGAGGGGCTGCGCGGAAAAGGAGCCCTTGAGGAAAAAGACGTCAACGAAGCCTTGCGGGAAGTGCGTGTTGCGCTGCTCGAGGCAGACGTCGCGCTCCCCGTGGCCAAGGACTTCATCGCCAAAGTGAAAGAGCGCGCCGTCGGCGCCGAAGTCTTGCGCTCGGTGACGCCGGGCCAGCAGGTCATCAAGATCGTCCATGACGCGCTGATCGACATGCTTGGCGGCGCCGAAGCGGACGCAGCGCTTTCCTTTGCGGCTGTTCCCCCGGTGGCGATCATGATGGTCGGCCTGCAGGGCTCGGGCAAAACCACCTCGACGGCGAAAATCGCCATGCGTTTACAGAAGCGCGACAAGAAAAAAGTCCTGATGGCCTCGCTCGATACGCGCCGCCCGGCGGCGCAGGAGCAACTCGCGATTTTGGGCGAGCAGGCAGAAGTCAAAACCCTCCCCATCATCGCCGGTCAATCCCCGCGCGATATCGCCAAGCGCGCCATGGAAGCCGGCCGTCTCGGCGGCTTTGATGTGGTGATGCTCGACACGGCGGGCCGGTTGTCCATCGACGAACAATTGATGGCGGAGATCGCTGATATTCATGGCGCGTCGAAGCCGACCGAAACGTTGCTCGTCGTCGATTCGCTCACCGGTCAGGACGCCGTTTCGACAGCGGAAAAATTCAAACAACGCGTGCCCGTTTCCGGCATTGTCATGACGCGGATCGACGGCGATGCGCGCGGCGGCGCGGCGCTCTCCATGCGTGCGGTCACCGGCGCGCCGATTAAATTTGTCGGCATCGGCGAAAAACTCGATGCGCTCGATACGTTCGAGCCGTCGCGCATGGCCGGGCGCATTCTCGGCATGGGCGATATCGTTTCGCTGGTCGAAAAAGCCTCCGCCGAAATGGACGAGGCCAAGGCGAAAAAAGCCGCCAAGAAAATGGCCAAGGGCGAGTTCGACATGGACGATCTCGCCGATCAGTTCAAACAGATGCGCAAGATGGGCGGCATGGGCGCGATCCTCGGCATGATGCCGGGCATGGGCAAAATGAAGAAGATGGTCGATCAGGCCGGCGGCCTCGACGACAAGGAAATCATCCATCAGGAAGCGATCATTTCGTCGATGACGAAGCAAGAGCGCAAAAAACCTGCGCTGATGAACGCCAAGCGCAAAAAGCGCGTCGCGGCGGGCTCCGGCACGTCGGTTCAGGACGTGAACAAGCTTTTGAAAGCCCACCGCCAGATGGCGGACATGATGAAAAAGATGGGAAAAGGCGGCATGGCCGGCATGGCCAAACAGCTCGGCGCTATGGGCGGCGGATTAGGCGGCATGATGGGCGGCGCGCCGGACAAGGCGGCAATGCTTGAACAGGCGAAAGCCGCCAAGGGCGCCCTTCCGGGTGCGGACGATCTCGATTTCGACGCCATCGAACAGGCGCTCTCCGGCAAAGGCGCAATGCCGCCGGGGTTGGGCATGCCGGGGATGGGGAAGAAGAAATGAACGCGCGCGTCTTGTCGTTTGTCTTCGTTGCTATGTCGGCAGTTGTCGTTACCGTAACTTCGTCAGCTCATGCTGAGAACCAGTGTGCTTACGATGAACAACGTTCGTTTGCATTTCCGTCTGCGACAGATGCGGCATCTGCAACCGTTCAAATTATTGGGAACGACTGCAAGTCGGCAACGCTTGTGATCTCAGTTGTCGATAAAAGAGGCTACGGAATATTCACCCATGCAGCGCTTTTTCATCACCTGACCGCAGTTTCGACGGACGAAATTGGCAAGAAAGACGTAGAATATGTTGTCGCGCGTGCATGGGCGCTGCTTGGTCCGCACCCTTTGAATGAATTGCCGGCTTGGGTCGATCCGGAAGATGGATTTGATGACGAAGTTCTGCCGGCAGTTGATGAGGAAACGTATGAGAAGGCGCGCGCTTCGGGCGACTCTTATCTATGCGTAACGTCACATTACGAAGGCGGAAAATGCTATTGGCGAGATCCCAATGGGTATGTGCGCCACTTAAAATGGCTTTCCGATGGTTATTGAGGAAAAGCGAAAGTCTAATCGAAACAAACCGACAAAGAAGGAAGAAACCAAATGTCATTAAAAATCAGACTGGCCCGCGGCGGCGCAAAGAAGCGTCCGTTCTACTCAATCGTCGTTTCCGACTCGCGCAATGCGCGCGACGGCCGCTTCATTGAAAAGATCGGCACCTACAATCCGCTGCTCTCCAAGACCGACGAAAAGCGCGTTCAGTATAATGACGAGCGTGCGAAATACTGGCTCTCCAAAGGTGCGCAGCCGACCGATCGCGTCGCTCGCTTTTTTGCGGTGAACGATCTCGTCAAATGGGAACACGGCAATAATCCGAAAAAAGGCGA
>BQJG01000097.1 GCA_021604585.1 Hyphococcus sp.
CCAGCGCCTGCTCGGCTTGGGGCTCGACCCGATCACTCTGGAGGAAGGCCTTCTCGAAGAGGTCACAGAAATCGCCAAGAAATACGCTCATCGCTGCGACAAAACCAAAATCCCCTGCATTTCCTATTGGACGACCGAACAACAGGGAAAAGCCAAAGCTTAGCGCACTATTTACCGCCAGCGAAACGCTCAAAATAAGCGAGCGTTTCGTCGTATGATTTAGAATCCGCTGTGCGCCAGTCATGCACACTGTCGCGGTTTAACAAGGCGCCTTCCGGCGACAGAATCAGCACTGTTGGCGTTCCCAACATTTCCACAACGCCAAATCGCGAAGCGACATCTAGATTGCGGTCACGATAACCGACATCAACCCAGACAAGCTCGTAGCCTTTTGCAAGAACTTCAGCGAGTTCAGGCCCTTCAAATTTTCCCGCAAGCCCGCGGCTATCATGACACCAGTTGCCGCCTAGCACGAGCAAGACATGTCGGCTGCTTCTTATTGCGGCGGCAAGCGCCGCCTCTACGTCGAGCATAGCGTTGCGGGTTGAGTCAAACGGACGAGGGTCGTCATTATGGCGATCAGATTCTTGGTCGACGCCGGTAAACGCGGCTTCTACCACATCGCCCGAAATGCCAGCAGTCGTTTTAACTGCAGACTTGGTGACGCCCGCAGCAAGCCCCACAGTGGTTGTGGCCGTTTTAACGCATGCAGACACGCAAAGTAGCGCCATCACCAACATCAAGACTCTGCACATCAACGCACTCTCCATTACGCCGTACTTATCGCACACAATACGCGGCGAGACGTGACGCTGCTTCTTCTATTACCTCGAATCGCTTGCAGAAGCAAAACCGTACATAATTGCGCGGGACATCCTTTTGTGACGGATGATAAAAGGCTGAAATCGGGACTGCGGCGACTTTCGCCTTTTCGGTAATTTCTCGACAGAAGGCAGCATCATCGTTACGGCCCACAGAACGAATATCGACAGTGACAAAATACGTTCCTTCACAGGGAAACACTTCAAACCCTGCACGCGCGAGACCCGCTGTCATCCGGTCGCGCTTTTCCTGCATGTCGCTTTTGAAGCGTTCGTAATATTCGTCGCCAAGCGCCAACCCCGCCGCGACAGCCTTTTGCAGATTGGGCGGCGATGTATACGACAAATGTTGATGCGCTTTCATGACGCCAGTGATCAGGGATTTCGGACCCGTGACATAGCCAATCCGAAAACCTGTCACCGAGAATGTCTTGCCCGCAGAACCAATGCGAATGCAACGTTCGCGCATGCCCGGCAAGGTCATCAAAGGAATGTGTGGCTTAGCGTCAAAGATCAATTGTTCGTATACTTCATCACACACAACGATCAGATCATGTTCGCGTGCGGCGTCCGCCACAATTTCAAGCTCGGCGCGCGTCATCACTTTGCCGAGCGGATTGTGCGGCGTGTTGATGACGATGATTTTCGTCTTGGCCGTGATCGCCGCGTTTAACGCCGCACGGTCTAACCGCCATTCAGGTGGCGCGAGATCAACAAACCGTATGGTCGCGCCAGTCGCTTCGATTTGCGGCGCGTAACATTCATAAAACGGCGTGAGCAACACCACCTCGTCATCAGGCGTCAAAAACCCCTGAAAGGCGGCGGCGAGCCCCTCGGTTGCGCCAGACACAACGAGCGTTTCCGTCGTCGGATCAACATCAAGTCCGTAAAACCGCTTGTTGTCGCGCGCCACCGCCTCCCGCAATTCAGGCAATCCTTCTACGGGCGCATATTGGTTGGGGCCGGCGATCAACGCCTTTGCCGCAAGCTTTAAAATCTCCGCCGGACCATCTTCATCGGGGAAGCCCTGTCCGAGATTAATGGCGTCATGCTTAAGCGCCAGCGCCGACATGGTGGGAAAGATAGACTGCGGCCGCGCCGAATAAACCGGGTTGAGGCGGTCAGTCATGGGAGCGCGGCTCAAAGTTCGGCCCACATCTGCAACAAATTGGCGGCCGTCTTGGCGAGCAGGTCCGAGTTTTTCGATTTTCCATACTGTTCAAACAAATCGAGCCGCGCCACATTAAGGTCGTACAAAATCTCGCGCTTTTTTGCATCGCGCACCATGGAATGCGCCCAGCCCACTGCCGCGAGGCGTTCGCCGCGCGTCACCTCTTCAACCCGGTGGAGCATGGTTGAGGGATAAATCACCATCGACCCTGCCGCGAGTTTGATCTTGCGTTCCCCGGCGCCGTCTTCCAGCACCAACGCACCGCCATCACAGGCATCCGGTTCGCTTAAAAACAACGTGAACGATACATCGCGGCGCATATCCCCGCCAGAGATCGGGTGATCCACATGAGCGCCATAGGACATCCCTGGCTGGTAGCGGCTCAGCATGATCGGCGAGAGCTTTCTTGGCCGAGCCGCGAGGCGAAACTCGGGATGCCGGAAAATCGCATCGCCAATAGCGCGCCGGATCGGCTCGGCCACCGGATCATCGGGCACGGCTTGCAAGTTGTCTTTCACCAGCGACGCCTGCGCGCCGGCGCTGGCGCGGCCATCGCGAAAACCGATCCGGTCAAACGCCGCGCAAATTTCACGGACGGCTTGGCCGGGAAGAACCTGGTCGAAGAATGCAATCATCACCGGCTTATAGACCAATCCCGGCCCGGCTGGCGAGATGTGAAGTAAAAAACGCCAACGATCGCTCGACAATATGCATCAATGCTGACATCGCTGCGCCATGGAACACAATCGCCATGAGTGACATCCTCAATATCATCGCCCCCGTCTTCATCATCATTGCCTGCGGCTATGGCGCAGCCAAGTCGGGCCTGATCGCACGCGAGGGCGTGAAGGGGCTCAACGACTTCGTTCTTTATTTCTGCATCCCTCCATTGCTTTTCCGCACCATGCAGACGGTCGATCTTTCCATGTCGGCCACCGGCGTGTGGAGCGCCTACTACACCGCTGCGGCGATTATCTGGTTCAGCGTCTTGTTGGCGGCGCGCCGCGTAAAGGGGCTCGGCGATGCTGGCGGATCCGCAACTGCATTCGCATCAACCTTCGGAAATCTCGGCATGATGGGCCTTTCCATCGCCTATCTCGCCTTTGGCGAAGAAGGTCTGATCACCGCCGCGCTGATTATCGCCGTTCACGCATCGAGCCACTGGTTCTTTGGCACGCTCTGGGCCGAACTCGCCAATGCGGAGCGCGGTGTCAATCTCGCCAAGATCACCGGCGGCGTCATTGTCTCGCTGGCCAAGAACCCGGTCGTGCTGGCCCTTGCCGCAGGCGGGTTTTGGAACGCGTCCGGCTTCGCCATGCCGCTGATCGGCGAGCGGCTCATCGATCTTGGCGGCGACGCCGCGATTCCGGCCGGCTTGTTCGGCCTCGGGCTCGGCGTCGCGGGCTATCCCCTGCGCGGCAATCTTTCCGCCGTGGGCGCGATCATGGCGCTGAAAATGGTCCTCTTCCCGCTGATCGCCTGGGCGCTCGCCGCGCTCGTCTTTCATCTTGAGCCGCGCGAAACGGCGCTGGTCACGCTCTTCGCCGCGCTGCCTACGGGGATCAACCCATATCTCTTCGCAGTGAAATTCAACGCCAGCGTCACGGCGGTTTCGGGGGCCATCGCCATCGGCACAATCTTTTCGGCGCTGACGATTCCGGTCGTCTTGTGGCTGGTCGGGCGCTGACGCGCTGCTGCCATCAGGATTGCGTCAGCGCCCGAGTGATCGCCGTTAGCTTAGTCAGCGCATTCATTCTCCCACTGGATGTAAACACCAAAAACTTTTCGCGAAGGCGTTGCATAATCCACCAGCACAGACCGGCGCGTGGCGGCGGCGCGCTCCAGCGTGTCGAGGAAGCGCGTCCACTTTAACGTCTGCGCCGTCGTCGCCAGCGGCAGCGGCGTGCCGTCAGGAATATAACGGATCGCGTCACCCTCCAGGTTGAACAGCCGGTCGCCTTCGGACGTCGCCACCGTGAAGGATACGCTATATCCGCTTACGGATTGAATATTGTAGAGCTGCTGCTTGATGCAGCCCGCCGCGCGGTGCTGACCCGGCGCCAGCACATCCGGCAGCTTGACGCCGCCTGGCAGTTTGCGGACGGGGCTGTCAATCTCCGGTGCGGGCGCGGAAATTTGCGCGACGGCGGGACCGGCGATGAACGCGGCGGCGAGAATGGCTGGAAGGTATTTCATGGAGTCTCCCCTTTTTGGTCTGATGAGCCGCCAGCTTAGCAGTTTTTCCACGCTGCGCGATGCATGACGCAATGTTAATTGCGCGCCCTAGAACAGCGACGCCGCGTGAAATAACAGCAAAACCGCCAGCAGCGAGCCCGTAATATAGGTGCCGAGGGCGCCGGCGAATTTCAACGGATTGGCGGTGTGAATGCTCTCGCTGGTCAAGACGCCCGCCGCATGAACATAGCGCGCCGCGACGGCGAGCAGCATCAGCGCCGCCACCCACCACGGCATGAGCGGCAGGCGCAGACCGAGCGCGAGGATCAACAGCGACAAGGTCGGCACATATTCAATGCAGTTGCCATGGGCGCGGATCGCTTTTCGCAGCGGGCTTTTCGGATCGCCCTCCGCCTCATGCTGGGTGTGCATCACCGAGCCGCGCACCCGGGATACGTTGAGGCCGAGCATGAAAACCAGAAGGCCCATCAGGCCGACAGACAAGAGCGCATAAGGCATGGGGTCGTTCCTTTGTGACTGCGTCCCGCTTAAGGGCGTTCAGGAGGAGGAACAAGCGGCGCGCACAGACCGGCGCCGCCGCGCTCCGGACGGAGACGAACGCATCAGGTGGAGAGGTGCGCGGGACGTGAAACATCCTCATCGCTTGGTATTAGCACATGGACGCATCACGTCCCGCGCGCGGCTTTTACAGCGCCGCCAATCGATCGCGTCCGGCGCATGGCTTCCCGCAGCAAGAGGTCTGGGAAGACCACGCCTTTCCCCGAAGGCTCGACTGAAGCAGCCGGCCGGGTCTAAGCCGCCTGTCCGTCTCCGGCCCGCGCGAAAACACGCGTTTGAGTTAGCCAAAGCAGGCGGCCGCCCGCACGCCGCGACCGGACCCGCTAAGAAACGGCGAGCTCAACGCCTCTCCGTGATCCGGTTACGGAAGATCATAAGCGCGCGCCGGTTTTGGTGGACAACTATTCACCAACACGGGGTTTTATGAAAGAATTCAACATAAATGATGTAAAATGCTGCACTGTCACTCGCCTTATACGTGTACGGATCAAGCGCTCTTTTTTATGTCGCAACCCCCACCCCCCTTCGGGATACTTCCCCCATTATCATGGGGGAAGAAAAGCTGCGCCGACCCTGAAACAGAAGCGCCCTCCTCCTCCGTGCAAACGGGGGAGGTGTCGGATCGGACGTCCGTCCGGAACGACGGAGGGGTTAGTCGCCTCCTTAATCCCCAGACGGCGAGAAATGCATGAAGTCTTTTTGCCGGCCGGAAAGTTCGCCGCCCCATTGCCAGCCCATCGCGCGCATTTCTTCATAGAACGGCGTGTCGGGCGAAATCCCAACCGGAGCGGACGGGCGCCATTCGCCGCCACGGATCAGGCGGCAGGCGCGCGAAAACTCCGTACAGCGATCATAAAGCCCGTTGGTCTCGGCATTGACGTCAATGGCGAGGCCGAAGGCATGGTTTGAATATTCGGTGCGGCGCCCCTGTGCGTCGAGCACGCCTTTCGAGCGCCCGGCGCGATAGCCGGTGACGGTGTCGATCTTGAAACCGGCGTCCATGGCGCGGCGCAGGGCCGTCTCCACATCATCGGCGACCGCCTTACAGACCTGAAACGGTTCGACGCCGGGCAGCACAATCTCCACCTGATCCTCGCGGCAGATGGAACAGCCGGTCAACCCGTCGCGCTCGTCATCGCTCAGCGCGGCATAAGGCTTTTCAACCTCGCTTATATCGACGGCCCGGCGCTCAGCGGCTGACCATGTGGAGTCGGCATAGGTGCAGGTTTGGGGTGGTGTTTCAATGGCCATTGATTCCGACGTTGCCATCAATGCTCCAAAAAAATTTGCCAATAATCCCAACATGCTAACTTGATCCAATCCGCCCTATGATGAAATAGCAGCCAGACGTCGTTAAGTGCTGCGCGAATACTCAAAGCTGTAGCGCGCTTGGCTCGAATATTAGAATCGCATACTTACGGATTTCGGCTGAAGGCTCAAATATGTTTGATAGACCCACCGTCATCATTGTCGGAGCAGGTGGCAGCGCCGAATACGGACTGCCAACCGGTGTAAAAATTTTCTCAGACCTGCTGAATGAACCCCATCAACATCGGCGAGAGGGTTATAATTCTTATACGGACACATTCCGTTACGGCTTTTTGAATTTTCTTCGTTTTAACAATCTACAAAATTATGAATCAGCGTTCAAAGATTTATTGAATCGAGCACAGAACTCAATTGCTGAATCTATCGACCTCTTCGCATATCATAACGAAGATGTTCTTGAGGTTTCTAAAATCTACTCGACATGGAGAATATTTTCCGGAATGCATTCTCGAGCAAACGCGCGGGGAATTGACAGTAGCCCAAAGCAATTAAGCCTTACGCATAATTGGCGACTCCCCAGATTATCCAACAAAGCAACTTGGCTTTCTTATGTCGCAAGAAAGTACGTCGAGGGGTGCGACAGGACTGAAGACATTGGTCGCAACCAACTCAAGATAGTTACGTTCAACTATGACACATTAATTGAAGATGGGCTACGCGAGTTAATCAAATCGCAAAAGCGATACTCTGATATTGAAGAGGCTCACTTACCCAAAGTCTACCATGTCTATGGAAAATTTCCGGAGCTAAGCACACTCCTTTCGCCAGATAGTATCTCTGTGGCAAGCCAAGCAATAAAATACATGCACGAAATCGAAAACCCATCACACCCGGAAGATAATATCGAACTCAACAGCATAATCAGACACGTAAAGAACGCAGAAATTATCTACATTGCTGGGTTTGATATGAGCGAAAAGAACGTACAAATACTTGGGCTGCCAGATGCAGGGGCTCAAAAATTTGCAATCAACTATGACGGGCACCCCGGATTGAAGCATCGACTGCTCTCCGCCGGGCTCAACGAGGATGGAATTTTATGTGGCACTCAACAGTCTCCTTTGGCACTCTCCGATGCTTGCGCCAATGGATTTTTTGATTTAGCGCCAGCCAACAGCCGCTCATTCTGGGATACAGAAAGCCTTTAACCCGCTCACAATCCCTCATTCGCTTTCTTCACCGCGTCCGCTTCGAGATAAAGCTCCGAGCCCATTTCCTTATATTTCTCGCTCATCTCTTTCATGCCGGAGCGCGCTTCTTGGGTCGCGCGCTCTAAATCTTTTTTCTCATTGTCGCTGAGGCCGCTCGCATAATCGCGCACATCCTGGGTAATTTTCATCGAACAGAATTTCGGCCCGCACATCGAACAGAAATGCGCGACCTTGTGCGCTTCCTTGGGCAGGGTCTGGTCGTGATAGTCGCGTGCGGTTTCAGGGTCTAGCGCGAGGTTAAACTGATCCTCCCAGCGGAAATCGAACCGCGCGCGGGAGACCGCATCGTCGCGCGCCTGCGCCGCCGGGTGACCTTTGGCGAGATCCGCCGCATGCGCCGCGAGCTTGTAAGTGATGACGCCGACCTTGACGTCGTCGCGGTCGGGCAGGCCAAGATGCTCCTTCGGCGTCACATAGCAGAGCATCGCCGTGCCGAACCAGCCGATCATCGCCGCGCCGATGCCGGACGTGATGTGATCGTAGCCGGGCGCAATGTCGGTGGTGAGGGGCCCGAGCGTATAGAACGGCGCCTCGCCGCATTCTTTGAGCTGTTTGGTCATGTTGACGCGGATCTTGTGCATCGGGACATGGCCCGGCCCCTCGATCATCACCTGACAGCCATGGTCCCAGGCCACTTTCGTCAGTTCACCGAGGGTTTCCAGCTCCGCAAATTGCGCGCGGTCATTGGCGTCAGCGATCGAGCCGGGACGCAAGCCGTCGCCCAGCGAGAACGACACGTCATATTTGCGCATGATCTCGCAGATTTCAGCGAAGTTCGTATAGAGAAAACTCTCGCGATGATGGGCGAGGCACCATTTCGCCATGATCGAGCCGCCGCGCGAAACAATCCCCGTCACGCGGTCCGCAGTTAAATGAATATAGGGCAAGCGCACGCCGGCGTGGATGGTGAAATAATCGACGCCCTGTTCGGCTTGTTCGATTAGCGTGTCGCGATAGACCTCCCACGTTAAATCCTCCGCGACGCCGTTCACTTTCTCCAGCGCCTGATAGATC
>BQJG01000098.1 GCA_021604585.1 Hyphococcus sp.
CCGGCGAGGAGGGCGCCGAGATTTTTCGGCAATGGGTTGAGCCAGCGCAGATGGATTTGCGCCACGTCGAGGCCTTCCTCATTGGCCTGATTGACGGCGCGCCAGATCGCGCCATGGGTCGAGCCCCAGCCGACAACCGCGAGCTTGCCCTTGGTCGGGCCCTGTTCGACGGTCTGGTTGGGAATGAAATCGGCGATGGACGCGACCTTGCGCGCGCGGAGATCGCCCATGGCCTGGTGGTTCGCGGCCTCATAGGAAATGTCGCCGGTCGTGATGTCTTTTTCGAGACCGCCAATCCGGTGCGCAAAACCTTCCGTGCCCGGCGCGATCCATGGGCGGCCAAGCGTTTTTTTGTCGCGCTTCCAGATTGCCCGTTTCAATTCATCCTGATCGTCCGTAGACGGCTCTTTCGGGACGGGGTTCACCTTGATCGGCTCATAGTCCGCCATGTCGGGCAGGGCCCACGGCCCCGCAGCATTGGCGATGTAGCCGTCGGTCAAGAGGAACACCGGCGTCATATGGCGGATGGCGACCCGCGTCGCCTCGATCGCTGCGTCGAAGCAGTCGCCCGGCGACGATGTTGCGAGCACGGGCAGCGGCGCGTCGGCGTTGCGGCCATAGACCGCCTGATACAAATCCGACTGTTCGGTTTTCGTGGGCAGACCGGTGGAAGGCCCGCCGCGTTGCGAGTTGACGATGACCAGCGGCAGTTCCGTCGCCATGGCGAGCCCGATGGCTTCGGTTTTGAGTGCGATGCCCGGGCCGGAGGATGACGTGACGCCGATCTTGCCGCCAAAGGAGGCGCCGATGGCGGCGCAGCAGGCGGCGATTTCATCTTCCGCCTGGAAGGTCGCAACGCCAAGTTCGCCCATGCGCGAAAGGTGATGCAGGATCGACGAGGCCGGCGTGATCGGATAGCCGCAAAAGACGATCTGTTTATCGGCGAGTTCGCCAGCCGCGGCGAGGCCGAGCGAAATCGCTTCGGCGCCGGTGATCGAGCGATATGTGCCTGCTTCCATCGGTGCTTCGCCGATGGCGAATTGCGGTATCTCGGCGGAAAGTTCCGCCGTCTCAGCGTAAGCGTGACCGGCGTCGAGGGCCGCGAGATTGCCAGTGAGAATCTCCGGCGCTTTCTTTGCGAACTTTTTATGAGCCCAATCGATGATCGGCTGGCGGTCGCGCCCGAACATCCACAACACAGCGCCGAGCGCCCAGAAGTTCTTGCACTGGTCCGCGTCGCTCTTTGAAAGGCCGTGCGGTTTCACCGCTTCGATGGTCTGTGTCGCGATGGCGATTTCGATCACCTGATAATCGTCAAGCTCGCCTGTCTTGCGCGGATCGGCTGCGATATTCGCCTTGGCGAAATTGCGTTCGGTGAAGGCGTCGGAGTTCAAAATGATCAGCGCGCCTTTTTGCAGGAGCGGCAGATTCACTTTCAGTGCGGCGGGGTTAAGCGCGACGAGCACGTCCGGCTGATCGCCTGCGGTCGAAATGCGCCGCGCGCCCAAATTGATCTGAAACGCCGACACGCCAAAAGTCGTACCGACCGGCGCACGGATTTCGGCGGGAAAATCCGGAAATGTCGAGAAGTCCGAACCGGCGAGCGCGGTCGATTCTGCGAACTGGCTGCCGAGCAGTTGAACCCCGTCGCCGGAGTCGCCTGCAAATCGCACGACGACTGAACTGTTTTCCGGTGTGATCTTGGCCATCTTGTAAACCTGTATTCCCGCTCTTTCGGCGGCTGGTCCGCCAGCATGGCGAAACCATTAGTAAAAACAAGCGCGTGCTTTGCTTTTTCCAGCAAAACCCGCGCGATTGAAACCCCGATATCACAACCTCCGGGGCGAATGACAAGTCCTTATTGGCGGGGCCTCTCGTCATGGTGAAGGAAGCACGCAAGGGCTGTTCAACACATTAGAAAAACTGCGCTTTTCGCTGCCACCGGACGCGGCTATCGCTTCGCTGGCGACTCCGGTCTAAAAGGGCTCCAACAGGCCATGACCGCCCCAAAACCGCCAATGATATGAAAGCTTTCCGATGAAATTCTTTGTCGACACCGCCGAAATCAACGAAATCCGCGAATTGCTGCCCACGGGACTGGTGGACGGCGTGACCACCAATCCGAGCCTGATCATGAAATCGGGCCGCGACATTCGCGAAGTGACCGCCGAAATCTGCGCGCTTGTGCCGGGGCCGGTCAGCGCCGAGGTCACCGCGACGCAAGCCCAGGCGATGATCGCCGAAGGCAAGTCGCTCTCGAAAATCGCTCAGAACGTGGTTGTGAAACTGCCGCTGACCTTTGACGGGCTGATCGCCTGCAAGGCCCTGACTGGCGAGGGGATCAAGACCAATGTGACTCTGTGCTTTTCGGCGAACCAGGCGCTGCTGGCGGCGAAGGCGGGCGCCACGTTTATTTCGCCTTTCATCGGCCGTCTTGATGACATGAACATCGACGGCATGGAGTTGATTCGCGATATTCGCATCATTTACGACAATTACGATTTCCGGACTGAGATACTCGCCGCGTCGATCCGTTCGGCGAACCATGTAAAGGACGCGGCCATTGCTGGCGCCGATGTGTCGACCGTGCCGCCATCCGTACTCAAGTCTCTGGTTAATCATCCGCTTACGGATAAAGGGCTGAAAGCCTTTCTCGAAGACTGGGCGAAAACCGGGCAGAAAATCCTATAGGCGGTTTCATGTCAGACCCCGTAACAGCGCATCAACTCGGTGCAGATGATTCCGGCCCGCCCTTCGTTTTTGGATTCGGTTTTAAAGATGGCGCCGCACATGAGATGCGCTGGGAAGACGCCGTATCGCACCAGGATGAATATGACTTCATCTGGCTTCATCTTAATATGTTGAATGACGAAGCCCGCAACTGGATCGAACAACAGCGTGATATTCCTTATGCCGCCGCGGCGGCGTTGCTGGCGGGCGAAACGCGCCCCCGGGTCACGGGCTTTGACAAAGGCGTCGTCGTTAATCTTCGCGGCGTCAATTTGAACGAAGGCGCGGAGCCCGAGGACATGGTCTCAATCCGCATCTGGGTCAGCGCCGACAAGCTGATCACTACACGGCGGCGGCGGCTGAGAGCGGCGCAGGACATTCGCGATGAAATCCTTAAAGGCGCGGCATTTGAAAATACCGGCGCCATTGTTTCGCGCCTGGCCTTCAAACTCACCGACCGGACCGAGCCTTATGTTCAGGAAATCGAAGAAGAAGTGGATGACCTCGAGGCGGCGATGCTGGAAGGAGAGGGGGCGGGTCTGCGCGCAAAGCTCGCCGGCACGCGCCAGTCGGCGGTGCATTTCCGCCGCTTTATCGCGCCGCAGCGCGATGCGCTGAACCGGCTCGCCATAGATGAGTCATCGATACTCACACATCATATAAAGGTTGAGTTGCGGGAGACTGCTGACCGCGTGACGCGCATGACCGAAGATATCGACGCAGTACGTGAGCGCGCGATGGTGTTGCAGGACCAACTCACAGACCAGCGCGCCGAAGACATGAACCGGAATATGATGGTGCTGTCCGTTGTGGCGGCCATATTTCTGCCGCTGGGGTTTTTGACCGGTTTGTTCGGCATCAATGTGGGCGGCATGCCCGGCGTTGAAGACCCCGTTGCCTTCTGGGTGGTCGCCGCCGCCTGCCTTCTTATCGGGCTTGCCCTGTTAATTCTATTCCGGATGAAAAAATGGCTTTGAAGTCGGTTCGTTCGTTCATTCTCGCCATGTTCATTTTGTTCGCAGCGGCGGCAAACGGCGCCGCCCAGTCCGATCGCACAAGCGCAATCGATGCGGCGAGCCGCGCCATTGGCGTCATTCGCACAGCCATCAACCAGAACAATGTTGACGACGCCGACGCAGTGGAAAGCCAGCTTCGCGACATGCGCGATCAGGGGAGGCTGCGGCTTGCCGACATCGAACGTGAACTCGAAATTTCGCGAACGCAGATTGACCTGCTCGGACCTGCGCCGGGCGAAAATGATCCGCCGGAAAGTGATTTTATCGCCAACGAGCGCAGCACGCTGGAGAAGCAACGTGCGCAGTTAAATGGCGAACGCACCCGCGTCCTTGCGAATATCTATGAAGCTGGTGAATTGCTCACGCGCCTCTCCGGCGAAAGGGTTGGCGCGCTCTATCGTTCGTTTGGAGAGCGCGGCGCCTCACCGCTGGCGCCGCCGCAATGGTCAGCCGCATGGTCATCGGCGAGTGCGGTGTCTGAGAGGATCGGACGGTATTTCAACCAATGGAGCGCCCGGAAGAGCGAGGGCGGAACCTTCAGCCGCGGGCTGTTGTTCATTTTCGGCGCGCTGATCGCATCGGTATTAATGTTCTGGCCGGTCAACCGGTGGATATCGGAAACATTCTCCAACGCTGTCGAACGACGAAAACCGACGCCGGCGAGGCGCGTTGTCGTCGCTGGACTCAAAATGGCCGCGCGCACGGCTCCCGGCGTTATTGGCGGGCTCGTTATTATCGAGACGCTTCGGGCGCAAGGCATCCTTGCAGCAGACGGCGAGGCGGCGGCGCGTGCTTTCTGGATTGGCGTGTTGTCTATTCTGATCGTTTCGGGATTTACCGCCGGCTTTTTCTCCCCGTCCTCACCGGAATGGCGCATTGCCTCCATTGATGCAGGGCGCGGACGAACGGTGAGCCGGCTCGCTATGGCGATCGCCGTTTTCTTTTCCCTGAAGCTCTTGCTGACTTCCATCGGTGTCGCCGCGAAAGCTGATGAAGCCTTATTGCGCATGATTGAGGCATCCGGCGCACTGGCTATTGGGGCTTGCGTTATCTTGCTCAGCCGCAAGAAACTGTGGCGCGTTGAAGATAAAGCGCCTTCCGGCGGCTGGCGGGTGCTGCGCCAGAGCGGGCGCGCGCTCGCCGTGATTATCATTGCTTGCGCTCTGATTGGGTATGTGGCGCTGGCCGATTTTCTCGCAACGCGAATTGTATTCCTGGCGCTGGTGATCGGTCTTGCGTGGTTGTTGCAGGCGATGTTGGCCGAGAGCGCATTGCGATTGCGCGCTCAACTTTCCGGTGAACCGACAAGCGCAGACGAAGTCGAGTCCAACAATTACAAGTTCTGGTCGCGGTTGATCATCAATTCCGGCCTGTTTCTTATTCTGACGCCTGCCATTTTGATTCTGTTCGGCGTGCCATCCGCGACAGTGCGCGATCTGGCCGGGCAGGCTCTGTTTGGGTTTAATATTGGCGGCGTACACATTCCCTCGGTCGCAAAATTTTTCGCCGCGCTCGTCGTGTTTGTCGTTATTATGGGCCTCACCAAGCTCGTTCAGCGCGGCGTTCAGCGAGGCCCGCTCGCTCATTCACGCGCCGATATGGGCGTTCAGAATTCATTAATCACCTTGCTCGGCTACGCCGGTCTCGTCATCGCTCTCTTTGCTTCGATTTCTGCACTGGGCGTAGATCTCGGCAATCTCGCGCTGATCGCCGGGGCGCTTTCTGTCGGCATCGGCTTCGGCTTGCAGTCCATCGTCAATAATTTTGTTTCAGGCCTCATTTTGCTGTTCGAGCGGCCGATTAAGGTCGGCGACTGGATCGTTACGAATTCAGGCGAGGGAACGGTCAAGAAAATCAGTGTGCGCTCGACCGAAATTGAGACTTTTGACCGGTCGTCGATCATCGTTCCGAACTCGGAGCTGATTTCGTCAACGGTCACGAACTGGACGCACAAAGACAAGATCGGGCGGTTCAGGTTGCCGGTTGGCGTTTCCTACAATTCAGATCCGGAACAAGTGCGCGAAATTCTGTTGCAGTGTGCGAAAGAGCACCCGCTCGTGGTCGCGTATCCAGAGCCATTTGTTGTCTGGAATGATTTCGGCGCCTCGTCGCTGGATTTTGAACTGCGCGCTTTCCTCAATGACATTTCCAAAGGGCTGCAAGTTCGCACCGATCTGAGGTTTACAATCTTCAAAGCACTTGCCGAGGCCGGCATAGAAATCCCGTTCCCGCAAACTGATGTTCATATCAAATCGATGCCAAAAGAGGGGTCAAAACCGGAGACCGATCATGCTTGAGCTGAGGCCGAACTGTGAGCGGTGTGACAAGGATTTGCCGCCAGACGCAGATGCGCGGATCTGCACATTTGAATGCACGTTCTGCGCGGATTGTGCTGAAGCCGAGTTAAAAGGCGTTTGTCCGAACTGCGGCGGTAATTTTCAGCCGCGCCCGATTCGTCCGGTGGGACTTCTCGAAAAATTCCCACCATCGACAAAACGCATATTGAAGAAGGACTCTCCATGAATCCGCAATGGGTCATAACCGCAGGCGCCTTGGTGTTTTTCATTCTTGGCGCTTTGCATTTGCGCTTGACGGTGATGGATTTAAAAAATCCGAAAGCATTTATCCCGGCAAAGCGCGAACTGCTGGAAGAACTTCAAAACACGCGCATCAACCTTCGCAAAGATGTCAAAAATTTCTGGCTCTCCTATCTTGGCTTTCACTTCAGCCACAGCGTCGGTATCTTGTTTTATGCGCTGGCGGTTATGTATTGCGCGCTGGTGCGCCCGGATATTTTCTCGGACATTGTTGCGCGCATTGGAATTGTCGCCTTCGGCGCATCCTATGTGCTGATGGCGCGATCTTTCTGGTTTATTATTCCGCTAGTGGGTTCGATGCTGGGCGTGTCGTTGATCGCTATTGGCATTGCTATGCTGCACTAAGATGTATGAGGAAGCCTGATGAGTTATGTGATTGAGCCGCCTGTGCAACCAAATGTGAACGTTGCTGGCGGCGGTTTATTTCCAGTGCGCCGTATCTTCTGCATTGGCCGTAACTACGCCGATCATGTGCGCGAGATGGGGGGCGATCCGAAAGCTAATCAGCCAGTATTCTTTACAAAGCCCGCCGACGCAGTTGTCGCAAACGGATCGGCCATCCCTTACGCTATGGCGACGCAAAACCTGCATTATGAAGGCGAGCTTGTTGTCGCCTTGAAATCAGGCGGCGCAAACATTCCAGCCGGAAAGGTGCGGGATGCAATCTTTGGTTTCGCTGCGGGGTGCGATCTCACCCGGCGCGATCATCAGGCGCACGCCAAAGAGGCCGGTGCGCCCTGGGACACCGCCAAGGGTTTTGATCATTCGGCGCCAGTGGGCGAGATTGTTCCTGTCGAAGCGGCCGGCCAGCTGTCAGAACGCAGTCTCGTCACTTTTATCAATGGCGAAAAGCGTCAGGACGCGCCGCTATCTTCGATGATCTGGTCGGTTGATGAAATCATCGCCGCGCTTTCCGGACAGTTTGAACTGAAGGCGGGCGACCTTATTTTTACAGGCACGCCCGAAGGCGTTGGCCCGCTCGTTACAGGCGACGCCGTTAAAGTCGAGATCGGGCCGTTAAGCGTTGCCTTCAATATCACCGCAGCGGATGCAAAAAGATGAATGCGACAGAAAAACAGGCCCGTTACATTGAGGTTGCCAAAGAAATCACTTCCGTTCTGGAGGGCGAGTCGAATCTAACGGCGCGTATGGCGACGGTCTCGAACATTCTCCATCACGCATTCGAGCATTATTACTGGACAGGGTTTTACCTGGTTGATCCTGATAAGCCGCGTGAACTTGTTATTGGGCCCTATCAAGGCACGCTGGGCTGCTTGCGCATTCCCTTTGGCAAGGGCGTTTGCGG
>BQJG01000099.1 GCA_021604585.1 Hyphococcus sp.
CGATGCGCGCGGCGAAATCCGCGTCATCCTCGTCATCGTCATGATTGGCGATGACGCATTCGATAATCATCGTAACGCTTCGGCTTTGCGCGCCATCCGCGCCCAACTCACGCACCCCGCCCGCATCTTCGCTCGTGTAAACCTTGATAGCCGGAAGGTTGTTTTTACCGAGCACATCAAGCCGGCTGTCAAAAACCCGTTCCTCCGCCGCCGTCGCCTCTTTCAACAGCGCGACAGCGGCGGCGCGGATCGCCGTTCTGAAATGCGTCATACCGGCGCCAGCCCTGCCTTGCGCAAAATCAGCTTGACCATGCCTTGCTCATCGGGCTGCACCGACACCGCGCGAAAGCGCAGGCCCCGGCAATAAACGTGACCGCCTTCGCCGAAGCATTCCGGCAGGTCCGCTTGTCTGATATCGAGCGCGGATTCATTTCCGTCCAAATCGGAATAAAGACCGGCGTCAATCGGCGCATAGCGCGCGGTGAAGATCCCCTTAACCTCAACCGCATCAGCGTCGACGGCGACAAGCGACGCCGCTTCACCGAGAACACCGGTAAAGATATCATCAAGACCGTTATACAAGTCGATCACTTCAGCCCTGCCGTTTTGATTGCGCGGTCCATCGCCACGCGGAAGTTGATCGGAAGGCGCGCCGCCGCCGTTTTTCTGGCGCCATCTTCAAAGCCCAGTATCGCGCGATAGGTCGGCTGGCGCACGAACATCATGACGCCCTTGACCTTGCCCTTTGCGCGCCTCTCATAGATGCCAGGCGGCAGTTTGGTTTTCCGGTTTGATCGGGAGCGTACGGCGAAGTAACGCGCGCGCCCCTTGCCGGCGCGCTTGCGCGAGGTTTCGGTTTCGTTAGCGCCATAGCCGGCGTCATTGAACGCCTGAAGCTGCGACAGGATCTGCACAAACCGCGACGCCGGAATGTTGCCATACCGATTGAGACGAAAGCCCTTCGCCGGGACCGCAAATTCATCTTCTCGCATGACGCCGATCGCGCGCAGGCGCTTTTCAAATCTTTTCGGCGGGCGCTTGCCGCCATATTCCAGCGGCTCCAGGTAAGACCGGAAGCCCGCCGACGTTTGCGTGAATTCGCGAAAGCCGACCTTTGCGACCAGGTTTCTTTTTGTCGCCGGGAGAACGCGGAACGCATTCAAGGTGAAGCGCGTTGGACGATCAAGAACACGCGGCAATCGTTTGACCGTATTCTGTTGAATGTCCTTCGCCGTTTTCGTGAGCGCCAAGGCGGTCGCAAAAGGCAATTGCCGCTTTTCGAGATCGTTAAGCGACCGCTTGAACGCCGCAGCCTCGACCCTGACATTGATGTCAATCGCCATGACTTAAAAGTCGCCGCCGGACTTACTCAACATTTCCGGCGGCAACCCCTCAGGGAAATCGTTATTCTTCGCCAGCGTCTGAAGACGCGCCGACGTAATCGGCGACGAACGCAGCTTCGCTTTCATAGCCCGCTTTTTGTTCATCGGTCAGCGTCGCCCATTCTTCGCGCGCCTCCGCTTCAAGTTCTTCCGTCGAAACCTCATCGCCGGATTGATCTCCGGAATCGTCATCGGCTTTTTCAATCGAAAGAGCATCCTCTTGTCGGCGGGAAATGGTATCGAGATCGATATCCAATTCAACGCCGCGCTTTACGGTGATCGGCGATGCCAATACGTGACACCCCTTCACCATTTTCGGCTTGCCTTTCTTGTCCACTTCCAGCTTGGACGCAAACCGCGCAGCAATCGCATCAGATAACCTGACTTGCGTTTCCGGCCCGATTCGCAAACCCGCAGCCGCAATTACTGTTGCTCTTGTCAGTGACATTTCATTTTCCTTTTTCGCTACGGCGACGCGGCGAACCCGTCGCCGCATCGCCTGGTTTCATCACTGACCCAATTAAACGAGCTGGATCCGCACCGATTTCTGCCAAAGGCCGTAACCGGCGTTTCTCGACGCATATAGACCGAACAAATGTTCGCGCGTGTTGAAGAAATGGTCGCTTCCTTCGGTCAGAATGGACGGCTCCGGCGCAACTTCTTCTTGCCGAATAAACGGCTTGATTTCGCCATGCGTGGCATTGACGAAAATTGTGGCTACGGCTGTCAGTCTCGGATTGACAACCGGCGTGAAGGTCGCGCCGGGAATGTTTTGCAACGGGTTTGTGTCGCCCCCGCCGGTGACAGGGTTAGAAAGCGCCTTGCTAGCGATACCGAAATAATTCGTCGGCACCATGACCGAAAACGACATAGCGTCTTCATTGATCGGCTGGCCCTGATCATCCTTAAAGCCCATGAGCGCTTCAACGCCTTTCAGGACGGCGTCCTGAAATTCCGCCACGGTCGGCTTAGCGACAGTTGCAACATCGAAAGTCAGGTCATTATCCTGCACGCCTGACAGGCCTTCGCCGTGATCGGTATCGTAAAAATACTGGCCGTCATAACAGACTTGCTGATGGCCGTTGTTGATCAGGGCAGAGATCAATTGACCCCAATGCAGATCAGTTTTTCCGAATGTATCGTTAATGCGGATTTGAATCTGACCGATCTTGTCGCGGCGCATGTCTTTGTCGAAAACGCCGAGCGTCGCCTCGAAATCCAGATTCTTGATCGTCAGTTCGTTTTCGAGCAACGTCTTGACGGAACGCCCGCCAATCATTTCGCGCAGCATTGGCGATTGACCGAGCCAACCGTATTTTTCTTCCGCCTGGTCTGACGTGGCATACATGGAAAACATGCCGATCCAGGGTAGGATTACCGGATTTGCAAGACGGTTGAGGATCAGGCCCCGCACGTCCCGCGTCGTAATTTTTTCGTATGACATAGTCGATAGTTCCTTTTTCAGTTGCGGGACAAATTACGCTTGCAACGCCGCTTTTGCGGTCATCGCATCAAATTCAACGACGGCAACGCCCGAAGAGATCCAGCGCGAGACGTAGCCGATCAACGAGTTTGTCGACGCCGTCAGCGTGAACGTGTCATCGTCTGAAGCGTAAACAGCTGGCCGGTCATTGGCTGCAATCGTTGTGGCGCCGGCGACAGGGAGTTCAATCCGGCCGCGCGTTCTGACGCGGACATTTTTGTCGCCTGCCGCGCCGTCCGAATTGTCGACCGTGCCTTCGACGGCGAAGCCCTGGAACGGATCGCCCGCCTGCAACGGCCGTGAATAGCCAGCGCCATTCTCGCCGACTGCAGCGCCTTCAAAGATGGTGTCAGCGGCGATAACCGGATAATCCTCAATATCACCGATGAAAAATTCGCGCGGCTTGCGCGCAGCAAGTGTCGTCATTGTGAAATCTCCTGTTTTGTGTTTTCAGCGTAGACGCCGCCTAAGCGGCCGCGCGCGTATGTTTTGGAAAGCCGAGATCGGCCATTTCGTTTGCAACGAAAACGTCTTTCGACACTTCCTTCGCTTGACCTGAAGCGCCGAGATTTTCCCACTTGGCATTGGCGATCTTTTCCGCGCTTTCGTGATTGGTCGCTTTCGTATCATCGGCCGCAGCCGTTGATTCAGGCGCGGCGGCGTCAGCGGGCGCGCCATCTTTTTCAGCCGCTTCGCGCGCTGCGATATGCGCGCCGCCTTTGGCTTTCTCCGCCTTGATGATGGAAGCGGCGAAGGTTTCCGGCGATGTGCCGTCGCCGATAGCCGTCGATAGCTCCGCCTCATAACCGGGGAGGCAATTTTCCTGCAGGCCAGCAATACGTGCGCGCTCGGCTGCGGCGCCCTCGGCAAGCGCTGTCTTCTGCGCCTCAGCGACCGCAGCCGCGACGATTGCTTCGACAAGTTCCGGCCGGTTCGCGTTAAGCCCGGCCGCGTCCACAGTATTCCAATCCATTGCGATATTCTCCTTTTGGATTGCGCGACCGGCGGCGGCGTCCGGCCCATTTCCTGAAATTCGACGGCTCGCCAGCACCGTCAAAGCCTCGTTTAAAGTTGCAACTTGATCGATCATCCCCGCAGCCAGTGCTGCGCTGGCGCTCATAATCGCGCCCTGACCATATTTTGTTAGAACCGTGCCAACCGTCACGCCGCGCCCTCGCGCCACGTCATCGATAAAGGCCTGCGCCGCTTCATCGATGATCGATTGCAATTGCTCCGCGCGCTCCGGACTGCCTGCAGGCGGATTCTTCTGCGGCGATTGCGTTGAACGCACTTCGGTTTTGACGGCGCCGAACCGTTCCAGAATGCCGGACAATTCCATACCCGACGCCATTGCGCCGACAGATCCGACAACCGCCGTTTTGGCGGCGAAAATTTCATTCGTCTGTGACGCCAGCCAATAGGCTGCGCTGGCGCCGATACCCTCAATATGGGCGGCGGTCGGCTTTTCGGCGGACGCTTCCGCTATCGCCGCCGCGCATTCATCGCAGCCGACAACCATGCCGCCAGGACTTTCAATCGATAACAAAATCGAATGAACGCGGTCATCGCTTCGCGCAAAAGCCAGATCCTTGATGATCAAGCCATACGCGCCGCCATAGCCGGCGCTGCGCATCAACGGTCCCATGACGGGAATAACCGCGACGCCATCGATGATCCTGGTCCGCGCGCCATCGTAAAGGCTTTCACCGCCAGCAATGGCGACAAGCTGATCATCTTCCCATGACAACAAGATCGACACGCCGCGTTCCGTCAGATCCATTGCCCAAAGATTTGACGCCGACAGCCGCAGCATCTTTTTGAATAAAGCCAGATCAATCATTGTTTTCCTCGCTGTCTTCATCGGCGGGATCGTCATTCGGATCGGTTTCATCCGATTTTGCAGGCGCCGCTGTTGGCGCTGGAGCACCGATATCTAAACTTTCCTCAAACCGTTTCGACTTGGCGCGATTTTCCGCAACATTGTCGAACAGGTTTCCGCGCTTCGCGGCCAGGCGATATTTATCCGTAATGCCCATTTCCAGATCGAGTTTGTCCGCATCGCTTTCCGCTTTCGGATTGAGCGAGAGACGCGCCGGACCTGTCCAGGCGGCGTTTAACCAAGCCGACCGCACGAACGGATCGGAAAAGAAACCCGGCGCTTTGAGAATGTTTCTGGCGACAGCCTCGGCGATGACAGCTTCATAAACCGGCTGGCAAAACTTAGAAATAATCCAAGCTTCGTATGATTGGGCAAACCGATACGCGATTTCGATGGCGCCGCGCGATGCAGAGTATGACGCCTTAAAGCTCCGCATAAGGACTTCTTCGGACGTATCAAGCGCGACCGCCATTTGCGAGACGATCGCCCGGAAAAACGGATCGAAGCTTGCGCTTGGCCGACCTGGGGTGAATGATTCGACCGATTCATCCTGCGCCAGA
Organism: Hyphococcus sp.; assembly: GCA_021604585.1. GTDB lineage: Bacteria > Pseudomonadota > Alphaproteobacteria > Caulobacterales > Parvularculaceae > Hyphococcus. The sequence goes on from BQJG01000099.1 coordinate 5,305, forward strand.
TCAACGATCATACCGGATTCAGTCAGCGATATTTCCTGTTTCTCATCACCCGCAGTTTCTGCGACAAGGTCCAATCCTTCGCCGTTTTCTGTTTTCGACGTGATCGCAAAACAGGAATTGATCACGGCCGCCATGAGTTCGGCTTCCGAATAGCGCTCTAACTGTTTCAGCGACGCAATGACCGGCGCCAGAAACGGCTCGCCTCGCACCTGCCCCGGCCTGTGATGAAAGTAATGATGATGAACGCGCCTTCGGCCATCAGGCGCAAAAGCTGGATACCACTCGCCTTTGTTCGCCGCGCCGAGCGTGTATTCGCCGGGATGCGTATCCAGAACATAGTACGAAACCGGCGCGCCATCCGCGTCGCGTTTTACGCCGCCGGAAATTGCACTTGTATCGCCAGCGCCGTTCGGGTTCACCAGACGATCCCCCTCGACCAGTTGAACGCACGTTGAAAGGATCGCGCCCTTGCGTGAAATGAAGCGTTCAAAAGTAAGCATGTCGCCGGAAAGCAACGTCGTTTTTAGCGTCAACGCTTCCAGCTCCGCAAAGTTCATAGAACGCCCGGCGTGAATGTCATTTGAGCGAGCGTGGGCGCGGAACAATTGCGCCGCCAGCCCTTCCCATTCCGTCGCCTGGTCGACCGATAAGCCGAGAAGATCGCGGTTGATTTGCGGATCGACGATATGACCGGCCCCGACCACAAACGAAACTTTTTCGTTGACCGCGCCGCGCGCAATCGGCGTGTTGCGGTAGAGATCGCGCGAGCGCGCACGCAATGTCGGTAAGTCAAGATGCAGATCCGCTTCAGGGCCGCCGCCCAAAGGATTGAAACGCGCGGTGTCGCGGCGAGAACGCGCGCCGCCCTCATAGCCCCCAACCAGCGCCAGCGCGTTTCGCGCTTGCAGCCGCTTAAAACCGGCGGCTGGATTGATATACGTGATCGCCTGGTCAATGATGTTCGGCTTGACCGGCGCGCGGCCGCGCGCCGTATTGCGTAATTTCTTCATCTTGATCCTGCTATCGCGGCTGCGCCAGGCGAACCTTGGCGCGACGGCGCGGTTGACCGTTGATCCGCGCGAGCAAATCGCGCTCCGCCGCCTTCATTTCCGCGCGAGATTGAAACTCAACCCGCTTGCCGCCTTCATAGGCGACGGATTTCACGCCGCGCGCGAGCGCATCCTGCAGGGCCGCGAGTTTTTGTTCATCGGTCATCGTCTGGATCGTCCCCTTACGCCGCGCCCGCGCGCGGTGCGCGCAACTTTCGCCGGTTGTGATTTCGATTCCGGCGGCTCAACAAAGCCCGCGGCCTGCCACATCTTTTCAAGCCCGCCGGCTTTTGGATCCGCCGCGCCGCCTCGATCAGCAGCGATGGCTTCCCAATCTTCCCGCTTGTAACGCCCAACGCCGGCGTGAAACGCCATCGCTCGCGAATAGACATACATGTCGAGCATTTCGTTTGCCTGGCCGTCTTTCTTCACCCAGGACTTTTCGAG
>BQJG01000100.1 GCA_021604585.1 Hyphococcus sp.
GCCGGACGAATAGCGCGCAGGAAGTAAGCGCTTTCGCCCGCTCGCAAATCAAAACAAGTCAACGAATTGCGAGACCAGAGACAAGTGATTTAGATCGGAATTGCCGCTGTGATATTGCTCACATAAATGAAGCCCGATTCCGCCATATCGGTTCTCCCATTGGCGCGAATAAGTTCGGTCGCCTCGGTAAGGCGGTCGTCTTCGCAGACCAGCTCCAACTTCACTTCGGTAATGACGCGATCACCAAGCTCAGTTGAATATTGCTGCTCTTTTTCGTCGAGCGCCTTGACCATGCCCTTGACGTCGACCGCCGTCATGTTGGCGAAGCCGCCCTTGCGCAAGGCGCGAACGACGCTCGCGGCCCGGCTGCGATGAATAAACGCCTTGATTTCTATCATTGTGATGTTCCTTTCATTCCGCCGCTTTGGCGTGGGCGCCAGCGAGTTCGAGATCGCCGCGAGACGGCGGCGCCTGCGATTTTCGCCCGCGTGTTTCCATCCACTCATAAATCACCGGCAACAGGATCAATGTGAGCGCGGTCGAGGTCAGCAATCCGCCAACAACAACCGAAGCCAAAGGCCGCTGCGTCTCGGCGCCGACGCCCGTCGACAGGAGCATCGGAATGAGGCCGAGTATCGCAACGCTTGCGGTCATCAGCACTGGGCGAAGTCTCAATTCAACGCCGCGCCTGACGGCATCGCGGACATTGTATCCGGCGTCCCGCTGTTCATTGATGAAACTGACGAGGACGATGCCATTGAGCATGGCGACTCCAAAAACCGCGATAAACCCGATCGCTGACGGCACTGACAGATATTGCCCGGTAATGAAAAGCGCAAATAACCCGCCGCTCGCTGCAAAAGGCACGTTGGCGATGATCAAGGCGGCGTATTTAACTGAATTGAACGCCGTGTAGAGTAACACAAATATAAAGAAGATCGTCGCCGGAACGATCAACGACAACTTCGCCAGCGCACGTTGCTGATTTTCGAAGGCGCCGCCCCATTCGATCCAATAACCGGGCGGCAAGTCCACATTATCGGCGATGATTTTGTTCGCATCCTTCACAAAACCATCGACGTCACGGCCGCGGACATCCATCTGGATCACCGCATAGCGCTGCAACTGCTCGCGGCGAACGAAGGAATATCCCTCTGCTGAAGTTACGTCCGCCACGCGGCCCAAAGGAATGATTGCGCCATCCGCCGTTTGCAGCGGAATGTTGCGAATGGATTCCATGGAGGTTTTCGAGGCGTCCTGCAGGCGGGCTGTGATATCGAACCGCCTGACGCCGTCGATGAGCGTCCCGACCGGCTCCGCGCCTATGCCGGTTCGCACGACGTCCAAAACCTCATCCGCATTCATACCATATCGCGCGAGTTCCGTGCGATTGACCTGGATTCGGATTTGCGGTTTGCCGATATTGGCCTCGAGCGATAGGTCAGCGGCGCCAGGCACGCCGGAAATCGCCTCTTTAATTTCCTGACTCAACCTGTCGAGCTCACCGAGGTCTTGTCCGTAAATTTTCGCGGCAAGCGTCGCGCGCACGCCAGAAATCAATTCCTCAACGCGCATCTGGATTGGTTGCGTAAAGGCGATGACGGACGTCGGGACCGTCTCTTCGAGTTTTTCGCGCATCTCGTCGGCGAGCGATTCAATCGAACGTTTTCGCGGCCATTCGCTCTGCGGTTTGAGCGCCGTATAGATTTCCATATAGTTGACGTCAGCGGTCTCGCCTTTTTCAGCTCGACCGATCATGGCGATGGTCGTTTCGACTTCAGGAAAACCAGACAGCGTGTTTTCAATCTCTTTGGAAATCTCAATAGATTGATCCAGCGATGTAGACGGGATCGACGTCACCCGCCACATGATCGAACCTTCTTGCAGTTGCGGCATGAACTCCTTGCCGAGAAAGGGAAATAGTCCGAGGCTCGCAACGAGCAGACCGCCCGCCGCCAAGCCGACCTTCCGCTTATTGTCGAGACACCAGGCGATCAACGGCAGGTAACCACGCTTGATGACGCGCATAAGCATGGTGTCGCGCTCTTCCTTTGGCTTCAGGATCATCGCCGCAAGAACGGGAATAATCGTCAAAGTCAAAATCAACGAACCAGCCATGGCGAAACTGATATTGAACGCCATGGGCTTGAAGAGCTTGCCTTCGAGCCCTTCAAGACTGAAGAGGGGCAAGAACACGACGATGATGATCAAGATCGCGAAAGCGATCGGATTGGCGACTTCACGCGCCGCTTGCAGAACGGCGGCGGTTCTATTGACCTCGCCGCCTTCCTCCTTTCGTTCCGCCATGATGCGGAACGAGTTTTCAACCATGACGACGGCGCCATCAACCATCATGCCGATGCCAATGGCGAGTCCGGCGAGCGACATAAGGTTGGCCGACAGTCCCATTTGATTCATGCAAATGAATGCAATGAGCATAGCAAGCGGCAGAGCGGTGATGACGACAAGCGCAGAGCGGATTTCGCCTAGAAATAGAAACAGCACAATGGCGACGAGGATAGACCCTTCGATCAGCGCTTTCTCCGCCGTGCCGACTGCTTTTTCGACCAGTTCTGTACGGTCATAGATCGGCTTGACAATTACGCCGTCCGGCAATGCGCTTTCAACAGTCGCGACCTTTTCCTTGACTGCATCGACAACATTTTTAGCGTTTTCGTTGATACGCGCGAGCGCCATGCCGAGGACCACTTCCTCGCCGTCACGGGTGACGGCCCCGAACCGCAAAGCAGGCGACTGCTCAACTTTGGCGACATCACGAATATAGACGGGCGTTCCGTCTTTGACTTTGACAACGATGTTGCCAATGTCGCGTTCATCTCGAACCAGCCCGAGGCCGCGAACGAGATATTGTTCTGGCCCTTGATCGATATATTGACCGCCAACTTGGCGGTTATTGGATTCAAGCGATTGAACAACTTCGGAGAATCCAAGTTCGTATTTAATGAGTTGCAGCGGGTCGATCTTGACCTGAAACTGACGCTCTTGTCCTCCCCAGGACATGACGTCATCAACGCCTGCCGCGGTTCGCAGGATGAGGCGCACGTTCCAGTCCTGGAGCGTGCGAAGGTCCATGTCGGTAATGTCGTCTTTGAGTTTTTCATCCGCACGCTCAAGCGTGTACCAAAAAACCTGACCTAACCCGGACGCATTCGGGCCCATTTCCGGCGATCCATATCCTTCCGGAATGCGGTCGCGGACTTCGGCGAGCCGCTCCATCACAAGTCGCCGTGCAAAATAAATGTCTACGCTGTCTTTGAAATAGACGGCGACATAGGAGAGCCCAAAAAGGCTGACTGACCGGATTTCCTGAACGTCGGGCAGGCCCGCCATTGCCGATTCAACCGGAAATGTCAGGAGCTGTTCGATATCTTCTGCGGCCAGGCCCGGTGATTCCGTATAAATATTGACTTGCACCGGCGTAACATCCGGAAACGCGTCGATAGGGATATTGGTCACGGCGCGCCAGCCAAGAAAGCCGACCACGGCGAAAATGATGAGCACCAGGACTTTGTACTGGAGCGATAGTTCAACGAGTTTATTCAACATGTTCTGAGCTCCTAATGCCCGTGGCCTTCGCCCATTTTTGTTTTTTGAATGAGCGATTTGAGGAGAAAGGTTTGTTCCGTGACGATTTCATCGCCCTCGGCGACGCCAAAATTGACTTCAATCCAGCCGCCGCTAGCGTCGCCAGTTTCAATTCGCACCGGTTCAATTTCATCGCCGTCAATTTTGAAGACTGTGGGCGAGCCATCCATCAGGACGATGGCGCTTTCCGGTAAAGCTAAAACCTCGGCGCCGCCTCCGGCTTCAATCGCCGCATCGACGAATTGGCCTGCATGGAAGTCGTCATCTTCATTATTGATCTCGATCCGCGCCATCAGCGTTCGCGTGGTTTCGTCGAGCGCGTGCTGAAGCTGGGCGACGCGGCCCTTTTCCCAATGACCCGCATTTGATTTCACGCGGGCGGGAGCCCCGACGGAAATCTGTCCGGCCTGCTCCGATGTCAGACGGGCTTCGACCCAGACTGTCGATTCGTCGCTGATTTCGATAAGAAGCGCGCCCGCATCGACAAATTCGCCGATCGTGAAATCGTCGCGAACAATCGTTCCGTCCTGCGGCGAGAACAACACGAATTGACCTGTCGCCTTGCTCGCATCGCCGCTCTTTAACAGCTTGGCGACTTCGCGCTCCGCCATCCCGTAAGACAATAATGTGGCCTGCGCCTGTTGGCTCGCGACTTCAGCCTCCACATAGCGTTTCTCAGATACGACATCACGGCCAAGACTTCGGACCCTGCGCCATTCCTGGTCGCTAATGATGAGGGCGCCCTGAGCTCCGGCCATTTCAACGCTGGAAAGCGTCACCAATGGGGCGCCCGCTTCAACTGTCTCGCCGCGAACAACGTGACGCTCGACGATCTGCGCGCTGATGCGCGGCGCCACTTGCGCCGTTTTATAGCGGTTCGCCGTAATTTCGCCGGGCACGATAAGTTCGCTCGACATTTTTCGCGCGCTCACGCTTACCGACTTAATTCCCTTGGCGTTCCGCTCCGCCGCCGTCATTTCGATATGACCGCCGCCCTCTTCGTCATGGCCTCCTTCGGTTTGAGCACCCGGTGAAGCTGTGCTTTCCGCGTCGGAGGCACCGCATGCGGCAATTGCCAGCGCCCCGGAAGCGAGGACCGCCAACCCAAGCCCTGAATTCAGTTTTCGATAATTACGCATTACAGAGTCTCCATCCATTCATTGAGGGTCCCGGACGCATCGAGCCAGTCGATCCAGGCGCGCCATAGCGACCCTTTAAGTTCAATTCCCGCGCGTTCGGCGCTGTAAGTCTGATCAAGCTGCACCAGATACTCGACCGCCGTTATGTCGCCCGACCGCCAAAGCTGATCGAGGACACGGCGTTGCTCGCCCAAAACATCAGAACCATCGCGCATCCAGGCGCTCCAGGAATGTGCGGCGACGGCGTAACGTCCACTTGTCTCAAGCAACCGGGCTTCGGCGTTTCGCAACTGATTTCGGATCGACTGTTCGGCGGCGACACGCTCTGCACGAGCTTCGTCAACTTCTGCCTGGCCTGATGCAAAAACCGGGATTGGTACGGACAACCGAACGCCGGCAAAATCGGCGGCGCCTTCGCGGCCATAGGCGGCGCCGATGGTTGGATCGGGGATGCGCGCTTTTTTGGCGAAACGGATTTCCGCTGCGAGCGCATCCGCATTCGCTTCGGCTGCTCGAACTTCAGGCAACTGACGAACCAGCGTCATGTCGAGCGGGGGCGCCGCTGCCGGCGGTTCCGGCAATTCGGGCCATGACGGTTTAGCTTCGCCAATCAGCGCCGTTAAGGCTTGCCGGGCTTCAGAAAATTCGCTGCTGGAGGTTGTCTGTTCTGCGACGGCCTGAGATCGGCTCAATTGCGCTGCAAGATTCTCCGACTTGGAAAGGTCGCCTGCCTCCACGCGCCGCGCCGCAATCGACGCGAATTCACGAGCGACCTCTGTTCGCTGTGTTGATAAATCAAGCAAGCGCTTGCGCGTGTGATAATCCGCCAGCGCGGTAAGCACGTCTGCGAACAAAGCACGTTTTTCAACCTCATATGTGAACGTCGCAGACTCGACTGCGCTGCGGGCGCCCTTGGCCCGCGTCGCACGTTTGTTGGTGATATCGAAGGCTTTCGACAAACCGATTGACCGGCTGTCATTGTCATCATCTTCGCTATCAGAGAATTCGCCTTCGAATTCCGGATTATAAAGCGGGCGGGATTGAGCGCGACCACGCGCCTCAACCGCATCCAGTTCAGCGCGCGCGCCCTCCAGGCGCGGGTGATTACGAGCTTCGTCTTCGAGAAACTGCCTAAGCTGCAAGCCCGAGTCTGCCGGGACCGCGTCTTGCGCCGCCGCATGGGCGATGCCGCACGCTGCAATCGCGGCGAGCGCAAGCCCGAATATCTTGGTATTCATTGGTCATTGTCCTCTTTGAATCAAATTTACTGAAGGGCGCGCGAGCGCGCGCGATCAGTCAGATTCGCGGAGGACGGAATAATGAGGACAGAAATGCTTCCGGAACGACGTCTTTTTGCGGCGCCGATATCCCGGCAGCAAAAAGATAGACGGTTTCAGGATCAAGCGTACCGCGCGACATTGCGTGAAAATGGCAAGCGCCTGAATGACAATGCGTTGCGTGCTCAGGATGAATCGAATTCTCTTCGCCAAGCTGTCCCTCAGACGAGGCGACGTCATCTTGATGCTGTGTCGCGTGATGAAACTCTTCTTCGGCCGCATGCACGGGACCGGCGACAGCGCCGAAAGCCCACATAGCTGCGGTCAAAAGCGCAATAATTGCGCGATATCTGGAAAGAGAGCGAAACATCACGGGCGAACCATTAACCGCATTTTCCTGACAAATCATTAGAAAATTGGCGCCGCTTATGCGATTTGAAGCGCCAATGATTAAAACCAGCGTCATCTATGCCCTTGCGGCCCTGTGCGAAATCGCCGGTTGCTTTGCCTTCTGGGCGTGGCTGCGGCTCGATAAATCGGCGATTTGGATCGTTCCGGGCATTTTGTCGCTTGCGGTGTTCGCCTGGCTTCTCACTCTTGTCGATAGCTCTGCGGCCGGGCGCACCTTCGCCGCCTATGGCGGCGTCTATATTAGCGCCTCCCTTCTCTGGCTTTGGCTGATCGAGCGCCAGCCGCCTGATCGCTGGGACATAATCGGCGCGTCGGTCGCTCTCGCTGGCGCGGCG
>BQJG01000101.1 GCA_021604585.1 Hyphococcus sp.
CCGGTGACGGAATCATCGCCCGCGCCGCCATAAACGGAATCGTCCCCGGCGCCGCCGATTGCGCGGTCATTGCCGCCGCCAGCATCAAGCGTGTCATCATCAAGACCGCCGAAGAGTTCATCGATCCCCGCGCCGCCAAAGAGCAGATCGTTTCCGTTCTGACCGCTCACACGGAAATCGTTGCGGTTGCCGCCATCAAGCGTGTCGTCGCCGTCGCCGCCAAACAGCCGGTCGTCACCGATGCCGCCGGAAAGCGAGTCATTGCCTTCGCGGCCAATCAGCGTGTCTGCGCCGCCGCCGCCATCGATCGTGTCGTTCCCGGCCTCGCCGCGCAACTCGTCGGCGCCAAGATCGCCGAAGATCCAATCATCGTCATCGCCGCCAAAAATCAGATCCGCCGCGCCGCCGCCGTTTAGCGTGTCGTTCCCGGCGTCGCCGTAAAGCGTGTCTGCGCCGCCGGCGCCCACAATCAGATTCGCAGCAACATCGCCGGCCAGCATATCGCCGTATTTTGAACCAATCAGGTTTTCGATCGATGTCAGGACGTCGCCTTGCGCATCGCCGCCGGACGCCAGCGCATTCAGAAGGTTGACAGAAACCGCGGCACTCGACCCGTCATAAGACGCTGTATCGTTTCCACCGCCGCCATCAATAGTGTCAGCTCCGGCGCCGCCTAATAGGAAATTACCTTGCCCATCGCCGGTTAGCGAGTCATCCCAGCCCGAGCCTATAACGCCTTCGATGCTTTGCAGGATGTCGCCCGCAGCATCTCCGCCAGAAGTTGAACCGGTAAACAAATTGACCGTCACGGCGGCGCCTGACCCGTCATAGCTGGCTATATCAAATCCGTCCGCACCTTCCAAAAGGTCTGCGCCAGAACCGCCTTTCAGCGTGTCGTCATCGTGAAAGCCGTAAAGTGTGTCGTCATTGGCGCCGCCAACCAGTAAGTCTGCGAAATATCCGCCCGCAAATCCGCGCCGATCAATATCGCCGGTAAATTCGATGCGCGTGCCAAGGCTGCCGCCATTTGTAAACGAGAATTCGCCATCATAGAGGCCAAGAAACGTCAACTTGACATCCGATACTCCGTCAATATTGACGTCAAATGTCAGGCTTGTTCGCCCATCGGCTTGCGTGATTGTGACATTTGCCAACCCGACTCCAGAACGATTTAGATAAAGGCCATCGCTTTGATCGAAATCTACGATGACAATTTCTTTGGCAGGGATGCCGCTTAGGTTATTAAAAGCAGAAACTTGTATAATGTCATAACCGGCGCCAGAGGAAACAAAATCGCCGCCATCGCCAAAAAGATGGAAAAACTCAAAACCTTCGCCACCAATCAGTGTATCGGCGCTATTGTCGCCTGTTGTTAGCGTCGCTACGCCGCTTATGTTTTGCAAGAAATCGTCGCCAGCATCTACACCGCCTGAATTGCCGCCAAGACGCACATGCGTGCCGCCGCCAATTGGACCGATCTTTGACGGGTCATAGGAAATCGATATGAGGATGTCATCGCCGTCGCCATCAAGGATTTCAACGGTCTCAACACCGTTTAACGTATCTGTATGACTTCCGTTTTCTGAAAGGCGTGCATTGTTTAGGATATAGAGACGGTCGGCGGGCAAATCGCCCTCACCGTCATGAGTATATAGATCATAGCCAACGATATACTCATCAATGCCGCCGCCACCGACAATCAAGTCCGAACCAGATACATCGTAAAAATAATCCCGGCCGTCTGAACCGATGAGTGTATCATTACCTATCCCGCCATAAACGACGAAGTTCACGTTCCCGCTGCTGCTGCTATAGGCGCTGTTCGTAGCGGAAATGAAATCATCACCAGCGCCGCCAGACAAGGTTTCCCTGGTCGCACCCCCAGCAATGAGAGCATCCGCCGTATCAAGATAACCATAGATGACGTCGTCGCCGTCTCCTCCAAGAATCGTGTCAAAGCCTGCTCCGCCTGTTAGCGTATCGGCACCCAAATATCCTTTTAGGACATCATCGCCCGCGCCGCCCGCCAGCTGGTCATCGGCGGCGCCGCCGGCCAGAAGGTCGCGCCCCGAACCACCAGTGGCGTTGACCACTGTCGCCGAAAGAAAATAGACAAATGCTAACGGAGAGTATCCGTCATACTCGAAAATTTCAGTTGTCAGAACATCGCCTGCAAAACCTGTCCCGATATCAATAAACCGATCTGGAACGGAGTTGCCATCTGTATCCACCTCCAGATTTCCAGTAAGGATATTGTAGGAGAATGCAGACGATAAGAGATCGAGATTAAAGAAACGAACAACATCACCATAGGCGAGATCTGTAATCTCAAAATCATCGAAACCTGTGGTGATACTGACAAGATCAAATCCCAAGCCAGTTGTTATGACATCAGCCCCGAACTCTGGCGAAAATGATTCAGAAAAAAAGTCAAAGACGCCCTCATAGCCAAATTGCCTGGCTTCATGATTGTCGGCGCCAGTGAGAGTGTCGTTTCCTACGCCGCCAGTTAGAGACGCGCCTTCGCCGTTTGCGATCAGCAAGTCATCGCCATCACCGCCATAAAGGGCGGCGTCTTGCGTATAAGCCAGAATTGTGTCGTTGCCGCTTCCCGCATGATAGGAGCTGAATGGCAAGGGCGCACCAACATCAACCCCGCCATCAATCAAATCATCGCCGTCGCCAGCCGCGATGTAATCCCGCCCTCCGAAACCATAGATTTCATCGTCCGCGGCGGTTCCGTTCAGCGTATCATTGCCGGTTGTGCCAAATATGACGGCCATAAATGTTCCCAGACGCGTTACACTGCTATAGTTTTAAGTCATTATTTTTGGGTGAAATTAAATCCGTCGACACCCGCGAAAGGATAGTTAATAAAGACAAATATAGCGGGTTTTCAAGCATGAACAAGCCGATAATAAACGCAAGGTGCTGTCCTAATTAGGACAACCCGCCCTCAATCACCCTAAGTGTCCCAATTCGTTTTCCTTGTGGTTCCTGCGGTATTTTGTTGCTGATGGCAGACTCAACAAGCTCACCAATGCTCCACGGATGGTCCGTTAGACCTAACGCCATAGCTGGCGTAGTCCGCAAAGTTTCATGCACCCGGCAGAGATTGTAATGAGCGACGAAAAGCGAGAACGCTGCCGTATGGTTTTCTAGCTTTTTGCTAAAGCCGTTTGTCAAACGTGTTAAACGGCGAGAGGCCATTCGGGCGGTCAAATTTGATCGCTCGACGTGGCTTGTCGAGATCATGTGACTAACGGGGAAGCCCCTTATCCGCTCCTTGCGGACGCCGACAACGACGCCCGGCGAATACCGACGCGCCGCGTTGATTGGGGGCTCGCCAACGTATTGCTTTACCACCTGACCGTAGTGGCAGTCATCACCGAAGGCCGACCAGACGGCTTCGGGATAGGCCGGAAAGGCATCGGAATTGATTTGCGGCGTGTTAATGACGCGCTCGCGCAGGTCGTAGAGAAATCGACGCGTGTTGTTCTGGTTTCGCTTACCTATACGGTACGAGATTATCGCTTTGTTGAAGCGGTCTAGCGCGGTGAAAATATACTGATCGCCCTTATCGGCACCGTCGGCAGATGTTGTCCGGCGCTGCTTTTTTCCGACGAATGACCACAGTTCGTCGAGTTCTATGTAGTCAACATTCAGGTCACGCATCATGGCATCGTGCAGATCAGCGCAGGCGTTACCGACGCGAACGCCTAGACGCATTATGGTGTCACGATGCGTTGAGGTCATACGCTCGGTGGCGCGTATGCTGCACCCCTCGGTCAGCGCGGCGATAATTTCAATTTGTCGTTCGATTGGAAGGCGGTTCATTGGCCCTATCCCTTGCGGTTTGGGATGGGCTTGCGGCGGAGTAGAAAATTGCCGCATTAAGAGCTATATAATGATTTGCCGTCATAGCTTGGGCCCAAATCCCAGGTTGTGATTTTGGGTCCGGTGGCTGTTAGCGCAGCGCCGGACCCGGCTTAAATTGGTCTCTTAAAAAGGTGCCGATTCGGGGGTTGCGGTTGGTTCTGACGCCGTGGCCGCGCCCCCAGCTCCTATAAATCCTCGCCCTGAGCGCCGGTCGGCGGAAACGCTAGGACTCCAAACCCTTCTTTTCATGGCGAATCTCCAAGTTACCATGAGAATATGGGCGAAAGTTCGGGCGGGCGCAAGATGAGTGCAAACTTTTGTGCAAACTTTTTCTTGCTTCGGGGCCGTGTTCTGGTATTGTGCGCCTTGGTTGAAGGAAGGAGACGCCCTCATGTCAGGCGAAAAAGTCAAATTCGATGAGGCGGCCAATAGCAAAACCGGGCGCACCAATGAGCGCTCCACCGTCGTCTTTCCTTATATGGATTTGGACGTGGCGGTTGAGGTGGCGAACGCGATATTTAATCGCGGTGGCATAAATACATGTCCGCTAGACGAGTTGGCGGCAGAGATGAAGCAAACCGTCACCAGCGGTAACTTCAAATTAAAAACCTCTGCTTGTCGAATTTTTGGCTTGGCCGATAAAGACGGGCAGAGTGGGATACGTTTAACCGACTTGGGGCTGCGCATTGTCGAAAACGACAATACGACCGAGGCTATGGTTCGTGCCTTTTTGAACGTTCCGCTCTATTCCGAAATCTATGAACAATATCGCGGGCGATTGCTTCCGCCCTCGAAAGCGTTGGAGCGAGAAATGCAACGCTTGGGTGTCGCTTCGAAGCAAACAGACAAAGCTCGACACTCTTTTCACCGATCCGCCAAGCAGGCTGGTTTTTTCCAAGCGGGGGAAGATCGACTTGTAAAGCCTCGCCTTGAACATAGCGCTCCACAGACTAGTTCAACCTCTGATGAGACGGCCCCCACGGCAGCACCAAGTGTTGAGGCCAAGCGGCCATCAGAGCGTTTTTACGGCGGCGGCGACGGCGGCGGAACATTACCGCCTGATATTGATCCAATCATTGAGGGGCTACTCAAGCGTTTGCCCAAAGCTGGATCAGTATGGCCGGAATCAGAGAGAGAGGTTTGGCTGGATCTTCTGAAAGGAAGCTTCAAGCTTATCTATTCTCAAAAGGAACCAACGGACTAAGGCAGTTTAGCGGCGGTGAGCTGCCACGATCAAATCGAATAAATCACTCGCCGCGTCAAATGTAGGAGCTTTCGCTAACACTTCAAATATCTCGCGTTCACCAGACCTCTGCGTCCTCATGATGAAATAACCGAGGTGCCCTCCAAGGTTATCGAACTCAATGTGATCTTTATAAGTTTCTGGTGCGATTGGTGAGACGTGGATTGTGGAGCGATCTTCCAGATCAGCTTGGAGCATCAAATCAATCATGGCCATATCCCCTGAAGAGCCCGTTTATTCATTCTACCGAAAGCCGCGATTCTCGGTCAATCATCTTGCCGAATATCTGGAGACCCGTACCGCGCCGCAGCGCACAGCGGTCATTCGGAAAGCGAAGTTTCCCAAGAAAAACACGGTCATTGCTTACCAGCAAATCACACATGATATTAACCGTTTCTTTCCAAGCGGCGAAAAAGCCGCAGATTACTTCGCCCCAACAATCGATCGGATGCAAAAGAAGGCGCGCCGGGAGACCGGGCACGCCCAAGACGAGGCCTTGCGCTGCGCCCGCGCTATTAAAGAGTTTAGCAAGACTTTCAACCGCCGACGCCTTTCCGGCTACCGCTATGATGCACGGCCCGCAAAACTATCCATGCCGATAAAGGGGGTCACGATAAATATCCGCTTGAATGCGTCGATCTTTCAAGACGTAGACGGCGAGACATATTCTGGCGGACTTGTTCTTTTCATGTCCGGCTCCGATGAAAACCGGAAGAACATAGAAAGCCGCCGGAAAACTGTCGCACAATGCATACACTGGGCATTAGAAATGTCAGGAGGCAACGTCGAGCCTTTGCCGCGTCTCTGCATGTCCTTTGATGTGTTTGGAAACACGGTGACGCGCGCTACTGACAGCTTCAGCAGAATGCGCGAGAATGTCACGGAATCATGTCGTGAAGCAGCTCGCGCATGGGACGATGTGGAGCCGCCTGCGAAGTACGATGGGCCGGATTGGCGCTAGAAGGAGAAAAAATGATCGACATTGCATCAGCGATATTTGCCATTGGCGCCGCAGGATTCTGGTTTTGGTCTTCAACGGTTTCATTCGAGAAGAAAACAACTATCGGCGGGTTAGATGATCTTGGCCCGAAGCTGAGATCACAGTCGCGACGAAGCGCTTATGCTGCAATCTGTGCGGGTGTCGCTGCTCTTCTTCAAGTCCTGAGTTTTCTAACTTAGGACACTTACGGTCTAATTAGGACAGCACCAAACGCAACACCAAACAAAAAACGGCGCACACAAGGCGCGCCGTTTTTTATACTGTGCTGTGTTCGTTTAGCTGAAAATGAAGTCCGCCGCGGACAGGTCGTTTTTGTCGACACCGAGCAACGTGATTGTGTCGCCGCCGCCAAAGTCGATGACAAC
>BQJG01000102.1 GCA_021604585.1 Hyphococcus sp.
CCCGGCGAGCCTCATTGGCGGCGAATTTATGCCCGATCTTGATGAAGGGGATCTTCTCTATATGCCAAGCGCCTATCCGGGGATTTCCGCCGGAAAAGTCGCTCAAGTCGTTCAGCAGACGAACAAGCTGATCAAGACTATACCCGAAGTCGAGACCGTCTACGGCAAGGCGGGCAGGGCCGAAACGGCGACCGACCCCGCGCCATTGCCGATGATAGAGACGACCATTCAACTTAAGCCGCGTTCCGAATGGCGGCCCGGCGTCACCATGGAATCGCTCAAGGCCGAACTCAACGCACTCGTCGATGTGCCGAGCCTTACCAATGTTTGGATCATGCCGATCAAGAATCGGCTCGACATGCTGGCGACCGGCATCAAGACGCCGGTTGGCGTGAAGGTCGCCGGTCCCGATCTCAACATCATCGCTGAAGTCGGCCGCGACATTGAGAATGTCTTGCAGGGTGTCGATGGCACGGCGTCTGTCTATGCCGAGCGCGTCACTGGCGGGCGGTTTATCGATGTCGATATCAACCGCGAAGCCGCAGCGCGTTTCGGACTTAATATCGCCGATGTGCAGGATGTCGTTCGCACCGCGATCGGCGGCATGACCGTCGGCCAGAGCGTTGAAGGTCTTGAGCGCTATCCAATTAATCTCAGATATCCCCGCGATGTACGAGATTCTCCGGCGCGCCTGCGCGAATTGCCGATCGTGACTGCATCAGGCGCGGAGATTCCGCTTGGCCGCATCGCCGACATCCGCATCAATGAAGGCCCGGCGATCATCCGCAGCGAGAATGCGCGGCTTAATGGCTGGATCTACGTGGATATCGCCGGGCGAGACATCGGCTCCTATGTCGAAGAGGCGCGGCAGGTTGTCACCGACAATGTCGATTTGCCGGCGGGCTACACCATCGTTTGGTCGGGTCAGTATGAATATATGCAGCGCGCCAAGGAACGATTCACATATGTTGGACCTGGCATGCTGCTCATCATCATGTTGCTTTTGTTCCTGAACTTCAGAAACGTCTCTGATGTTGTGATTATTCTCGGAACATTGCCATTCGCTCTTGTTGGCGGGCTGTGGTTGATGTTTGCGCTTGGCTTCAACATGTCCGTCGCCGTCGCTGTCGGATTCATCGCGCTCGCGGGCGTCGCCGTCGAAATTGGCGTGTTGATGATCATGTATCTAAAGCAGGAAGTCGCGGGGGCGAATGCGAAAGCCAGAGAGGAAGGCGCCCCCCTCGACGAGGCGCATTTCGCCGACGCTATCGCCAAGGGCGCGTTGCGCCGGCTGCGGCCGATCATGATGACCTTCGCGGTGATATTCGCAGGGCTTCTGCCCATTATGTACGGCCACGGCGCCGGCGGCGAAGTCATGCGCCGCATCGCCGCCCCGATGATCGGCGGCATCGTCAGCGCGACCGTGCTGGCGCTGGTGGTTATTCCGGCGGTTTACTTTCTTTGGAACCGGCGGGCGCTGCATCATGTTGAAAAATATGATTTGGCCGATCCGAAACTGGCGCCGGCGGAGTAAGTAGCATCATGGGCATTTGCATCGCTGTAGTCATAAGAACGTATAGGGAGCAAATAAATTGAAGAAACAAACGCAATGCCCCGATCGACCCTTGTTGGCGGCTTCGTTTCATGCGCGACGAAGTCAGCCGTTTCTCTGTGCGCATAACATCAAAAAGGATAACTGCAATGAAATCTATCAAACTCCCGGTAATCGCCGTTGGCGCCGCCATCGCGCTCAGTTCCGCTCCGGCGCTCGGCCAGAGCGGAGGCATGAAAATGGACGGCATGGATGGTATGAAAATGGACGGCATGTCTTGCTGCAACGAGATGGCGCCGGGGTTCGGCGTCGTCAATTCCGTCGATTTGGATGCGAGAAAAGTCAATCTCTCGCATGATCCCATCAAAAAGATCGGATGGGGCAAAATGACGATGGACTTCGCCGTCAGCGACATGGTCGCCCTTCGGAAATTCGAAAAAGGCGACAACGTTCATTTCATGTTGATTAAAAATGACGACGGCGCCTACGACGTGTCGATGATGATGCCCATGGCCGGTGACCCGGAAGAAGCCAAAGCTGCAATGAAGTCAATGATGGGCGGCGGCATGATGTGCGATGGAATGAAAATGGACGACGGCATGATGGACGGCATGGAAATGGGGTCCGAGAAGGACCAGAATTGAGGGAAGTGAGAGTATGGCCATACACAAAGTCAAGCGCTTGCGCTTCGCAGTTGCTGGGTTGGTCTGGAGCGTAATGTTGACGTTGCCGGCGGCGCATGCCGCCGGCCTGCCAGGTGATCCGGCGACAGAGCAAGCATCGGCGGAAACCAAGAGCTCTCCTCCTGGCGCGCAACAGAATCCCGCACGCGAAGGCAGGATTGTCATTGTCGGGCCCCGGCGGAATGTGAAGATGCGGTTCGACGCGAACAGTTCTCCTGCTTCGCGCGCACATGCGGTCGAACGAAAGGGCAAGGGCCGAACTTACTATGTCGGCCCACGCCAAAATATCAAGAGAACATTCAAGAGGGACTGCGGTGATAAAGGGTGACGCGACGCATCGAAGCGTGCGAGTGCCCCTTCGCCACGCGTTCAAGCAAGCAGGCACATAGCATTGGAGGCGAGCCATGGCATTTTTTTTGAAATTTCCGCGACTATCTAACAACTCACGCGCGTATTCAGATTTGCGCACCCTTCGATCGCGTCGATAAAATTGTCGAAGCTATTATGGACGCCGCCCATACCGGCGCAGAGAGCGATGGCGTGATTGTGGTCAGTCCGATCACGGAGACGTATCGAATTGACGACAGACGGGAAGCCAGACCGGAAGACTTTTGAAGTTCGGCGCGGCTTTCGCCCCTCTGCGATTTTATTCTGTTGCGGCGCGAATTGGAGATAAGAGATCAACCTCGACGCACATAAAAAACTGATATCTGCTGTTGCACGATATTTGGCTTTCGTAACAACTGCAAACCTCCTGTGGGAAGTGGCGCAATTGCCCCTTTACACGCTTTGGGAGGAGGGGAGTTTTGGCGAGAAGATTTTTGCCGGCATTCATTGCACCGGCGGTGATTTTCTTATTGCCGCTTCAACGCTTGGGATCGCCATTCTCATCGTTGGCGCGTATCAGTGGCCTGCCCGGCGATTTTTTTCGTGGCGTTTGTAGCAACGCTCTTGGGCGTATCGTACACCGCGTTCAGCGAGTGGCTGAATGTCGACTTGCGATCGGCGTGGACGTATTCTGATCTCATGCCCGTCATTACTGCATTTGGGTTTGAATTTGGGGTATCACCGCTTTTGCAATGGATCATTATTCCTACGGCTGCGTTTATTTACGTGTGGCATAGCTTGTTGTATCGGACTGGGGATACGAACTGAAAATCTTGCCAGGACGTGTGGCCGCAATTCTTTTAACTTGTGCGGTCGTAATGTTCGTGACATTCGCAGAGGAGAACAACAAGGATGGAAAGCGGAATGATGATGGGCCCCGGAGGGGCTATCGTGATGCTGTTGATCGCGCTGTTCCTGCTTTTAGGAATCGCGGCGTTCGTGAAATATCTGTTCTTTCATAAAAAGTAGGAGATTGTCAGGACGCAGCCCGAGGTGATTGCGACAAAGCGGCGATTATCGGGCAGTCAGGACTCGCGTTGCGCGGACAATCATTCACGAACGTCGCAAGCGCTTTTTCCATGCGCCGCAGGTTGGTGATTTTCGCACGCACTTCTTTCAATCGTCGCTCAGCGATATCGCCGACCTGACCGCAGGTTCGGTTGTTCGCATTCGCTAGTTGGAGAAGGGACTTGGCGTGATCGAGCGAAAACCCGAGTTCCCGGCATCGTTTGATAAACAGCAATCGCTTTATGTGCGCGTCGGAATATAGCCTGTATCGGTTCTTGCCGCGATGTGGCGCTGAGATGATCCCTGCGGTTTCGTAATAGCGGATCGTTTCGACCTTGAGACCGGTCATTTCGGCGGCGGCGCCGATATAATATTCACCTTTTTGCGACGGCATGATTAAACCCTTGAGTCTATAGTTACTATAGACCTTATACTCAAAGCTGGCCATTTGTAACCGGATAGACTCTCTTGAGAAAGATGTTGAGCAACCGCTGCCGCACACTGGTTTTTGTAACCGCATTTGCTGCGGCGACACCGTTTGCGCATGCCGCGCCGATCACTTTCAATACTGCGCTTCCAGTGAGCAAGGGCGAGATCATCCTTCGCGAGCAACTCATAGTATCGCAATCCTCGGATAGTCTTGGTGGCGTAGATCGTGATGTCACCGTGATTAAAGGTGTTTCGGTCATCGGCTATGGCGCTGCGCGTGGGCTTGCTGTGTTTGGGGTTTTGCCGGTGGTGAATATTGATCGTGAGATTGGCGGGCTTCGGAGCAGCGAAACCGGTCTCGGAGACGGGACTATTTTTGCACGGCAAGAGGTTATGCGTTGGGATAGCCCCGGACGAACGGTCCGCATTGCGCCTTTCGCCGGTTTAGTTATTCCGGCAGGTAAAGAAGGTCAGACGGGCGATGGATCGCTTGACGTTTTTGCCGGAGCAATCCTCACAGCGGCGACAACTGATTGGGTCTTCGATAGTCAGATAAAATACGTCGCTAATAATGAGGCGAACGGGTTTGAGCGGGGTGATACAGCAAGCGCAGATGTTTCGCTGCAATACCGGCTGCTGCCAAAAGCTGTTTCCGGAAGCGGCTCCGGTTTCCTGTATGGCGTTCTCGAAGCCAATATTACTTATCTCGACGAAAACCGAGTTGCGGGAACTATCGATCCAAATTCTGGCGGGGTTCAGGTCTTTTTGTCACCAGGAGTTCAATATGCGGCCAAACGCTGGATTGCAGAAGCCGCAATCAGAATCCCTGTCGTCAATGATCTTAATGGCAGCGCATTAGAACCGGACTATTCAATTATCACCAGCCTTCGTTTAAACTTCTAGAAAGGGAAAAAATGATCAAAGCACTTCTTATATCCATCGGGCTTATGTGTGTCAGCGGAGCCGCTATGGCCGCTGACGTTCAATATGACTTACAAGTTGACGGCATCACCTGCCCATTTTGCGTCGCTACTTCCGAAAAAGCCTTAAAGAAAATTGAAGGTGTCAAACACGTCACAGCTGACCTCGAAACTGGGATTATCAGTGTATGCGCCGATGAATCTGTGGTGTTCACGGATGAACAGCTAAAAGAGCTGTTTCTCGATAAAGGCTTTACCTACAAGAGCATGACCAAGCGTGATGGTTGTACGATTTCATTGAGCGAAGCAACGGAGCAGTGAGCGACAAGGAGAAAACATCGTTCAAGGCATTGGAACAAAGCCGGTGGGGATGGTTGCTGCTTTTCGCGTCAACCACCACCTTAATCTGCTGCGCGCTGCCGATCCTGCTTGTATCTGTTGGATTCGGCGCTGTGTCTGCGGCAATGTTTTCAAACCTGCCATTTCTCGTTGAATTAGCGCATCACAAGACATGGCTGTTTGCCGGTAGTGGCGTCATCCTCGCGCTGGCGGGCTGGGCGCTTTACAGGCCCGGGCGTACATGCCCAGTCGATCCTGTTCTTGCCGTAAAATGCAATGCTGCGCATCGGTGGAACAAACGATTGTTATTCGCGTCAGCGTTTATCTGGGCGACCGGGTTCGTTGCTGCCTATCTGTCGGTTCCCATGCTGAACGCTTATGCGCGTTTTGTTGGCAGTTGATGTGCTGTGGCTGCTTGAATTCGTCGCTCCCTAATTCGAGTTATCCGCGGTGATCTGCAGCACACAACTCATGATTAGATAGGACTTCCAAAATCCTGCATTCCGATATTTGATCGACGCTGCATTCCTTGATCATGCGACCCAGTTCGCGTTCGAGCGATTTGAGTCTCTTGATGCGTTGCTTGACGTCTTCGGCGTGGCGGCGCGCGATTTCATCGACCTCGGCGCATGACCGGTCTTCATTTCTGGAAAGGGCGATCAGCTCACGGATCGCCTCCAGGGGAAAGCCGAGATCGCGGGCGTGGCGGATAAATCGCATCCGTTCGACCGCTTTGGCGTCGTAAATGCGCTGGCCGCCTTCGGAGCGATCCGGCGGATCGATGAGGCCGATGCTTTCATAATAGCGGATCGTCGTGACTTTGACGTCCGACGCCTTCGCCAACCGGCCGATGGTGACCGGTTTTTTTTCGCGTTTTGGCATTTTACCTCTTGAACCTATAGTTGCTGTAGACATTAGGTTAGGGTGAGCGGCATAGCAATGGAGAGCCGGGATGGCCGGATGCGCCTGCGAGGACAATCAAGTTGAAGCCGGGCAATTCGACGGCCGGTCGCCCGCCTATCAGCGGGCGCTGATCGCGGTGATCGCCATCAACGCCGCAATGTTTTTAGTTGAAATGTCTGCGGGGTTTCTCGGGAGCTCTCAGGCCTTGAAGGCCGATGCTCTCGATTTCGCGGGCGATGCGGCGACCTACGCCTTAAGTC
>BQJG01000103.1 GCA_021604585.1 Hyphococcus sp.
CGTTTCAGCGCTGCTTCCGCAATTTCCTGAAGCCGGTGCGGTTCGGGTTTCGCCGTCTCAACATCCAACGCAGCTGGCATCCGGTTATAGGCGTCGAGCGCGGCGACTTTGTAGGCTTCCGCGAGCGTCGGATAGTTGAAAGTGTTCTCAACAAAATAATCGAGTCCGCCGCCAAGATTGAGCACCGCCTGTCCGATATGGATAAGTTCGGTGGCGCCCTCGCCGACAATATGACAGCCGATGAGCTTGCGCGTCTTCAGGCTGAACAGCATTTTCAACATGCCGGTATTGAGGCCCATAATGTGACCGCGCGACGTTTCGCGAAACCGCGCCACACCGCATTCATAGGCAATGTTTTTGTCGCGCGCTTCTTCTTCGCTCAAGCCCACCGTCGACATTTCCGGCACGGAATAAATGCCGTAGGGGAAGAATTCCGGCGGCTTATGCGCGCTGGCGCTGAACGCATGACAGGCGGCGATACGCCCCTGCTCCATCGAAGTTGAGGCGAGCGACGGGAAGCCGATAACATCCCCGGCGGCGTAGATATGCGGCGCGCTGGTCTGGAACGTCTGCGGATTGACGCTCAGGCGCCCGCGATGATCGCAATCAAGTTCGCAAGCGGGCAGATTAAGGCTCGACGTCGCGCCCATCCGGCCCGCCGCAAACAAGACAATGTTCGATTTGACGATGCGGCCGTCTTCAAGGCGCGTCTCGCATTTGCCCGGCGCATGGCGGATGATTTTCTCGACCTTCGCGCCGAAACGCATCTGCACGCCGCGATCGCGGAGCTGATGAGTGAAGTCGGCGACCAGTTCCTTGTCGATGAAATCGAGCATGGTGTCGCGCGGTTCGATCAGCGTCACGTGAACATCAAGCGCAGAAAAGATCGTCGCATATTCAATGCCGATGACGCCTGCGCCAATCACCGCGATGGAGCGCGGCAGCGCTTTCAGTTCCAAAATATCGTCGCTGTCGAGCACGCTCTCGCCGTCAAACGGAATATCATCAGGGCGGAACGGAACCGTGCCGACGCAAATCAGAAAACGCTCGGCGGAAAAAGTTGCGGCTTCGCCGCCTTCTTTTGTGACTTCGATCTCGTGCGTACCGGTGAACTTCGCCTCGCCTTTCAGGGTCGTCACTTGGTTGCGCGCAAATTGATGTTCGAGGACTTCGACTTCGTGGCCCAACGTCATGCGCAACCGCGCGCGCAAATCATCGGCGGTGATGTCCTGCTTGACGCGATAGGAGCGCCCGTAAAAACCGCGCTCGCGCCAGCCGGAAAGATTCAAGGCGGTCTCGCGCAGGGTCTTTGACGGAATTGTGCCTGTGTGCACTGAGACGCCGCCGACCTGGCGGCCGCGCTCGACCACCAGCACGCTCTTGCCGAGCTTCGCCGCCTGGATGGCGGCGCGCCGGCCCGCCGGTCCGCTGCCGATCACGATTAGGTCGTAGTGGTTCATCTCTCGCTGCCCCTCATGGTGAACGGAGATTAACGAGGACGCCCTAAGATTAGGTGACCGCTGCTTTTGGTAATTCACTTTTTAGTAACGTGGCTTTCTTCCCCCGTTTACGGGGGAAGTGCCCCAAAGGGGCGATGGGGGTTAACCCCCTCCGTCAGCTCCGCTGACACCTCCCCCGTAAACGGGGGAGGAGAAGGTCGCGCGTTTATTAGAAATTACGCGCCGGTAAACACCGCCTCAACACTCGCTGTCTTGCACGGCCCGACAATCGAGATCGCGCACGGCCCATCAAGCGCGCGGCGGGCGCAGTGCTGCATTTCATCGACAGTGATCGCGTCTATGCGCGCGAGAATTTCATCGGCGCCCATCGGCTTGCCATAGACAAACAGCTGCCCCGCCGCCGCTTCGATCCGGTTGGCCGGGCTTTCCAGCCCCATCAGCAATGACGAGCGCAACAGCGCCTTGCCGCGCGAAACTTCCGCGTCAGTCATCGCGTTTGCCGTCGCTTCCATTTCATCGCGAATGATTTTCGCCGCTTCCGGAATGTGTTTGGCTTCGGCGTTCACATAGGCGCCGAGCAAGCCGCTCTCATCATAACCATCCGCGAACGCATAGACCGAATAGGCCAGCCCCCGCTCCTCGCGAATTTTCTGGAACAGCCGCGACGACATGCCGCCGCCGAGAATATCAGCATAGAGTCGCGTTGCGAAATATTCATCATGGCCCGACGCAACACCCGGAAACGCCACCGCCAGATGGGTTTGTTCAATCTTGCGCGCATCGTGTGACACGCCGCCGGTGAAGGCGGGCCCGGTGCGTTGTTCAACGCCGTTTGCGTTTGATGCGAAGGCGCCAAAGTATTTTTCTGCGAGGCGCAGCAATCCGTCTTCATCGACCGCGCCGGAGGCGGCGATGACCATATCCTGCGGCCGGTAACAGCGTTTCATAAATGCGCGCAGGCTGTCCGGTGTCTGCGCGCGCACGCTTTTCGGCGTGCCAAGGATCGGTCGTCCCAAAGGATGCCCGGCCCAGGCGACTTCGCTGACCTTTTCAAACACCACATCGTCGGGCGTGTCGGCGGCCTCGCCGATTTCCTGCACGACGACTTCGCGTTCTTTCATCATCTCTTCATCGTCAAACAACGGATTAAGCAGAATGTCGGAAAGAATATCGGCGCCGAGTTCGAGATCGTCCTTGAGGATGCGCGCATAGTAGCCTGTGCGCTGATGGCTGGTGGCGGCGTTCAAGTAACCGCCGACCGCTTCGATCTGTTCGGCAATATCGAGCGGCGACCGGGTCGTGGTGCCCTTGAACGCCATATGCTCAAGGAAATGCGCGACACCATGTTCGCTGGTGTTTTCATCGACTGACCCGGCGCGCACCCAGACGCCGAGCGCCGCCGTCGCAAGCCCGGGCATGGGATCGGCGATGACCCGAACGCCATTCGCCAGCGTATGAACCTTGTTCATGCAAATGCCTTGGTGATGATTGCTTTGATCGCTTGGCTGTCGGCGGGTGCGTGATCCATTTGTTCTGGCCGATTGAAAAGGTCGGCATAAGCGTCAGGCAACGCTGGAGCCTTTCCAGTCGCCTGCTCCACCGCATCGGGGAATTTCGCCGGATGCGCCGTGGAGAGCGTGACGGTCTTTCCGTTGAGCGCGCCTGCTTCGCGCAAACGAATGGCGCCAACCCGGCCCACCGCTGTATGCGGATCGATCAACTGGCCTGTCACTTTATAATGGCGCGCAATTTCGCTGAGTGTTTCACCCATTGAGATCGCGGCGGAGACGAAATCCTCGCGGATCGAAGCCAGCGTTTGCGCGTCAATCTTCATACTCTTGTCACGGGCGAAGGCTTCCATCGCTGCGCGCAAAGCATTCGAGTCACGGCCCTTCGCTTCAAACAAGAGCCGCTCAAAATTGCTCGCGACCTGAATGTCCATCGATGGCGAAGCTGTCGGCTGCACCGCGCCCGGCGTGTAATCGCCCTGCGAAATGGCGCGATGGAGAATATCGTTCGCGTTGGCGGCGACGCCGAGCCTGGCGATGGGCAACCCCATTTGTTTGGCGGCGTAGCCCGCAAACACATCACCGAAATTTCCAGTTGGCACGACAAAACTGATCGCCTCATCTCCCTTGGTGATCTTCGCCCAGCTCGTGAAATAATACACCGTCTGCGCCGCCAGCCGCGCCCAGTTGATTGAGTTGACGCCGCTCAGGCGCACGTCTTTGACAAAACCCTCATCAGCAAACAGCGATTTCACAATCGCCTGGCAATCATCGAACGACCCTTTGACGGCGATGTTCTTTACATTGTCGGCGATCACCGACGTCATCATCCGTTGCTGGACTGCGCTGACGCGCCCTTCCGGATGCAGCACCACAACATTGACGCGCGCGCAGGATTTCAGCGCTTCAATCGCGGCGGAGCCGGTATCGCCAGAGGTGGCGGCGATAATCGTCACGCGCTCATCGCGGCGGGTCAGCGCTGCATCGAACAAGCGCCCGAGGATTTGCATGGCGAAATCCTTGAACGCCAAAGTCGGCCCGTGAAACAGTTCAAGGATCCAGTCTTCGTCGCCAATTTTGATCAACGGCGCCACCGCATCATCCGTGAACGAACCATAGGCTTGGGCGGTCATCTCCGCCAATTGGGCCTTGTCGAAGCTCTCGCCGGTGAAGCGCGACAAAATCTCCGCCGCGGCCTGCGCATAGGGCATCTCGCCAATCGCGCGCGCCTCATCAACGCTCAAATGCGGCCATGCTTCAGGCATGTACAGTCCGCCATCAGGCGCAAGCCCGGCAAGCAGCGCGCTTTCAAAATCTACGGCGGGGCATCCCCCTCTGGTCGAGATATATTTCATCGGCGCGGTTGTGGCTTATCTCGCCGCCTTGGGCAAATCGCAAAACAGGAATTGCTCCGCATAAAGCGCGCCAATCAGCAATTTATTTTTGACCGGTGCCGCCACCGTCGAGGCCGACTGCTGTTTGCCGTCATCGCGATAGATGGTCGTCACGGCGCCGTCGGGGTCGAGCCTGATCACCTCTGACGGCGCAATGGCGTTCACATCGCGCAACAGACGCGGCGTCGCCAGCGGTTTGGGCAGCGCGCCGATCCAGACCGCGCCGGCGGGATCAACATTGATGTTGTCGGGCGAGGCTTTGAGACGGACCGTTTTGTCGAGCGTCAGCGCGCCGCTCGCCGCGTCGCGGTCAAAGACCTTAAGCGCATTGCCAGAGGTTTCCGCCGCATACAGCTTCGATCCGTCCGGCGACAAAGCGAGGCCATTGGCGAAACGCAGCCCCTCGGCCGCCACGCGCCAGACCGCGCCGTCCACGTAGAAAATATCGCCGGAGCCCGATTGCATCAGGAAGTGCAGATCGGCAACCGCCGCGTTGCGCCCCGGGCGAACATCGTTGCTGACATAAAACTGGCGCGGCCCCACCGCGACGATATTATTCGGGCTGTTGAGCCGCCGCTCAGCGAATGTTTCAAGATGGCTGAGATCGCCATTCTCGGCGACGTCATAGACTTCGACCGAGGGGCCCGCTTCATTGACCACGAACAGGCGGCGAACCTCGCCGTCCTCATAGTAATCGAGACCGAAGGGGCGGAACGCCGCCGGGACCCCTTGCGTCCGGTCGCGAAACCCGGCTTCGGAAAGCGGATCGCTCACGTCGAAGACATGGATTGCGCCACGCGCGCCTTCCGTCCGGCGGTCGAGCGAGGAAATAAACGCCCGCCCATGGGCCTGATCGACCTCAATATCTTCCGGTCCGGCGATTCCCCGCACCGGCGCGCAAGCGGCCAGCGCCACGGGCTTGATCTCTGAAAACTGGTTAAAGGCCTGAAGGCGTAACCCTACTGCGCCGGCCAGCACCACCAGGATCGCCAGCAAAAACAACCAAAATCGCATGAAAAACAGGGCCAAACAGAAGGAACGACAAAGCCCGGCTGAGGCGGGCGGCGACGCCGCGAACCATAACAGCGCCGGGGCGATTTCGCCAGCAGAGCCGCCAGGTCAGGAATATTGTGATAGAGGCTTGCGAAGCCGCCCGCCCCCGCGTATATGCGCCGCTCCAATCTGAAAAGACCAGAATTTGCCCGCGCGAAGGACCGCCGCCATGAAAAAAGACATTCACCCGGACTACCACACGATCAAAGTGGTGATGACTGACGGCTCGTCTTACGAAACCCGCTCGACCTATGGCGAAGCGGGCGCGACACTGAACCTCGATATCGATCCGCTGTCGCACCCGGCCTGGACCGGCGGCCCGGCGAAGGTTGGCGAGCGCGGCCGCGTGTCGAAGTTCAACCAGAAGTTCGGTTCTTTTGGTCTGAAGAAGTAGGCTTCGCCGCTTCTGCTTTACATCAATTGTTGCAAGACCGCACGAACGCCTAGCGCCCGCCAAACGCCTTGAGCAATGCCCGCTGTTGCGCGGCAGCGTCATTCTTTGTTTCCGTAGGGGCTGCGCCCGTGAAGAGTTCGCGATCAAGTCGGCTGATGCGGCTATAGAGCTGATGGGCGCCCTCGATCAGCGCGACCAGCCGCGGCGGCAA
>BQJG01000104.1 GCA_021604585.1 Hyphococcus sp.
ATTGTCGGCAAGCCGTTGGAAGTGGTCGAGGCCAAAGCGCTCGGCGCGCGCGACGTGATCGTCCGCACCCGGTTTGATCGCAAGGAAGGCGGGCCGATCAATGTCGACTGGCGCGTCAGGAAACTGAAATCCGGCGAGCGCAAGGCCATCGACATTATCGTTCAGGGCGTCTCGATCATGCTGGTCAAACGCGAGGAGTTCTCGTCGTTTGTTTCAACCAATGGCGTTGATGCGTTGCTGGAGCGGTTGGAGAAAGAGGCGGCTTAATTCAGCCATTTCTTTTGACAAGATTCGAAATTGTTGGCCGCTGCTCGAGTTTTTTGAATTCTGATATTGGAAGCAGCAACGGCCATTTGTAATTTTTTGCAGTCAATCCGGCAGTAAAAGATGGATGAGCCTTGATCTGAACTTCGTTTTTCAGAATCGAGACAGGCCCTGCCAAATCAAATCCATGGTCATAAAATTCGAGTGGAACTGCGGGCGCGTCTAAAAATTCACCTGTTGCTTGATCAATGAGAGAAACGTGAAAATAGGATGACTCTGGCCAGACTCCGATACTAATCGCGATCTCTATCCGATAGTCTTTTCGTTCCTTGAGCTTGATCAGAAAGCGAGTCCCCTCACCATTATCAACAATAGTCTGAACAGCATTTTCAATCAGTTCAGACTTGTCAGGGCGTATGGCTTTTAGAGCAGCGATTGTTCCAGAAGTTGCTATCTCTTTTGCGTCAAAGACTTTTGGAAAAGTCCTGGGAACGCCCACATGTGTATATCTCTGCCACCAATCCCCACCATAGTCACTCACATGGATAGCCCCTTCCGCAATTGAGGGCGAAAAGAAAATATATAACGCCGTGTAAGAACCGAGACTAATGTCTTCGCCGTTGAGCCACCAAGCAATTCGCCGCCCAAAAGCTGAAACTTCGTGATCGTCTAAATATTTGTGTAGGTCGCCAGCAAAATAGCGAATATCGCACAACCGACTGGGGCGACCATCCTTCGTCATGAAATACTCATGTCAAAGACCTAACTCTTCCGCTCGAACACAAAATCAGCCGCGCCTTTGAGCGGGTCGGCGGCTGGTCCAAAGCGGTCGAGATGGGCTTTGCAGCGCTCGACCAGTTCCGCCGCTTTTGATTTGGCGCCGTCCATGCCAAGCAGCTTGATAAAGGTCGCCTTGTCCATTTCCGCGTCCTGCCCCGCCGGCTTGCCGAGGGTTTCCGCATCCGCCGTCGCATCAAGAATATCGTCGACGATCTGGAAGGCGAGCCCGAGATCTTCGGCGTAGTTTGTCAGCGCTGCGACCTCATCGCGCGTCGCCTCGCCGATCAGTCCGCCGCCAACCGCAGAAAAACGGATCAGCGCGCCGGTCTTGAGGCGCTGCAATTCCTCGATGCCGGCGAGATCAAAAGTTTTCTGCTCGGCATAGATGTCGATCATCTGGCCGCCGACCATGCCGAGCTTGCCCGACGCGCGCGCCAGCTCCAGCGCAATGGCGCAGCGCACGTCGCCAGAAGGGTGGGTTTCTTTTTCCGCGAGAATTTCAAAAGCCTGGGTCAACAGCGCATCGCCGGCGAGGATCGCCGTGGCGTCGTCATATTTTTTATGCACCGATGGCCGCCCGCGCCGCAGATCGGAATCATCCATGGCCGGCAGATCGTCATGGATCAGCGAATAGCAATGGATCATCTCCACCGCGCAGCCGACCCGCACCGAGCGCGCTCGCGGCGCATCGAACATGTCAGCCGCCGCGATGACCAGAAACGGACGCAAGCGCTTACCGCCATCGAGCGCGCCCCAGCGCATGGCGTCCGCCACCCGGCCCAAAGGCCCTCCACGCGTCGGCAGGAACTGGTCGAGCGCGTCTTCAACGAGGGCGGCTGTTTCTTTGATGGTGCTGGCGAAGGCTGACATTCCGTTACATCTCAACTTCTGTTCCGCTCATCCCCGCGAAAGCGGGGACCCAGAAAATGTGCGGCGCGTTCTGACAATGGATCCCCGCTTTCGCGGGGATGAGCGGGGAGATATGCCGCATCAGACAAAAAGGCCACCCTGCAAAATTGTCCGCCGCTTTTCTCCCCCTTGAAAAGGGGGAGTGTCAGACGGCGCACCGACGCCGGATGACGAGGGGGATCATGATTGCGTGGGCTGATCCCCTCCTTTGCCGGGGCTTGCGCTATTGCGCAAGCGCGGCTCAAGCCTCCCCTTTGCAAGGGGAGGAAAGCCAACCTACCGCGCCTTCACAAACCCCGAGCCGTCGCAGGCGCCGCACATCCGCGCGATGAAGCCTCGTTTGCCGCGACCGGAACAGTCGCCGCAAATCTCGCGGCTGTTCTTCGCGCCGAGGAAACTCGCCAGCATGTCGACCGGGCGGCCATCCACCGGCGCTGGCGCAGCGTTGACCGCGAAATTGCGCGCCGCTTCCATGCTCGCCGCCGGGAACGCCCCAGCCATTGACGCCTGTCCGCTAGAAAGACCCGCAAGCGTGATCATCAGATCTCGCTTCCACGCTTCCAGCACCATCGTAAACTGACCGGCATCGAACGCGCCGGTGGGTTGCATTCCGGCCATCAGGAACAAATCGCCATTCGGCTCAATCGACGCGACCGCAATGTGAAGGTTGCGATTGATGGTCTCGACCATCTGCTGCTCAAGATCGAACCCGACAAAGCGCGCCAGAAACCCAAGCTCAGCCAGCTTGCCGGAATTGGGCGCGGTCTGCATCAGGGCGACAACGAAATTGACGCCATTCTGCTGCACCCCGAAAACGGAAAGCGGGCCTTCCTCGCCGAGCCGGTCCATAGCGCCATATTGGTTCTCCAGCACGGCCACAACCTTGGATAGCGGCCAAACGGCCTCTCCCGCGCCTGCCGACGCCTTGAATTTCTGGAACATTCCCCGAACCCCCTCAGATCCCTCTTGCCCGTCCGGCACGCTACACGAGGGGACGAGCGCCGCCAAGCCGAGCCGATCTGGGCGCTTGATCGGGCTGCGCTGCCGCCGCCACACCCTTCGTGAATTCCCCGTGAGGCGGGCGGCTTCTTTTTGCACTGCAGCGCAACATGACCTATATGGGAGGCCAGTGTTGGATTTGAACTCGCCAAAAGGCCACCGCCGCCATGGTTGAAGACCGGGCGGCGCCATGAAATAAGGCGGGCTCAATTTGTTGTGCAGAAATGGCGGGAGGGGCGGACGAATATGTCGTCGGCGAACAAAAATATCAAAGTCGTTCTGGCTCAGCCGCGCGGATTTTGCGCCGGTGTCGAGCGCGCCATCGACATTGTCGAGCGGGCGCTGGAGAAATATGGCGCCCCCGTCTATGTCCGTCATGAAATCGTGCACAACAAATATGTGGTCGAAACCCTGCGCGCGCGGGGGGCGATCTTTGTTGAAGAGATCGACGAAATCCCGACCGGCGCCGTCACCGTTTTTTCCGCCCATGGCGTCGCCCGCAAGGTCGAAGACGGCGCGCTGGTGCGCGAGCTTGATGTCATCGATGCAACCTGTCCGCTGGTGACGAAAGTCCACAAAGAGGGCCGCCGCTACGCCGAGAAGAATTACGACATCGTCCTGATCGGCCATATCGGCCATCCGGAAGTCGAAGGCACGCTGGGACAGATTCCCGGCACCGTCCATGTCATCTCCGAACCGGAAGACGTCGCGGGCCTTGCGGTCGCAGATGATGATCGCGTGGCGTTCGTGACGCAAACCACGCTGTCGGTGAATGACACGAAAGATGTGATCGCCGCCTTGAAAGCGCGCTTTCCGAAAATTGTCGGACCCGATACACGCGATATTTGCTACGCCACGCAGAACCGCCAGACAGCCGTCATCGCCATGGCGAAGCAGGTCGAGCTGTTGTTGGTGGTCGGCGCGCACAACTCGTCGAATTCAAACCGTCTGCGCGAGATCGGCGAGAATTTCGGCATCCCGAGCTATCTCATCGAAAACGCCTCGATGTTCGATCCAGCCTGGCTCGAAGGCATTGAGACTGTCGGCCTCACCGCCGGCGCCTCGGCCCCGGAAACGCTGGTGCAGGAAACCATTTCGCGCATCCGCAATTACTGCAACGTGACAGTCGAAAAACTCGACGGCGTTGAAGAAAACGTCCACTTCAAACTGCCGAAGGAACTGGCTGACGTACCGCGTCCGAAAGACGCCATGGAAGCCTGGGCCGTCAGCAACGCCTAAATCCGCGCAACACACGCATAACAATAATCGTCCGGAGACACATCATGTCAGTATCGCTTCACCAGCAAGTTCGCGTCGGCGCCTATGTCGCAAAACAGACCCTGCTCGGCCGGAAAAAATATCCGCTGGTGTTGTTTCTGGAGCCGTTGTTCCGTTGCAACCTCGCCTGCCCCGGCTGCGGCAAGATTGATTACCCGGCGCCGATATTGAACAAGCGCCTGACCGTTCAGGAATGCTTTGACGCGGTCGACGAATGCGGCGCGCCGGTGGTGGCGATCCCCGGCGGCGAACCGCTGATCCACAAGGATATCGGCGAGATCGTTGCTGGCATCGTCAAGCGCAAGAAGTTTGTATCGCTTTGCACCAATGCGCTGCTGCTGGAGAAAAAGCTCGATCTGTTTACACCGTCGCCCTTCCTGTTCTTCTCGGTTCACCTCGATGGTCTTGAAGAAGAACACGACCATGCGGTGGACCAAAAAGGCACGTTCCAGATCGCGGTAAAGGCGATCAAGGCGGCGCAGGAGCGCGGCTTCCAGGTCAATGTCAACGCAACCATCTTTGACAACATGACTGCGGTTCAAGTCGCCGATTATCTCGACTTCGCCACCGACCTTGGCGTCAACATCTCGATCTCGCCGGGCTACGCTTATGAGCGCGCCGAAGACAAGGATCACTTCCTGTCGCGCGAGAAAACCAAGAACCTGTTTCGCGACATCTTCAAGATCGGCAAAGAGCGCGGCCGCGAATGGAACCTGTCGCATTCATCGCTGTTCCTCAACTTCCTCGCCGGCAATGAAGAATACACATGCACCCCATGGGGTTCGCCGACGCGCAGCGTCTTTGGCTGGCAGAAGCCGTGTTACCTGCTCGGCGAAGGTTATGTTTCCACGTTCAAGGAATTGATGGAAACCACCGAGTGGGACAAATACGGCACCGGCAAATACGAGAAATGTTCAAACTGCATGGCCCATTGCGGCTATGAGCCGACAGCGGCCATGGATGCGGTGAAGAACCCGATGAAGATGTTCCGCATTCCGAACATGTTCAAGATCAAAACCGAAGGCCCGATGGCCCCGGAGATTGATCTTTCCAATGCGCGCCCCGCCGAGGACGTGCACGAAAAACTCGTCGCCGCCGAGATGAACAAGATCGCGGAAGAGAAAAAAGCCAAGAAAGAACGGGCCGAAGTCGCGGCTTAGCCCCCACTTTCCGCGCGGACAAAAGAGTGATTGAATGGTCCCGCCATTAACGGGGAGACCAT
>BQJG01000105.1 GCA_021604585.1 Hyphococcus sp.
CCGCAAAATCGTTTCGTAATGATACGGGTTAAACCGATCTTTACCTGCTTCCGGCATTTTCCCTTGCAAGATATTCCATTTGAAAAGGGCCCGCCTCCCATGGTGAAAACGATCCTGGTTGTTGATGACGATCCAACGCAGCGCCGCCTGATGCGCGCCGTGTGTGAAAAAGCGGGCTATCCGGTTCTGCAGGCCGCCGATGGCGAAACCGCCATGTCTTTGCTGCAAAGCCAGCAAGGCGCAGATGTGGCGCTGATCATGCTTGATCTCAGAATGCCGGGCCTTGGCGGCATGGAAACGTTGAAGCGCGCGAAAGCGTTCCGCGAAGATATTTCCATCATCGTACTGACCGCCCAGGGCGGCATCGACACGGTCGTGGAAGCGATGCAGTTAGGCGCTGCGGATTTCTTCGTGAAGCCAGCCTCGCCTGAACGCGTCCTTGTTTCGATCCAGAATGCGCTCAACCTTACCTCGCTTCAGGGGGAAGTCTCGCGCCTCAAGCGCAAGCGCGAAGGCGCGATGGGCTTTAAAGATCTCGTTGGCGATTCAACAGCGCTGCGTCATGTGATGCGGCTGGGCGAACGCGCCGCCGCCTCCAACATTCCGATTTTGATTTCCGGTGAAAGCGGCACCGGCAAGGAAATGGTCGCACGCGCCATTCAAGGATCGTCTGAGCGGGCCGGCCGGCCGTTCATTACGGTCAATTGCGGCGCCATTCCGGAAAATCTCGTTGAAAGCATACTATTCGGCCATGAAAAAGGGTCGTTCACCGGCGCGTCCGCAAAACATATCGGCAAATTTCAGGAAGCAGATGGCGGCACCATTTTCCTCGACGAAGTGGGCGAGCTTCCCGCAGACATGCAGGTGAAATTGCTGCGTGTGTTGCAGGAAGGCGAAGTCGACGCCATCGGATCGAAGCGCCCGACCAAAGTCGATGTGCGCGTCATTTCCGCGACCAATCGCGACCTTGGTGAAGAAGTCAAAGCCGGACGGTTCCGCGAAGATCTGTTCTATCGCCTCAATGTGTTCCCGGTTGAAATCCCGTCCCTGCGCGATCGCCGTGAAGACATCCCCGCGCTGATCGATCACTTCATTCAGCGTTACAACGCCGAAGAGCGCCGCGATGTGCGCGGCGTCCGCCACGAAGTCTTGGAAGTGCTGAACCAGTTCAACTGGCCGGGCAATGTGCGCCAGCTGGAGAACACCATCTTCCGCGCCGTGGTGCTGGCTGAAAACCCATATCTCTCGGCGGAAGATTTCCCAATCCTCGCCGAAGAATTCAAAGCCGCTGGCATTGAAGCCGGTCCGCCATTGCTGAGCGATTCCGAAGAAGACGAAGACGGCGAAAGCGTCGCTGCGTCACGCCCGGCTTCGTCCAACAGCCATGAAGGCGACAGCGTCGAGATCTTCGATCGCGAAGGCCATTTGCGCTCGCTGCAGGAAATCGAAAAAGACCTGATCGAACTGGCCATCGCCACCTATGACGGCAGAATGTCGGAAGTCGCACGCCGCCTCGGCATGGGCCGCTCAACACTCTATCGCAAACTCCGCGAGCATGATCTCGAGATCAAACGCGCAGGCTAAAGGTTGCCTAAGCCCTGCAACTCTGGAACAAGATCGGCGCCCGTCATGCGGGCGCCGAATTATTTTGAGGTACGCCGCAAGTGAAAAACGCGCTCGCCCGCATTCTGCTTTCCAAGGAATTTCAACTGTCCATGGGCGGCGTGCTGTTGCGCCGGTTTCTGCGCGCCAGCAAAGGCGCGTTCAATTACTCGCCTGAGTTTTTGATGGACGCACAGGCGCTTGATCGCCCGCACTACGCCCATTGCATGTTCGGCGCAGCCTCCATGGCGAAACGCCTCGGCCACACTCGCATCTCAGCCATTGAGTTCGGCGTCGCCGGCGGCAATGGTCTTAAATTCATGTGCGATCTTGCGGTCGATGTTGAAAAGCGCACCGGCGTTGCGGTCGATTGTTACGGCTTCGACACCGGCAAAGGCATGCCCCCGCCGGACGGGCCGAAAGATCTGCCCTATTGGTTTGCCGAAGCGCAATACGCCATGGACGAACCGGCCCTCCGGGCCAAGGTTCCAAAGGGAAAGCTCGTCATTGGCGACGTGAAAGAAACGATCCCGAGTTTTTGCGAGAAATTTGATCCCGCCCCGATTGGCGCGATTTTCAACGATGTGGATTACTGGTCATCGACCCTCGATTCATTCGCGCTGTTCAACTTCGCGAAATCGCGCCCGCAGAATTTCCTGCCGCGCACCTATATGTATTTCGACGACATTGTCGGCTGGGAGCATGAAATGTATGGGCCGTTCAATGGCCAGCTCGCCGCCATGCACGAATACAACGCGTCACAGGAAGATGTGAAAATCCATCTGAACCAGAACCTCCTGCCGCAGTCGCATCTGAAATACCGTCATCAGATCTATTACGCGCATCTGTTCGCGCATCCCGACTACAGCAAATATATCGGGAATGCGGATCAGTCAGTGCTTGAAGATCAGCTTAGGCTGAATTGATCAGGCGTTATTCGCCCAGCGCGGCGAGATAGAGCTCGAGCATGGCCTCCATCTCCTGCCGGTCGGCGCGGTCCATTTTGCGCAGACGGATCACCTGGCGCAGTGTCTTGACGTCATAGCCCTCGCCTTTGGCTTCGGCGAAGACTTCCTTGATGTCATTCATGATCGCAGCTTTGTCTTCTTCAAGGCGTTCGACGCGCTCAATAAAAGAACGCAGGCGATCCGCCGCGACTGTGGTTGCGCCTTCGACACTTGCTGCTGATCCGTCCGCCACCTGATGCGCTCCTTGAATGCAAATTAAATAGACCGGACACGGATGAATATCCGGCGTCCGACCCGGATGCACAGGAATAGGAAAGCGCGCGGAGAACGCCAAGCACGAACAGACTCAATGGGGAAAATTAAATCTCTTGACCGTCAATCTGGCGGCGCAGGGTCCGCGCCTGCTGGCGGACATAGTCGTCATGCGGGTTCCACTCGAGCGCCTTTTGAAACATCTCATAGGCCGCGCGATCTTCCCCGCCCGAGAGCAACAGATCGGCGAGCGTCGTGCGCACCTCAAACTGGCGCGGTTCGAGCTCCAGCGCTTTGGAGAAATCCTCAATCGCTCCGGCCCGGTCTTCGGTGGTCAAGCGCACGGTCCCGCGCAGCGCGTAGCCTTGGGCGAAATTCGGCGCGAGGCCCGTCACATGATCGAGCAAAGCCAGCGACAAATCGAAAGCGCCGTTGCTGGCGGCGAGATTGGCCCGCTCAAACAGAAGATCGACCGTATCGCTCTGCGAATCCGACCAGATATCGATGATCCGCGCGACATTTTCCTCGGCCCGCTGGGCGTCGCCCACGCGAAGCTCCTCAAATAAGGCGTCGAGGCGCGGATCGGTCTGATCCGCGGCGGCCTGCCCCGCCAACGAAGGTAAAGCGACCAGAAGCGTAATGAGGAAAATGCAAAAAGGCCTTCGCATGAGCGAAAGCCTAATCTCTAAACCCTTAAAAACCAAGGAAAAGTCTCGTGAAGAGACGTTAAGCCTGCTTCGCCTTAAAGCGGCGCTGGGTCTTGTTGATCACATAGACGCGGCCCTTGCGGCGCACGACGCGGCAGTCTTTGTGACGATTTTTCAAGGACTTAAGCGACGAACGGACTTTCATGACGGGCTGCTTTCAAGCGTTTTAGTGTGATCTGGAGCGCCGGGAGATAGTCAAAGCGGGCGGGCCTGTCAACCACGCAAGCGAGCAGGCGTGCGGGTTTCAGGCGGGAATCAGGCCCTATTCAGCCCCCTCCTCGGCGGCGCGGGAATGACGCCGCGGATTGCCGCACGCATGAGGCGCTGAAACTTTGGACATTCCAGATGGCTGGGCGCAGGACATCTCGCAGCATGGCGGAGGCCGTCGCGCATGGCGCTAAGGTTGCGAATCGTTGCGTCCAGCTCGTCGGCTTTGGCCGCAAGCTGCGCCCGGTCGATTTTCGGGCGCCCTTTCGATGCAAACATCTGAGCAATTTCATCGAGCGAAAATCCGGCGGCGCGGCCGAGCGCAATCAGCGCCAACCGCTCTAAAACATCCGGGGCGAACACGCGGCGCAACCCGCTCCGCCCGATCGACGCGATCAAGCCCTTCTCTTCATAGTAACGCAGGGTTGAGGCCGGAACGCCCGAGCGTTTCGCGGTTTCTGCAATATCCAGATCTTTCATCTCTTGACCTCAAGTCGGCTTTAAGTGGCAGAGTGCAGGCCAACCTCATAAATGACAAGCAACAGGAGCGCCTGAATGACCGTCAAGAACTGCGACCAGCCCGATGAAGCCGCGCGATGGAACGGCGCCGCCGGACAGGCCTGGATCGACAACCAGACCATGCTCGACCAGTTGTTCAAACCGTTTGAGGATATGCTGGTCGATGCGGTCAAAAACAGCGCCGCCGAAACTGTGCTCGATATTGGGTGCGGCACGGGCGCGACGACCCTGGCGATGGCGAACGCGCTCGGCGGCAAGGGACACTGCACCGGCGTTGATATCTCGCAACCCATGATCGCCGCCGCCCAGGCGCGCGCGAAACAAAGCGGCGCCACGGCCAGTTTTCTTTGCGCCGACGCGCAGGACTATCCGTTTGAAGCGCGCAGCTTTGACGCGATCACGTCGCGTTTCGGCGTCATGTTCTTCCGCGATTTCGTGGCCGCGTTTTCCAATGTGCGCAGCGCCGCGAATGATGGCGCAAGGCTCACCTTCATCTCCTGGCGCAGCCCGTTGGAGAACGAATTTATGACAACCGCAGAACGCGCCGCCAGACCCTTGCTCCCCGATCTGGCGCCGCGCGCGCCAGGCGCGCCGGGTCAGTTTGCTTTCGCCGACGAAGATTATGTGCGCGATGTTCTGAGCAAAAGCGGCTGGCGCAACGTGACGGCGACGCCAGTGGATGTTCCCTCCACTCTGCCGGAATCGCAGCTGATCCCCTATCTGTCGCGCATGGGCCCCGAGGGTGTTGCTATTCAAAACGCTGACGACGAGATGCGATCCAGATTGCTCGACACGGTACGCGCCGCCTTTGAACCCTATGTGCATGGATCGGAAGTGCGCTTCAGTTGCGCTTGCTGGGTTTTCCGTGCAAGCGCGGATTGATCCGCCCGCGACCCGGATCCGCGCGAGAGGCGGACGCACTTTCCCGCACTCCCGCACGGATCCGGTTCTGCGCGGCTGACCGTTTACAAGGCGCGCACCAGACCGAACGCCCGGCCCGCGCCAAAACCAAAATGTCAAAGAGCCG
>BQJG01000106.1 GCA_021604585.1 Hyphococcus sp.
TCCATAAGCCTTGAAAATTTCGTCTATCGCGATTTTTGCAATCTCTCGACCAGACGGGATGGATGTTTTTGCAACAGAGAATATTTCTCTAGCGAATTGTTTTGGATCACCGTTCATTTGCAAACCTCAAACATGCACCACGCGCCCATACGCATCCAGCACGCTCTCATGCATCATCTCTGACAGCGTCGGGTGCGGGAAGATGGCGTGCATGAGGTCTTCTTCGGTGCCTTCCATGCTCCGGGCGAGGCCGAAGCCCTGTATCAGCTCGGTGACTTCCGCGCCGATCATATGCGCGCCCAACAGCTCGCCGGTTTTCTCGTCGAACACGGTCTTGACCATGCCTTCCGGTTCGCCCAGCGCGATCGCCTTGCCATTGCCCACAAAGGGAAAGCGCCCGACCTTGACCTTGTGGCCGGCGGCTTTCGCCTTCGCTTCGGTGAGGCCGACGCTCGCGACCTGCGGGTTTGAATAGGTGCAGCCCGGGATTTTGGTGACGTCCATGGGGTGGAGGCCCTTTAGCCCCGCGATCTTTTCAACGCAGAGCACGCCTTCATGGGACGCCTTGTGCGCGAGCCAGGGCGCGCCGACCACATCGCCGATGGCATAGAGGCCTTTGACGCCGGTCTCGAGCCATTCATTGACGCTCACATGGCCGCGGTCGATCTTCGCGCCCAGCGCCTCGAGCCCCAGATCCTCCGTGTTCCCCGTAATGCCGATGGCGAGGACCACGCGGTCGGCCTCGACCGTTTCGGTTTTGCCGTCTTTGGTTTTGATCGTCGCCGTCACCGACGCCGCGCCTTTTTCAAGTTTTTCAACGCTGGCCGAGGTGAGGATTTTCATCCCCTGTTTCTTGAACTGGCGCTCGGCGAATTTGGAAATCTCTTCGTCTTCCGCCGGCAGGATGCGCTCGACCATTTCCACCACGGTGGTCTCCGCGCCGAGGGCGTTATAGAAACTCGCAAACTCGATGCCGATGGCGCCGGAACCGATGACCAGCAGTTTCTTTGGCATCACATCGGGGATCATCGCTTCCTTAGCGGTCCAGATGAACTTGCCGTCGGGCTCAAGCCCCGCCGCGGGAATGGTCCGCGCCCGCGCGCCCGTGGCGAGGATCACGTGTTTCGCTTTGATCACCTCTTCGCCGTCGGCGGTTTTGACTTTGACGACCGGCGCCTGCGCGCCTTTCTCCAGCCGCGCGGTTCCCTTCACCACGGCGATCTTGTTCTTCTTCATCAGCATGGTGACGCCCTTTTCCATGCGCCCCGAGACGCCGCGCGAACGCTCGACCACGGCTTTCAAGTCGAACGAGATGTTGTCCGCCTTCAGCCCGAAATCGGCGGCGTGCTTCATATTGGTGTAGATCTCGGCGGTCCGCAGCAGCGCCTTGGTCGGGATGCAGCCCCAGTTGAGGCAGACCCCGCCCAGCGCGTCGCGCTCGACGATCATGGTTTTGAGGCCCAGCTGGCTGGCGCGGATCGCCGCCACATAGCCCCCCGGCCCCGAACCGATCACCACGAGATCGCATGCATGTTCCGTCATCATCTGTCCTTCATTCTTGCCGCTGGGCCGTTTGCGCGCGACTATAGCCGCGCCGCGACAGAAGGAAACCGTCTAAGGGGATTGTCCTAGCTGACGCAGCTTTCATAACGCAGCGCGGGTTCGCGCTTTTTGCTTAAGCCGTTCGCCGCCTTCATCAGCGCCTTGCCGAAGGCCGGGGTCGCCTCGCCGGGCGCCGCCAGCGCAGTCGCCTGATAGGCGCGCACGAACTGTTCCGGCGGCTGGCCCATAATGCAGACCAGCGCCTCGCGCCCATAGGATTCCTCAATATGGCCGGCCATCGCCGCGCCGACATAATAGAACCCCTGCCCGCCGGCGCCGCTGAAGCCCATCCGGTAGACGTCCTTGATCCGCCGCAACAGGGCGTCGTCATTGCCGAGAATGTCGGCGGCGTAATTCACAAGGCGGAAATTATAGGCGAGGTTTCGGTATCCCTTGCGGGCGAATTCCTGAAAGAATTTTGAGACTTTTCCTTCGCCGTCAATCTTGCGCGAGTCCGCCACATATTCCGCCGTGCCCTCCAGCAACAGATTGAGGAACAGATAATCTAAAGCGTCGTCAACCGTCTTCACCTGCTCGATATACTCACTGAACGGATGAAAGAAAACGTATTGCGCCGCGTGATAGGTCTCGTGCGCCGAGACCACTTTCGCCGCCATGTAATCCGCTTCGTAACTGTCGCGCAGGCAATTCAGCGCGAGATAGAATCTTCCGTCCATGGAAAACCCGCCGCAGGGATTGCCGACAATCGAGAGCACCAGCTCACCTTCAAAGTCGAGATCGTCCGGCGCGTAAGGCGTCAGGCTCTCCACGACAAAGTCTTCAATCTCTCCCGCCTTCCCCGTAAAGAAAGCAACCGCTGCGGCGAATTTCTCTTTCTCCTTCACAACCGGCGCAAAATTATAAACATCGTCTTCGACTGTTTCGCATTGCGCCGCTGCTTTGAGGCCGGTCAGGAACGCCTCAATATTGCGCGTATCGGATTGGCCCGTGTGATGCTTGATCTGGCTTTGCAAAACGGGAAGCGCGCGCAGCTCATCTTCATCAATCTCGCCGCCGGAACAAACCTTGTCGAGAATGAGTTCGGCGAGAGAGGAATCGACATTCAGCTTGACAGTTTGCGCCTGCGCC
The DNA here is from genome assembly GCA_021604585.1 of Hyphococcus sp. Lineage (GTDB taxonomy): Bacteria > Pseudomonadota > Alphaproteobacteria > Caulobacterales > Parvularculaceae > Hyphococcus. Next base: position 2,692 of record BQJG01000106.1, read on the forward strand.
GCGCCAGTGAACGGCACAGCGCAGATCAGGATGCAAGCGGCGAGCCGCGCCGTGGATTTCATCAACTGCCATTCTGTTTTGAATACAGCGCAAAGATCGCCTAGGTTCATGCCGGTCCCTTTCTATTTTCCAACATGTTACAAGGGGCGTCCGCACCATCAATACGTCTGACCGCAAAATTAGACCGCCCGGGAGAAACATTGTGACGGATATAAAAGCCCCCATCCCTGCTGTTCGCACGCCAGATGACCGTTTCGCCAATCTCCCGGACTGGCCATTTACGCCGCGCTATATTGACGATCTGCCGGGCTATGAAGGGTTGCGGATGCATTACGTCGATCACGGCCAGCAGGAAGGCCCGACATTTCTGTGCATTCACGGCGAACCGAGCTGGGCCTATCTCTTCCGCAAGATGGCGCCGGTTTTCACTAATGCCGGCTGCCGCTTCGTTGCGGTCGACATGTTCGGCTTCGGACGCTCTGACAAGCCGGTCGATGATGACGTTTACACCTATCATTTTCATCGGGACGCGCTGCTCGCTTTTGTCGAGTATCTCAATCTGCGCGATATCTGTCTCGTGGTGCAGGACTGGGGCGGCGTGCTCGGGCTGACGCTGCCGATGGAAGCGCCGGAGCGTTACACACGTCTCATTGTGATGAACACCGGCCTGCCCGGCGGCGAGGAAGCGCCGGAAGGCTTCGCCATGTGGCGGGCTTTCAATCGCTCGCAACCCGATCTCGATGTGGGCGCGCTCATGAAACGCGCAACGCCGGTGCTAACGGACGCGGACGTTGCGGCCTATAACGCACCCTACCCGGATCAATCCTATAAGGGCGGCGTTCGCCGCTTTCCCGAGCTGGTGATGTTGAAGGAAAAAGGGGCCGCGGACTTAACGCCCGCATCGAAGGAAGGCGTCGAGACATCGCTCAAGGCGCGCAAATTCTGGTCCGAAGACTGGAACGGCGAAAGCTTTATGGCGATTGGCATGCAAGACCCGGTCTTGGGCCCGCCGGCAATGTATGGATTGCGTAAATTCATCAAGAATTGCCCGGAGCCCATGGAAGTCGCGGACGCCGGTCACTTCGTGCAGGAATGGGGCGAGCCGATTGCGAAAGCCGCGCTGGAGAAATTTGGGTTGGGTTAAGCGCCTGTTCGTCGCAAGCATCCTTCGCCTCACCGCGCCTAACGTCTTTGTGAGTTGCACGCCGCCGTAGCGCGCCGCTTTGCTGCGCCTACCAATCAGAAGGGGTTGTCCATGCAAAAATTCTCACTCGCCTTCGCCGCTACGCTGGCGCTTATCACAACACCACTCGCGGCAGCGGAACCAGCCGCCTCAGAGGCGGCCATTAAAATCGCTGAAGATTACCTCGCCGCCTATTCGACCTTCAAAGTTGAGAACATGGCGCCGTTCATGGCCGATGACATGGTCTTTACCGATCCAACATCAACCAATCAGGGCGCCGATGGCGGCAGCTTCATCTATGAAGGCAAGGCTGCTGTCATGAAAGGGCTGGGCGACTATGCCGCGCAGTACAAAGACTTTTACCTCAACTACGACCTTGAACGCCGCTACGAAAGCAATGGCGTAGTTGTCTTCGTCGCGCAGCTCACTTACACGGTAATTTCGCCGTCGGACCAAACCTTCACTGGCACAGCGCCGATTGTCACCGCGATTACGGTGAAGGATGGTAAAGTCGTCCGGCATGAAGACCTCTATGACTACGCCGGCAATGTCAAAGAGTTTGAGTAAACGCGCGCGCTTTCCGATGATTACTCTCTGGGCGGTGCGCCGTCGCCGCCCATAAGTTCTACGGTCAGCTCATCCACCGGCATTGAAAATTCCGCCGACAGCCAGCCGCGAATAACGCCCAATAAGGACGCGGCGCTGCTAATCGCTCGCAGGCGCGATATCGCCGGTATGTCCTCGCCATATCGCTGTTCAATCATCTCCGCCAGCTTGCGGGTCAGCTTGTCGAACAGATCACCCTGAAAGATGATGCGGGCGAAGGCGCGCTGCTCCCAGAAATGCGCCAGCACGAAGCGGACCTTTTCGCGCTCGCCGCCAATTGTCGGAATATCAGCGAGCACGGCGAACAACGGCTCGATCGACGTCAGCAACACGTCGTCCTTGCTGTTGAAATGTTCGTAGAATGTCGAACGGCCCACGCCCGCGCCATCAATGATGTCCGCCACGCGAATATCGTCATAACGCCGCGACAGAACCAACTCGCGAAAGGCATTGAACACCGCTAGCCTTGTGCGCTGCGCCCGGCTGTCCTGCTGATCGTCATGGGTCATGTCTTTGGCTTAGCAAATTGCGCTGAGGAAGTCGCGCCGGACAATGCGGGGTCAATGTCCGGAAATGCCGAACTTCGGGTCGACCCGGCGCGCGACCGGCGGCATGGTTCGCGCTCCACAGGAGGGCGCCATGACCGAACAACCGAAACGCAACCACACCACAAGAGCCGCCGGCATTCTCCTGCTCGGCCTTTCCGCACTCTCACTCTTGTTCATCGCCCACCACCCAACACTCGGCACGCCGGGATTTGAGACACT
>BQJG01000107.1 GCA_021604585.1 Hyphococcus sp.
ATAAAGCAGGCGGCGACCATGGCCGAGCTCAAAGCGTTCGCGCTGGAGCAGCGCAAGGGCGTCTGCTGGCGCACGCTGGTGTTTGGCACCGTCGCTCAGGTTGTGATATTCACCACCACCTATTTCGCGGTCACCGGCGCCATTCCGCTGTGGGTCGGGTTCGTCATCAATTCGTTCTGGATGATCCAGGGCTACACCCCCGCCCATGAAGGCGTGCACAAGAACATTCACGGGCGCGACAACCGCTATCACTGGCTCAATTATTTTTACGGCGTAGTGAATATCGGCTACGGCCTGCATTCCTATTCCATGCATGAACACAATCACCGCCTGCATCATCTGCACGCCAATGACCGCGAGCGCGATCCGGAGCATTTCGTCGCCCGCGCCAGGTCGTTCCCCGAAGGCGTGCTGCGCTGTTACCTTTATTATTTCACCGCAACCTATCACGGCTTCACCAACGCCAAACATCATCCGCGCCCGGCGCGATATTTAACCCGCATCGCGATTGAACTGGGCGTTGTCTACAGCGTCGTGGTGCTGCTGTTCGCCAGCGGCTACGGCGTTGAAGCACTATTGTTGTGGATTTTGCCTGCATGGAATTCATGGGCGTTCAACGCCTATCGCTTCATCTATCTGCCGCACCATGTGCTGCGCGACGAGTTGGAGCTGATCAAGGTTTCGCGCGTGCTTGTCACCAAGAAAGATCTGCGCGGGCGGATTCTGGTCTGGCTGTTCAACTTCCACAATTATCACGAGATCCATCATCTTTATCCTTACGTGCCGTGGCACGCGCTGGAAAAGATTTACGATCACGGCGAAGAGCTGCTGGCGCGCGAAGGCATGCGCGCGGATGCGGTTTGATCTCTTCCCCGCTTGCGGGGGAAGTGGCCCGAAGGACCGATGGGGGTTAACCCCCTCCGTCCATCCGCATCGCTTCGCAATTGCGGCTAGACACCTCCCCCGTAAACGGGGGAGGAGAAACTCAACCCCACCACTCTTTCGGGCGCTTGTTCGCCTGCGCCGCTTGCTCAAGCGCGAACATGCCCTTGAACATGGTCTCTTCATCGAACGGTTTTGCAAGAAGCTGCAGCCCTAGCGGCAGACCCTGCTTGTCATAACCGGCCGGCACGGAGGCGCCCGGAATGCCCGCAAGGTTTGCGGTCACCGTGAAGATGTCGTTCAAATACATCTGCACCGGATCGCCGGTTTTTTCACCAAGGCCGAACGCCGCCGACGGCGCCGACGGGGTCAGGATCAAATCAACTTTTGAAAAGGCTTCAGTGAATTCGTCGAAAATTTTCTTCCGCACTTTCTGCGCGCGCAGATAATAGGCGTCATAATAGCCCGCCGACAAAACATAGGTGCCGATCAGCACGCGGCGCTTGACTTCATCGCCAAAACCTTCAGCGCGGGTGTTCTCATACATCGAGGTGATGTCTTTGAACTCTTTTGCGCGATGGCCGAACTTGACGCCGTCATAGCGCGCAAGGTTGGACGAGGCTTCCGCCGGGGCGACAATGTAATAGACCGGCAGCGCGTATTTGGTCAGCGGCAGAGAGATGTCGACAATCTCGCAGCCCGCGTCTTTCATCCACGCAATGCCCTGCTGCCAGAGTTTTTCAATCTCCTCCGGCATGCCGTCCATACGGTATTCTTTCGGCACGCCGATCTTGAGACCTTTCAGGGACTGGCCGAGCACGGCCTCATAATCCGGAACCGGACGGTTGACCGAGGTTGAATCTTTCGGATCGTGACCAGCCATGGATTTCAGCATGATCGCCGCGTCGCGCACATCCTGCGCCATCGGGCCCGCCTGATCGAGCGACGACGCAAAGGCGACAACGCCCCAGCGCGACACCCGGCCATAAGTCGGTTTGACGCCGACCGTGTTGGTGAGCGAGGCCGGCTGGCGGATCGAACCGCCCGTATCGGTCGCCGTCGCCGCCGCGCAAAGCCTTGCCGCCACGGAAGCGGACGATCCGCCCGACGAGCCGCCCGGGGTCAGGTCGGTATTGCCGCCGTCAGCATTGGGGGGGCGCCGCCACGGATTGATCACCGGGCCGAAATAGCTGGTCTCGTTGGACGAGCCCATGGCGAACTCATCCATGTTGAGCTTGCCGAGCATGACCGCGCCGTCGCGCCAGAGGTTCGCCGTCACACTCGATTCATAGCGCGGCGTGAAGCCCTCAAGGATGTGCGAGCCGGCTGTGGTCATCACCCCTTCGGTGCAGAACAGATCCTTAATGCCGAGCGGCACGCCTTCCAAGTCCCCGCCTTCTCCCTTGGCGAGTTTCGCGTCTGAGGCTTTCGCCATGTCGCGCGCCTTGTCGGCGGTGACCGTGACGAAGGCGTTCAGCGCCTTGGCTTTTTCGATGCGCGCAAGATAGGCGTCGGTCGCTTCGAGCGAAGTGACTTCTTTTTTCTTCAACGCATCGCGCAGTTTCGCGAGGGTAAGGACTGCTGGGTTAGTCATTCTTGCTCTCTGTACTAGGCGCCTCATCTACCAGCGCGCGCACTTCTTTGATCGTCTTACCGTCTGCTGGAAGGAAGAAAGGATCAGAACAAGGCGCCTGCAAGACTTGCAGCAATTCCGAATGAACACTTGGAACAGTTGTTGCGCTTCCAGATCGAACTGGCAGGCCACTTCCGTCAACCCACTTCCCTGCGAACAGCCGCCTCTTTTCCCCTTCCCACTCTTCGGGGACACCATAAATAGAGTTCCCCCAATATAGCGTCCATTGATCCCGTTCCTCCCCTTTGAGGGTGTTGTGAACTTGTACATCAATTAAGGAATGACATTCTGCAAATAGCGGCTCTCTTGGGCATCCAACGTAATCATAATTGAGAACCGTACCTTCAAAAACTACGTCAGCTGCCTTGATGTCTTCGACAACAAATGGCGCAGGAACAAAACAAGCGGCCGCTTGAGTTGCAGAAAGCCCTGCCACCGCAATGGTTGAAATGCATCTGGTGACGGTTATGCGGGACTTCCGGCGCATCACTCCACCACTCTCGGCACGACGAAGAAATGATCTTCGGTCTTCGGCGCATTGGCGACGACATTGTCGGGCTGGCCGCCGCCGGTGGGGCCGTCCTGCAGAACGTCCTCGCGCATGGGCAGCGAAATATCGACGGTCGACGACATCGCCTCGACGCCCTCGACATCGACTTCGTTCAACTGTTCGATCCAGCCCAAGATGCCGGAGATTTCCTTCGCCAGCGGCTCAAGGCGCTCTTCGGGCTCGGCGATGCGCGCCAGCCGCGCCACTTTGCGCACAGTATCCTTATCAATCGCCATGATGCTCTCTCAAATCCCTTTGAAGCCCGTGCCTATCAACGCCCCCGCTCGCGCGCAAGGGTTCCGGCGGCGGCAAACAGGCTGTCGATGGCTCGCTTAGGGTCGGCGAGCGGGGTTCGGGCGAAATCTTCGACCTCGTTGGCAAAGTCCTGATCGCCGGTCCGGTCGGCGACGAGATCGTAAAACAGGTCAGCGTCGTAGCCGCCAGCCGCCTCTGACCGGGTGATGAAATCGCGCCAAAAATCAGCCGCCGGTTTGCGCTCGGCCCGGCCCACCGCCGAGGCGATGACATGGCCGCAGGCGTAAAGCGCGCGGAAGTCACCCCGGGCGCGGGCGCTGTTTAACGATCCGTCTTTGAGTTCGCGGGCGCATTCGGCTCGCGCCGCCGTTTCATCCGCCGCGAGCGCCTCTGCGTCCCAGCGTCCGAGGGCGGCCATCACTTCCGCAGCAATGGCGTCTGCGGCGCCTTCATGAATCCATTCCGGCGCATTTCCGGAGTCGGGCCGCGCCGCCGCCTGCCACAAATGCACGGCTTCATGGATCGTCGAGAAAATGAAAATGCGGCGGGCCTTGTCGCTGGGCTCGCGCCAGGCGCCGCCCTCAAGCATGATCTGAAACTGCGCGGGTAAAGCGTCACCGGTGTAGCTCAATCGCCCTTCATCATCGCCCAGCGGCGCCGCGAGAAACAGGTTCGGTTTTGTCTCCGGTGAAAAGCCGAACATCTGGGCAAGCGTCGCAAAACTTTCAGGCACGACTTCGTTGAACGTATTGACAATCCACCCTGGCGTATCGGGATCGATCAGCGCCATGACGTGGTCAGTCTCAACCGGATTGAGCGGGCCCATATAGACAAACGCCGGATGCGCCATCGGGCTGCGCCACTCGCTGAGCGCGTTCGCATTGGCGCCGAACGCCACCACATGCCCGCCTTTTGCTGGCGTGAAGTCGAATACTGCATTAACCCGCCCGCCGCCGCTTTGTTTTGCGCGCGTCAGCGGCCAGATATGACCGGTATAAACCAAAGCGCCGCCGGCGCCGTAGCGCATCACCGGTTGATATTCTTTCGGCAGGCGCGCCGCACCCGGACGCGCGGTAATCTCTACGCGCGTAAATTTCTTTTCGTCTTTGCGCAGAATGCGGTCGCCATCGGCGAAATGCAGCAGCTCAAAACCGGGCGTGTCGATAGTCCAGAATTGTTCGCGATAATCGCCGGCGATTTCGTCAAAGACAATCTGGCGCTGCGGGCGCTTCCATTCATAGACCAGTTTCAGCTCCGCTTCGCCTGTCTGCGTGACGGAGATGCGCAAATCGGGCGTAGAGTCGCCTGTTCCTCGCGCGGCTGCCAGAATGCCCGCCCCGAACAGGACAAAAACTGAAATCAAAATCCAGCGTTTCATAACCACACAACGAATTGTCGACCCAACTTGACCAATCAGTGTAGCATCAAGCCATGAGAGACGAATTTGAACAACAGGCGGCGGGCTTTGGGGCGTCGGGCGCGCTGTTTGGCCTCGATATTGGCGAAAAGACCATCGGCGTCGCGGTCTGCGATCCGGCCCGCATGGTCGCAACCCCGGTGCAAACCATCCGCCGCAAGAAATTCACGCAGGACGCCGAGCAGCTGGCGGCGCTCGCCGCCGAGCGCACCATCGCCGGGATTGTCATTGGCTTGCCGCTGAATATGGACGGGACAGAAGGCCCCAGCGCCCAGCGCGTGCGCGCTTTCGCCCGAAACCTGCCGCGCATTCTCGACCTGCCCATCGCCTTCTGGGATGAGCGCCTGTCGACCGCCGCCATGGATCGCGAACTGATCGCCCTCGACACCAGCCGCGCCAAGCGCGCCGAAAAGATCGACGAAATGGCGGCGGCGTTTATACTGCAGGGCGCGATCGACCGC
>BQJG01000108.1 GCA_021604585.1 Hyphococcus sp.
GCCGCATCTCGGGGAGAGCGTGGTCAGTGATCGAGAGCGAGCACAAACCAGCTAGCAGGCGCACAGCGTCGGCGGCTGCATACCTAACAAGCGGCTGCAGCGGACGCGCTCCGCGCGCCGCTGAACCGCAACAGCGTTAGCTGGTCACGGAGACCTCAATGTCAGGCTCATTCTTGATCTGGATTCTGCCGTGCCTCACGTGCCTTGGCTGGCTCATCGTTCGCGGCCGAGGTGGAGGCGCCACTTCGGCAGTGGAATCCGCTGCTGCTCTGTGTGTCTTCGCCGGGCTAGCGCTCAGCTTTCCACCTCTGCATCAGTGGGTGAGCTACACGCACAACACCTCGCTGCTCGAGCGCGCACAGCCCTTCGTCGGGAGGTCGGTGGCGGAACTCGAGCATGAGCTCGGCACTCTCGATCATGTGTGGCCCAGCGGGCCCGATGGCAGCTCGGTCGCTGAGCTGAATGCCACTCCCTGGTATGCCCCGATCGGAGATTGCCGCGTGCTCATCGGTGTGAGCGCCGAGCAACAGGTGTTCATGGTGTCGCTCGATGATTAGCGCATGCACAGCTAACACGCGCTTGCAGCGGACGCCGCTCCGCGGCGCCGCTGAAGCACAACAGCGTTAGGTAGGCAGTGTGATCGGTCTCGCATCGAAGTTTGGAGGGATGTGAGCAGGAGCTCGGTCGCGAAGCGCAGCACGCAGCGAGCCCGTCAGCTCGGTTGCGCATCGAGCTCTCGTCGGGCTTCGCAATCGAACACGCGCAACCGGCTTCAAGCACGCTGCGCGCGAGGGGCGTCAGCACCCACTTCGGCTTCCTGCGGGCGCAGAGCCGGCTGCCGCAACACGGACCGAGCGGTTCATGCGATAGTCGCCGCATCTCGGGGAGAGCGTGGTCAGTGATCGAGAGCGAGCACAAACCAGCTAGCAGGCGCGTCGCGTCGGTGGCTGCATACCTAACAAGCGGCTGCAGCGGACGCGCTCCGCGCGCCGCTGAACCGCAACAGCGTTGGGCGGTCGGAGCGGGTCCGAGGCTCAAGCCCACAACCGGAACAGACACATGAGGATCCCAATGGCGCTTGCAGCACAGGGCAGCTTCGAGCCGATGGGGTTCGGCTTCTGGAACTCGCTGGTGATGTCCGGTGGCGGGTTCTTCGTGTTCCTATTCATCGGCCTGATGATCGTCGTTCACGTGGGCTTTGCATTGGGCGTCTATCGCGATGCCACGTCACGGCCTGAAGGCCCCGATCTCGCCACCCCAGCAATCTGGGCACTTGCCACACTGCTCGGCGGAGTCGTCACCGCGATCATCTACTGGGCTGTGCATTACTCAACCTTCAAGGCGCAGAGGCCATGAGCAATCGGCCGCCGCCCAACAAGCGGTTGCAGCGGACGCCGCTCCGCGGCGCCGCTGAACCACAACAGCGTTAGGTGTATGGAGCTCACATCTCTTGAAAAGTCGATTCTTGCCCACATCGCAGAATCCCATGGCTATCTCGCAGATGCTCTCGCACTCGATCACTGCAGCTCTCGCGAGTACACCGGGCACGGTTTCTTCACGAACTTCAGCGAGGTCCAGAGCGATGGCCTCCCCATCAGTGGCCCAATCATCGAGAGTCCCGAACTGGAGCACGGGGGCGGTAGCCTTCTGTGGTTGGCGGGCGGTGTGCCCTGCTGCCTTGAGATCTACGCGTTCGGGCACGACTTCCCCGAGCAAATCTCTTCATTTGCACTCACGCCTTGGTCGGCCAACACCTAACAAGCGCTTGCAGCGGACGCCGCTCCGCGGCGCCGCTGAAGCACAACAGCGTTGGGCACGCGATCCGAGACCCAAGTGAGCGCCGAGAGAGAGTTGAGAGTCCACGCACAGATCGCACTTCTCGGTGCAATCACCCCGGGGCTGCGCGCTGTGTCAGTTGAGCTGCGGGAGAACACCCTCGGCTGGCGGTGCGTGTTCGAGTCCGAGGCTGCTCGAGAGGCAGAATGGGAAGAGCTTTCTGCTGCGGCTACCGAGGTGATCGCGCACTACCCTGAGGTCGCCGAGAGCCGGGATGAGTTCCTCGTCTGCAGTGATCTGAGCCTCACGGAAGAGAATGCGCGTAGCCTTGAGTTCCTTGTGTTTCGCCGCTTCGAAGGGGAGTAGCTAGGCATGTTGCGTCGGATGCCCAACACGCGCTTGCAGCGGACGCCGCTCCGCGGCGCCGCTGAAGCACAACAGCGTTAGGCGGGAGGGAAAGGGAGCAGTCGTGGCGAACTGGTTCGAAGACAATCCGACAAGATCGGTCATCGTCTACACGGTCTTGGTGGCGGCTTCAACGTGGGCCATCTCAGAGTTCATTCTTGAGGAGAATAAGCTCAACTACCACCGAGCACAGATTGAAGCCGAGCGATCTCGAGCCGAACAGTACGCCGCAAAGGTGTCGATACTCGAAGCAGATAACGCGAAGCTGCGCCTTGAGAATGAAGGGTACTTGAACTGGCTGGAGCAGGTGCCCGACGCGCTGCCCTTGGCACAAGTTCGCATGCGGGAACTAGGCGGCGAGATTGATGCGCTTCGTTCGCAGTTACTCAGCGCCGAGAAGGAGCTCAGCAGAAGCGGCCTCTATCAGCTCAGCCACAGTGTCAGGCGATCGAGTGCAGTCGTGGATGACCGCTCTGGGTTGATGGTCGCGCTTCATGGCATCGACACCGATGAAATTGCTGACCTTACGGTGCGTTTCCCCGGAAAAGCGCCGCTTGAGATAGCGGAAGGGCGAGCGGGTGACTTCTGGTCCTTCACTAGCAATGGCAGAACCTACGAGTTGATGCTCACGGACATCGAGTGGCTTAGCGGAGTGACCTTCAGAGTCAGCGAGCTTGCGCCATGAATCCGCCTAACACGCGCTTGCAGCGGACGCCGCTCCGCGGCGCCGCTGAAGCACAACAGCGTTAGGTGGAACCGATGACCGCATCAGACTCCTCACAACAAGATGCAGAACAGCTCGCTCGGTCAGAGAGCGAGCGTCACACGCTTCTGTACGCCGACAAGCAGTTGCTGGCGAAGCAGGAGTATCGAGAGCTCTTGCGAGGGTTTCGCGCTCGCGCCACAGGTACCATGAGCCTGATGGGTTTCTTGCTCGTGATGCAAGTGACCTTTGCCGCACTCCACTTCGCAGCGCAAGCTGCAGCAGGTGGTGACCCGTGGGAGAACTGGGTCGGCAGCTGGGGCAGGCTTCTGATGTCGACCATCTTCGCTGCAATGTTCATCAACGCGCTGCGCGATAGGCGCCGATGCAGCGAGGTGCTTGGGCAGATGAAGGCGAGCGGCAATGCGCAGTGATGTCACACCTAACACGCGGTTGCAGCGGACGCCGCTCCGCGGCGCCGCTGAACCACAACAGCGTTGGGCAGGATGACCCCCCGCAATGACTGAGAAGCCATCTCCCGAACAACCCAAATGCGACATCTCGTTTCGTGCGGTGAGTCAGTTCAACTCGCATGGCTACGCATTTCAGCGAGCGATTCTGGCGGAAACTGAGAGGCTATTCGCTGCTCATGCCTCACCGTGGATATTTGAGGCCGAGGAGTTCCCAGTCTCGGTCAAGCAACATTCGGCACACATCGACTTTGTACTGAAGCACCTCGATCGCCCGATCTACATCGTGGCCGAGTGCAAACGCGTCGGTTCAGGTAACGGGTGGTGCTTTGCCAGCTCTGCATTCGAGAGGCGCGAGAATGATCCCAGTGATGTCGTTGTCGATTTCATTGCGAAACAAGAGCTCATGCCGCAGATCTACCGGCGGCGTGCATCGCTCAGGCCCGTAACCAGGAAAGTTTACCACCAGGGCGTGGCGTTTCAGTCGAGCTTGCTCGACAAGAAGCCAAAGGGTTCAAGCACGGCGGAAGCGATTCACAGCGCTTCCGTTCAGGCGTTTCTCGGAGCCAGCGGCTTCATCAATTGGCTCGCGGAAGCCGGCAATGCCTGGCGCGAGGATTCAGCCGTCGTGATTCCAGTTCTCATCACAACAGCTCCCTTGTTCACACTTGCGGGTGATCTCTCGGATGCGAACCTGCAGAGTGGCAACCTATCCCAAACTTCTGCCACGCAGCCAGTTGAGTGGCTCTGGCTCAGGCAGCATACCTCACCATCAAACGCCTCGTCGGTTCGTGTCATTCGCTCAGATTTTGAACAGAACATTGGAAGCAGCCTCTCGCGATGGCTCGACTCAAATCACAGCAGAACTCTCGCTGTTGTACACACATCGGGAATCGCGAGTTTCCTGGCCGAGGTCGGAGCATGTACTGTTGAAGGTGCGTAGCGCTCTGCCCAACACGCGCTTGCAGCGGACGCGCTTCGCGCGCCGCTGAAGCACAACACCGTTAGGTAGGCAGTGTGATCGGTCTCGCATTGAAAGTTGGGAGAGTTGCGAGCACTAGGCAGGTCGCGAAACGCAACACGCAGCGAGCCCGCAAGCTCGGTTGCACACTGAGCCCTTGTCAGGCTTCGCAGTCGAACACGCGCAACCGGCTTCGAGCACGCTGCGCGCGAGGGGCGTCAGCTCCCGCTTCGGCGTCCTGCGAGCATCGAGCCGGGCGCCGCAACACGGACCATGCAGTTCATGCGATAGTCGCCGCATCTCGGGGAGAGCGTGGTCAGTGATCGAGAGCGAGCACAAACCAGCTAGCAGGCGCACCGCGTCGGCGGCTGCATACCTAACAAGCGGCTGCAGCGGACGCGCTCCGCGCG
>BQJG01000109.1 GCA_021604585.1 Hyphococcus sp.
AGCGTATTCGCGCGGCCGTTGCAAAACCGATAAACGTCATAGGTCGCATATCCAGCGTCGACCGCAAACAACGTGATCGGAAACTGGAAGCCGTTTTCGCCCTCGAATGTCCGCATACGGAATTCGCCCAGCTTCTTCCAGCAATCATCATGCTCGTTTTGCGGCTTGCCTTTAAAGACTTCGCGCGCAACCAGAAAGCTCGACCATCCCGGCCCCCACGCCCAGACGCACGCCTCAATTCGGTCGGACTGGATATCTGCGGCGCCTGTCAGAATCCAGTAACCAAAGGGAACGCCGCCCAACGCGTAATTTTCCGAACGGCGGTTATAAAGCTTTTCATGGTCCGGCGCTTCGCCGGTCGCCTCATAGGCTTCGGCCAGCACTTGCTGACAGAATGTTTTTTTCTTGATCGGATCGCCGTCGGCCTCGCGCCATTCAACCGCAATCTTCGACCATGGCTTCAGTGTCGAATAGGCTTGCCAAATGTGGAAGGACGGCTCGCGCCCTTCCGTATCCCGGTTAAGCCAGCGGCCCAATTCTTCCGGCGGGAAATGCTCCGGCGGCGGAGGATTATCCGGATCCTCGCTTTGAAACGTCGCAAGCCATTCCGCGCCAGGCAAAATCGCGGCGACTGCATCATCCAAATCATCAAGCTCTCTCTTGATGGCGTTAAGTTGATAGCGGGCCTTTGAGATTTGAAGATTGATCTCTTCCGCAGGCCCGGTGCTTACATCGAAACCTTCGGCCCTATCCTTACGCTCAAGTTCGCGATCAACGAGAAAACTTTCAAGTTCTCGTTCTGCTCGTCTAACTTCAGCCACCAATGGTTCGCGGCGACGCCAAGACGGATGCAATTTGCCGCCGTGATAACCGTACTGCAGAAACCCATGCTTGCGGGTTTCCTCGATCACGCACCCATTCGCCGCGCAGATAAACCATGGCGCCAACTCTTCCGCCTGAAAGTTATCAAACGTGAGCTGTTGATAATGGCCGCAATGCGGACACGCGATGTAGTATTTTTCGAGCGTTCCCGACGCCACCATTTTCGTAATGCGGCAATTCGGAAGTTCTTTCGGCGTCGACGCGGCTAGCTCTTTGGTTTCATCGCCTTGCCCGTCCTGCCGGTGGCGAGCCTGGTCGATCGGATCGCCGCGATCTTTCGTGTCTTCAGGAAATTCGCTGATCTCATCGAAATAGAGATTCTTGATCGACTTCGCCTGCAGTCCTTTTGACGAACCTGCCGTGACGATGAACAGTTTGCCGCCGAGATATTCCTTAATCGCCCCCGTCGAAGCGTTTTCGTCGCGCGAGCGTTCAGGAATCACCCTGTCATTGACGGCCGGCGTCACCTTGACGTTTGGGCGCCACTTTGTGCGGTTCCAGTTGCCGACCTCATCGATCGACGGCAGGACCATCATCGAATTAGCGGGCGCCGTCGCGATCATCGTAAAGATCGCATTCAGCATCAGTTCCGATTTAAGCGTTTGCGCCGACCCGCTTACCGCCACGCGACGCGCCGGATGCGACGGCGACATGACGCGCATCGGCTTGACCGCATACGGCGTAAGCCGGTTATTCCATAGGCCAGGATGCGCCGATCCGGATTCTGCGGCGACGTACCGAAAGCGGCCCGCCCATTCATCGACCGGAATATCTTCCGGCGGCGTCGATGCGTTCGCCGCCGCAGCGAACACAATGGCGGCGCCGATCGCAAGATCGGGGAAACGGTCGCGCAGCATCAACAGATCAGGCGGCCGCGCGCGTGTCCGGTTTGACTTGCGCTTCTGCGCTTCGGCAAGCGCGCTCAAAATTCTGACGCAAGACGCGATTCCGGCGTATCATCATGTTCCGCAACTTGCGCGCTTGTTCGCCGTCTAGCTCCAAATCGCTGGCGATCTCGGCCGCGTCCATTTTCAACGCGAGATCCGCTTCGGCCCAGAATGTCGCCACAAGGGATTCGATGGCGGCGCCGACTTCCGCCGCATCGATCAGCGCGCCGACCCGTTCCAGGTAATCGATCTGCGCGTTCTTGGCCGCGTACATATCGCGCTCGGCCTTGAAGCTCGTCGGCTCGCTCGCCGCAGGCGCGGTTGTCGCCGCCGGCTCATCATCGGCAGGATCTTCGTCAACGGCCGCCGCTTCGGTCGCTGGCGGCGCCGGACGATTTTTCAACTTTTCCAGCGCAGCCTTGCGTTTGCTTTCGTCAAGCCGGCCTTCCAATGCGTCAAGCGACGCTTTCGCATCAACCTTGCCGCCGCGCAAAACCAGAAACTGCCCCCATTTTGCTGGCGCGAAATTCGGATGCGACACCTGACAAAGCCGGGCGAACGCCGATTTCGTCATCGTTTCTGACATGTAACCGTTGTAACCCTTGGCTGTAACTGTAACCGTTTTAAAAATTGCGTGCCTGAAAAACAAACAGGGATGGAATTACCCCTTTCGCCATGCCCCCGGAAGGACCCGCGATCGCGATCGGCCAGGCCCGCCGACCCCTGGGCCCCGCCGGCGCGTCGCAAGCGGCCCGCGCTCTAGCACAACGCGCGCCGCTTGCTGGACTCGGAGGAATCCACAGCGCTCATGCAACGCCGTACACAGAACGCAAAAGGGCGGCGCCCATATCGGCGCCGCCCCGTTCCGCTACTCACTGCGCTTTAGTAATTCCGCTGAACGCCGGACATATTTCCGGCTTCGTGAAGATCGGGTCATCGGGTTTGGTAGTAAGCCCTCGCCGTCTTCCGGTCTGGCGCGTGACCTAATGTCATCGGATCCGCCTCGCCGTTTCGCCTGATCGCATCACAACCGCAACCGATCAGGATGCAATGGCCTTTATTTTGATTTAGAGACGTCGTCAACCGTCAATTCGTGAACCTGCTTTTTTCCCAAAATATCCAGCATGACGCACACGCGGCCATCCTGCACGGCCTCAACGCGATATTCGCGCCCATATAGGCAATGTCGCTCATTCTCAACGCGGATAATGTCGCCGGGCTTGAGATCGACCGCCGCGCGCATCACGCGCCCCCGGAAGTCAAAGTCGCCGCGCGCCTGTCGGATTGCAACCGCTGCGATCTCGCCTTGCGTGAACCGGACCGGCGCGCCAGCGCTCACAACGATGGACCGGATATAGCCGGTTTCAAACATCGCCCACCAATCAGCGCGGCGGCGAAAGCCAACGAAAAGATAATTGAAAAAGGCCGGATGCGTCGCCTCGACTTCGATCGACTTCATGCGATTACGGCCATAGCGCTTATTGTAGGTTTGCAAGGGCGCGTAAATTTTAAGGCCCATGATGCGCAACAAATGCGCGGCGTCAAAAACCTTGTTACCGCCGACGCGCACCAAATGCCAATGATCCGCAAACTGAATCTCGCGCGCGGTGATAACCGTTTCCCGCTCAACGCCCAATCGCTGCTTATACATTTACGCCGCCTCGCCTTCGCATTGCTGATTGTCGTCGGTTTCATGCTGATCGGCGCCGCCATTTGCGGCGTCCGCCTCAATCTCGCGCTGCACGTTATCGCGAAGCATTGCGACGCGGGCGTTTCTGCGTTCGGCCCGTTCATCCGACAACGGACAATCGCGCAGGCTCGCCTCCAATCGCTCCAAAGCCTCAAACGGTTTGTTCGGATCGCTGTTTGCAATCCAGCGCTCGACCCAGGCGATTTGCCCCGTCACTTCGCGCCGCGCCGTCAACGGCAGGGCCGCGATGAACGCCCAAGCTTGATCGCCCTCGAAATTGAAACGCGGGATTTTGAAATCAGCGATCGCCTCGATCCCGCCATGATCGGGCGGCTTGCCGAATTTGAGGCGCATCGCCGTTGTCCAATTGATTTCGCCGCCGACGATCCAATCCAAGATCAGATCCCGCGCCACATGGCGCAACGGTTTGGGGATCAATGCCCGGCGCCGCCCTTCCCCATCCGAAGCCCCGCCGCCATCACCGCCGGCGGCGGCGTTTGAAGATCTTGGCGCACCCTCGCCGCGAGCGCCCCCCGCGGCGGGCGAAGGCGGCCCGTCAGGGTCGCCGCCTTCGCGCGCGCGAAGGTTCTTATGATGGTTTAATGAAGGATCGGGCGTACCCCGTTCGCCCCGTTCGGTCGTGGCGTTCGCCCCGTTCGGTCGTGGCGTTCGCCCCGTGGCGTCGCCGGGCGTACCCCGTTCGCCCCGTTCGCCGGCGTTTTCCCCAGGGTTTTCAGCCGCCGACGGCGCGTCATTCGATAGCTTTTCGATCGCCAAATCATAGACCGTCGGACGCTTGTCCGCCCGGGCGATATGGGCTTCGGCAATCCGATTATTGCCGGGCCGGATCGCCCCGGCTTCCTCTAAGCGCCGCAAAATGTTTTGAACGCCCTTGCGCGTGAACCCCGTTTCCCGCGCTATGCGCGCAACCGCCGGAAAGGCGTTGCGGCCATCCTCGCCCGCATAATCAGCCAGGCAAAGCAAAACGTGACGCTCCGCAGGTTTTTTGACCAGTCGTTGTTCTTTTGACCAGGTCATCGCTTTAATGCTCACAACATCGCCTCTTGCTTGCCGCATGTCGGCGGTTCATCCGCACCCGGCGCTTTTAAGTCCGGCGCGTCGCCGCGCCATTTCACCAACTCGCGAAGGCGCTTAACGGCCGTTGCGAAATGTTTCGGATTGTGTTCAATGCCGATGAAGCGGCGGCCCGCTTCGA
>BQJG01000110.1 GCA_021604585.1 Hyphococcus sp.
CGGAAATGACCATGGACTTCGCCGTCCTCAAGCCGGTTGACCTGTCGGCGTTTGGCGACAGCGAGAATGTGCATTTCCTGTTGAAGCAGGAAAAAGACAAGTCCTACGCAATCACCGCCATGTGCTCACTTGATGTCGATGTTGGCGCTCACGAAGCCTGCATGGCGCAGATGAGCAAAGTCGCAATGACTGCGGCGGCAGAAAAAGATGCTTCTTGCGCAGTGGATGACATGAGCAAGATGGATCACAGCGGTCATCACTAAAAACATGCCGGTCCGCTCGCGCAGAGCGGACCGGAGCGCCGCCAATAATTTAAATTTCACGGAGCACATTTGATGTACACCAGACGCCATCTCTTAAAGGCATCCGCAGCGGGCGGACTAATCGCTGGCGCATCCGGCCTGTTGCCGACATGGGCGAAAAGCGCCAGCGCCGGTAATACGGGCATCTTTGAAATAGCAGGAAGTTCGTTCGACCTTTCCGTCGGTCACAGCGCCGTCAACATTGGAGGCCGCGCCGGACATGCGATCACCGTCAACGGCACCCTGCCCGGCCCGCTGTTGCGATTTCGCGAAGGCGAGGAACTGACCCTGCGCGTCAAGAATATGCTGGAAGAGGACACCTCCATTCACTGGCACGGATTGCTGGTGCCGTTCTACATGGACGGCGTGCCCGGCGTGTCCTTTCCCGGCATTCGTGCGGGAGAAACGTTTGAATACAAATTCGCGCTACCGCAGAGCGGAACCTATTGGTACCATTCGCATTCCGGCTTGCAGGAACAGGCGGGCCATTACGGACCGATTATCATCGATCCCGCCGGGCGCGATCCGATCTCTTTCGACAGGGAATATGTGCTGGTTCTATCGGACTGGTCGTTTGATCATCCGCATAAAGTCTTCACCAAGCTGAAAAAGAACAACGAGCTCTATAATTTTCAACAGCACACTGTCGGCGACTTTATTCGCGATGCCAAAGTGAACGGTCTTGGCGCCACGATCGAAGACCGGGCCATGTGGGGTCAGATGCGCATGTCTCCGACCGACATCTCCGATGTCACGGCGGCCGCGTACACCTATCTCATTAATGGCCACTCAACGGCCGACAACTGGAACGCCATTTTCAACGCCGGTGAACGCGTTCGATTGCGGATCATCAACGCGTCGGCAATGACGATCTTCAACTTCCGCATCCCTGGCCTGCCGATGACCGTGGTCGCCGCCGACGGCCTGCACGTGCAGCCGGTTGAAACCGACGAGTTTCAGATCGGGGTCGCCGAGACCTATGACGTCGTCGTCGAGCCAAAGCGCGACCGCGCCTTCCCCATCGTCGCAGAAGCCATCGACCGCTATAGTCAAGTCGTCGCTACGCTTGCGCCCGAACCCGATATGCGCGCGACGGCTCCGCTGCTGCGTGAACGCCCGACGCTCACCCACAAAGACATGGGCATGGCGATGGATCATGGCGCCATGGGCGGAATGGCCGGCATGAGTCAGGGCGATATGAATCACGGCTCAATGACAACCAAGGCAACAATGCCAGATTCAACGGATCACGGCGCCATGGGTCATGGTTCGATGGCTGATGCAAATGCTGCTGCGCCCAAAGACGAAATGCCGAGCATGAGCGCGACCTCCGAAATGACCGGCATGTCGCACGATATGTCCGGCGGCGCGATGCAGGAACACAATCACGTAACCGGCGCTGGTGTCGACAATGTCGCGATGGCGCCGACCAACCGGCTCGACGAACCCGGTCTTGGACTGGAAAACGTGCCGCACCGCGCCCTGCGCTACTCGCAGCTGAGGAGCCTTGAGCCGAACCCGGACACGCGCGCACCCGAACGTGAAATGGAAATTCACCTGACCGGGAATATGGAGCGTTACATGTGGTCCTTTGACGGCGTGAAGTTTTACTCCGTTGATAAGCCAATCATCTTTCATGAGGGCGAGCGGCTTCGCGTCACGCTTGTCAATGATACGATGATGACGCACCCGATTCACCTACATGGTATGTTCTTTGATCTCGTGGTCGATGAAAGCAATCACAAGCCGCGCAAACACACGGTCAACGTCAAACCCGGTGACAAACTATCATTCGATGTCTCCGCAGAGCATGTCGGCGACTGGGCGTTTCACTGTCACCTGTTGTTCCACATGCATGCCGGCATGATGCAGGTTGTGTCGGTGCTGCCGCGCGACGGAGCCGAGCGCACTGAGCCGCACCCGATAAAAATGGACCACAAAGCGATGGGCCATGAAGGGATGGATCACGGCTCAATGAATACGCCCGTCAAGACTGCAACTCCCGATCATTCAACCATGGACCATGGGAGCAAGCATTGATGTCAACATTCAAAAGCCTTTCACTCATCAGCGGCGTCAGCATAGCTCTTGCGTTTGTCATCACGCCGGCCATGGCGCAAGACCAATCTCCGCCGTGGTCTCAAGCCGACGAGTATTATGATCCATCGGAAATGGCCGCGGCGAGGCGCGCTGTGCAGGAAGAGCATGGTGGTACGACGGCTTATTATGTTCTTGCAGACCGATTGGAATATCAGAGCCATGAGGGCGATCCGCTGCTGCTTCTTGATGGACAAGCATGGTGGGGCGGCGACCGGAACAAGCTGACCATAAAGCCTGAACTTGAGTACGATCTCAACGCTGGCCGTTTTGACGAAGCAGAACTTCAGGCGCTATGGACGCGACCGATAGCGCGATACTTTGATGTGCAGGCTGGCGTAAGGCATGACTTTGTCGCCGGCGCGGATCGCACCTTCGGCGTTCTCGGCGTGCAGGGACTTGCGCCCTACTGGTTTGAAATTGACGCGGCGCTTTTCGTCAGCGGCGACGGCGACGTCTCTGCTCGGATAGAAGCAGAATACGAACTGCTGCTCACGCAGCGCCTTATCTTACAGCCGCGCACGGAATTGAATTTTGCAGTTCAGTCGGTTGAAGATGTTGGCGTCGGCAGCGGCTTGTCTACAGCAGAAGCCGGATTGCGGATGCGATACGAATTCACCCGTCAGTTCGCGCCGTATATAGGCGTTTCATGGGCGCGGTCTATCGGCGAGACGGCCGACTTTGCCCGCGCTGACGGCGATGACCCCGGCGGCGTTTCTTTTGTGGCCGGTCTGCGGCTTTGGTTTTAGAGAGGGAAGAAAAATGGAAAACATGATTGAGCCAAACATTCACCCAATACTTGTTCATTTTGCTTATGCGCTGTCGATAACAGCCTTTGTCTCTTATGCGCTGGCGGCGTTTGCGCCGGTTGGAAAATGGCGCGAAACGCTTCGCCCCGCCGCCGACTGGATGCTCGCCTTTGGCGCGCTAGCGATTCTCGCAACCATCGCCGCCGGATTACAAGCCTATTACACTGTCGCCCATGACGGGCCTTCGCATGCGGCCATGACTGTTCACCGCAACTGGGCGATCCCTTCAGGCGCGGTGATTTTGTTGCTGGCGCTGTGGCGCTGGCGAAACCGTGCGAAAGCGGCCTCAACATTATTCATTGCATTCCTAGCTGCTGCCGCAATTTCTTTATCTGTGACTGCATGGTGGG
Organism: Hyphococcus sp.; assembly: GCA_021604585.1. Taxonomy (GTDB): domain Bacteria; phylum Pseudomonadota; class Alphaproteobacteria; order Caulobacterales; family Parvularculaceae; genus Hyphococcus. The sequence continues at coordinate 3,559 of BQJG01000110.1, forward strand.
GCGGAAAAATTGTTTATGGCTACGGTCTCGGCGTCAAAAGCATGCCTGTCGTCACCGGCGAAGGGCATGACCATGAACACGCGCCAGGTCAGGGACATGGCGACAATGCGAAGACACCCGCCGCAGATGATCATGACAAAAGCGATGGCCACCATGATGCGGACGCGACTGATGAAGCCGAACACGACAACAGCGATGGTCACCACGACAACGATGCACCCGCTAAAGCCGAACATGACAATAGCGACGGCCACCACGACAATGACTCGACAAAATCGGCAGTTTCACCAGTCGTCGACGTAGATTCACCGGAAGCCGCCGTCGAATCCTATGGCGTCGCGTTAAGAGCGGGCGACGAAGCCACGCTGCGCGCAATGCTGGCGCCCGACGTAATCATCGCCGAGGGCGGCGGCGCGGAGCGCTCCGTTGAGGAATATGCGGGTCATCACATGCCGGCCGACATGGCGTTCACGGCGGCGGTCGAGTTCACACTCAAAAAGCGCGACGTGATAGCGACCGACGATCTCGCGACCGTCATTTCTGAGTCGCAAGTCCATGGGACATTTCGCGATCAGACCATCCATTCGCGCATGATGGAAACCATGGTGCTGAAGCGCGAAAACGGTCAGTGGCGCATTGTCCACATTCATTGGTCGTCCGCGCCGATCACTGGCGAACACGAACACTGATGGCAAGTGATGATCGCAAAAGCGATTACAAAACAGGAAGCCTGACTCTTACGGGTGCGGTCGCGATGGGCACCGGCGTCATGATCGGCGCGGGAATCTTCGCCCTTACAGGGCAAGTTGCGGAATATGCCGGCGCGTGGTTTCCCGCCGCGTTCTTCATCGCCGCCATCATCAGCGCATTCAGCGCCTACACCTACATCAAGATGTCGAAC
>BQJG01000111.1 GCA_021604585.1 Hyphococcus sp.
AATACGTTGAACCCGAATGCACTGACACCCTTCGCGCCGGAAAAGCTCAACGCCTTTGAAGCCGGGTTCAAAACCAATTTTGGCGCGCTGCAGCTCAACGGCGCCGCGTTCTATTACGATTACAAAGATCAGCAAGTGCAATCGGCGATCTTCGATCCGGCGACCACCGCCATTGTCGGGCGCATTGTGAACGCCGACAGCGAAATCTACGGCGCCGAGCTTGAGGCGATCATCGCTGCGACGCCCTGGCTCACCCTCGGCCAATCGCTCGGCTACAAGACCGGCGAGTTCACCTCCTTCACCGATCTCGATGCGGCCGCAACTACGCTCGCCGGCGTGGCGGTGTTCGTCGATCGCGCCGGACAGGATCTCGGCTTTCCCAAACTGAGCTATCAGGGTTTTGTTGAAGCGACGGCGCCGGTCGCAGAAGGATGGTCGGCGCGCGCGCGGTTCGATTATTCCTACCGCGATACGCTTTCCCTGCCGCTGCTCGGGCCGGATTATGCGGTGAGTGACTACTGGCTTGCCAATGCGCAGCTCGCGGTCGGACCCGATGACGGACGCTGGGAACTGGCGCTCTGGGGGCGGAACATTTTCAATGCCGGCTATGACGAAACGCGCAATTTCTTCATTGCGCCAGGCGGCGTCGCCGATGTGGCTGCGCCGGGCATGCCAGCGACATACGGCGCGCGGGTGAGCGTTCGGTACTAACATAAAAGCCCCTCTCCCTTGGGGAGAGGGGTTGGGGTGAGGGGATAAAACAAATGCAATTGGCGAAATTCATGCCACCCTCACCCGGTGAACGGAAGCTGCCGGTTTCTTTCACCACCCTCTCCCGCCAGCGGGAGAGGGTGAAGCGCGTCTAATCCAAATATCCCGGCAGGCGCGGCAGCGCGTCGTAATCCGCCTGCACATGCTGAATAACCACGCGCGCGCCAGTGTCCGCCGCGATTTGTTCAAACCGGTCCATGGACGCCAGCGTATCTTCAACATTGCTGTTGAATTTCGGCACGTAGCGATGCTCGCGCGATTCCTGCAGATGGTAGAGATCGCCCGAGAGCAGCACTGGCCCGGAATTATCAAGTTGCAGCAACAAGGATTTATGGCCGGGCGTATGGCCGGGCATATCGAGGATAGTCACTGTGCCGTCGCCGAAGACATCGTAATCGCCATCGAACTCAACTGTCTCTGCATTTTCAAGCGCGCTGTAATTGGCGAAAGTTTGTGTATCGGCGCGCGCCGCATCGCGGAACATATGTGCCCGCTCATCCTTGTCGATCAGGAATTTGGCGGCGGCGAATTCATTGCCTGCGCCCACATGATCAAAATGCGAATGCGAGATCGAAAAATACTCAACATCGGCCACCGCCAGACCGATTGCTTCAAGCTGGCTTGCAATCGTTGTTGGAACGGAAACGTGAAACGCCCCGGCGTCAAAGCCATTCTCGAGATCGTGCAGCGAAGGCGGCAGACCTGCGTCCCATAACAGATCGCCCTTTGGGTGGCGGATCAGGAAACACATGTCTGACGCTGAATTGGTGCGCCCGTCATATTCATTCCCTTGTGTAAACAGCGACAGGTCTTTCATTTCGATATGACCGCAATCGAAAGTGTAAAGGCGCACATGCTCGCTCGCCTCGGCCGGCGTCGCCGCAACAGCCCCGTCAACCGCCGCCGGCTCTTTTGGTTCCGCTGCGGGTTTGTCGCCCTGGGAACAGGCAGCCGCAACGGTCAACACCAGCGCCGACGCCGTCAATGACAATAATTTATTCATCTCGCTCTCCAAAAACCTCAAGTCCTTTGCCTATCAGCGTTTCAGTCCTGTGGAAACTCTACAATTGAGGGTTTTAGGGTGAGCGCAACTCACTGTAGACTGTCCGCAATCTAGCTTGGGGCGAGACCGGATGACTGACTTTCAACCGCCTTACATTCTGTCCATCGATCAGGGCACAACCTCGTCTCGCGCGATTGTGTTCGACAGCGAAGGCCGGACTGTCGCCACTGCGCAGGCGGAATTCGCGCAACATTACCCCCATGATGGCTGGGTGGAACATGATCCCGAAGACATTTGGTCGACAACGCTGTCAACGGCGCGCGAGGCGTTTGCGGCGGCGGAAAAGAACGGCGGGGAAATCACCGCTATCGGCGTCACCAACCAGCGCGAGACCGCCATCATCTGGAACCGCAAGACAAACAAACCCGTTTACAATGCGATCGTCTGGCAGGACCGGCGCACGGCGGATATTTGCTCCGACCTTCGCGAAGACGGTTTTGAGCCGCATGTGAATGCACGCACCGGCCTGTTGCTCGATCCTTATTTTTCCGCATCGAAAGCCGCATGGATTCTCGACCATGTGGATGATGCACGCACGAAAGCGGACAAGGGCGAGCTCGCTTTCGGCACGGTGGATTCGTTTCTGATCTGGCGTCTGACCGGCGGCAAGACGCATGCAACAGACGCCACCAACGCCAGCCGCACGTCGCTCTATAACATTCACGACAATTGCTGGGACGATGCGCTGCTGGAAAAGTTTCGCGTGCCGCATGCCGTCCTGCCCGATGTGCGCGATTGCGCCGATGATTACGGCATAACCGATCCGGAACTCTTTGGTCGCACCATTCCGATCTGCGGCGTCGCCGGCGATCAACAGGCTGCCGCCTTTGGTCAGGCATGCTTCGCCCCAGGTGACATAAAAAGCACCTATGGCACCGGGTGTTTTGTGTTGATCAACACCGGCGATAAACCAATCGTCTCGCAAAACAAGCTGCTCTCCACCATCGCCTATCGCCTGAAGGGCGAGACCGTCTATGCGCTGGAAGGGTCAATCTTCATTGCCGGCGCCGCCGTCCAATGGCTGCGCGATGAATTGCAGATCATCAAAAGCGCGGCGGAGACCGCCGAACTCGCCGAGAGCATCGACACCAACAATGGCGTCTATCTGGTCCCCGCCTTCACCGGCCTTGGCGCGCCGCACTGGGCGCCCGGCGCTCGCGCCGCAATCACCGGCCTGACACGCGGCGCCGGCCGCGCAGAATTCGCCCGCGCGGCGCTGGAAAGCGTTGTCTATCAGACAGCAGATCTGATGACCGCCATCGCCCGCGACGGGGCGCAAACCAACACGCTGCGTGTCGATGGCGGCATGGTCGCCAATGACTGGCTGATGCAATTCCTCGCCGACATTCTGGGTCTCGCTGTCGAGCGTCCGAAAATTCTTGAAACAACCGCGCTGGGCGCCGCCTATCTCGCCGGGCTGCAAGCCGGAATTTTTCAGGATATGGAGGAAATCGCCGAACGCTGGCGGCTTGATGCGCGGTTTCAGCCAGCCATGGCGCCCGAGACGCGCCAGCGCAACCTTTCCGGCTGGGCAGATGCCCTGCGGCGGACACTTGCATAGTTCAAAGGAAATTTATGCGTAGCCTCATCGTTCTGGCATGCCTTGCTCTCGCCGCATGCGCTAGCAATCCCTCCCCCTCCTCCGCCATCACCGGAGAAACACCTGCCGTTTCACCCATCATCATTGGCGACAGCGTCAGGATCGAATCCGCTGCGCTTGGCCAGACCCGCACCTATAATGTCTGGCTGCCCCCCTCTTATGCGACGAGCGACGCACGCTATCCGGTGCTGTACGTCATCGACGGCGGATTGGCCCAGGATTTCCACCACATTTCAGGCCTTGCGCAATTGGCGTCGATTTCCGGCATGTTCCGCGACGTGATTGTCGTCGGCGTTGAAACTATCGACCGCCGTGCGGAGCTGACATCGCCCTCCACAGACCCGCGCGACATCGAAGAGTTTCCGACTCACGGACATGCAGGCGAGTTCCGCGCGTTCTTGCGCGATGAAGTAAAGTCCGACGTCGCAAAGCGTTATCGCACCAGCGGCGAGGACGCGCTGATCGGTGAAAGCTTCGCCGGTCTTTTTATCGCCGAAACCTTTTTGCGGGCGCCCGACACGGTTGACGCCTATATCGCCATCTCGCCAAGCCTGTGGTGGGACAACGCCAGTCTCGCAAAAGGCGCACAAAGCGATCTGCGTCTGCATCCTGAAGTCGAGAAAAAACTTTACCTCGCCATCGCCAATGAAGACGGGCTGATGCGCGAGGGCGTTTTGGATGTGGTGAAGGCGGTGAAGACAGTGAAGGCGCCGGGCCTCGCATGGAGCTTTTCGGACCGGCCTGATCTCTTGCATTCAACCATTTATCATCGCGAGGCGCTCGACGCGCTGATCTGGACGTTCAAACCGAAGGAAGAGGCGAAACATTAGCCAACGGCGATCATCGGCGCGCCCGTGCGCACTTCGCCGATTACAGCCGCTGACATGTGACCATGCTTATGAAACGCCGCGAGCACTTTATCCGCCGCATCGTGTGAGCACGAAACCAGCAATCCGCCGGATGTCTGCGG
>BQJG01000112.1 GCA_021604585.1 Hyphococcus sp.
ACCGGCGTCATGATCGGCGCGGGAATCTTCGCCCTTACAGGGCAAGTTGCGGAATATGCCGGCGCGTGGTTTCCCGCCGCGTTCTTCATCGCCGCCATCATCAGCGCATTCAGCGCCTACACCTACATCAAGATGTCGAACAAATATCCGTCGGCGGGCGGCATCGCGATGATCCTGCACAAGGCGTATGGGCAATCTGCTGTCACCGGCGCCTGCGCGCTTTTGATGGCCTTTTCGATGATCATCAATGAAAGCCTCGTCGCCCGGACGTTTGGCGCTTACACGCTGCAGCTCTTTGACGCCGGTGAAAATCAGTGGCTCGTTCCCGTCCTCGCTGTGGGTTTGATCGCGGGCGCGTTTCTCATCAACCTCGCCGGGAACAAATATATCGGCGCGATTTCGAAGGTTACCGCGGTCTTGAAAGTTGGCGGCATCCTAGCCTTCGCGGCGACCGCTCTGTGGGCGTCAGACTTCTCATTTGAAGCAGCGACTTCACCTGAAAATTCCGATTATTCCTTCACCGGATTTCTTGCCGGCGTCGCGCTCGCCATACTGGCCTACAAAGGCTTCACTACGATCACCAACAGCGGCGATGAAGTCAAAAGCCCTGAACGCAATGTCGGCCGGGCGATTATGATATCTCTCGGCGTTTGCCTCGCTGTATATATGGCGGTCGCTTTCGCCGTCGGTTCGTCGCTGACAATTGAAGAATTGGTCGCCGCCAAGGACTACGCCCTCGCCGAGGCGGCTCGACCGGCGCTCGGACAATACGGCGTCATTTTCACTGTCGCGATCGCCATCATTGCGACGGCGTCCGGTTTGCTGGCCAGCGTGTTCGCCGTATCGCGCATGCTCGCCATGCTGACGGAAATGAACCTGATTCCGCACAGCCACTTCGGCATGCCGGGACGAATTCAGAAGCATACGCTGGTTTACACGGTCTTACTCGCAGCGTTCCTCGCGGTATTTTTCGACTTGAGCCGCATCGCCTCGCTCGGCGCGATATTTTATCTCGTTATGGACATCGCCATTCATTGGGGCGTCTACCGGCATCTCCGGCTCGATGTCGGAGCGAAAGGGTGGATTCTCCTCACCGCGATCGCGCTGGATGCGGTCGCGTTAGGCGCGTTTCTTGCGATCAAATCGGCGGCCGACCCAATAATCGTTTTGATCGGAGTTACAGCCATCATGGTCATTTTTGCATTTGAGCGCTTCTATTTGCGCGGCCTCAGGGGCGAAGGCGGCGTCATTTTGACGAGTCATCAGCATGATGTTTGACACCGCCCTGCACGAGATTCACAGCGTTTCCGGAACTTTGGAAAATGAGCGCTGTTAGCCGCAAAACGCATGCGCGGAGGCGGCTGCATATTCGGAGGAGCAGATGATGGAGCACGGCACAGAAGATATGAAGAAGTACTGGCGCTTTGGCGCAATGATCGCCACGTCAATGATCGTCATGTTTTTACTGATGTATTTGCATACTTACCAATGGAGTCACGTCCGTTGGAGTGAAACCCGGTTCTTCATGACGCTCATTATGGGAGCCGGCATGACTGTCATCATGCTGAGTTTCATGCTCGGCATGTACAAAAACCCGAAACTCAACATGATCATATACGCCGGAAGTTTTGTGTTATTCGCACTCGCACTTTGGCTGGTTCGCAGCCAAACGACCATTGGGGATCAGGCCTACATGAAAGCAATGATCCCACACCATTCCATAGCCATACTGACAAGTGAACGCGCAGACATTGAAGATTTGCGAGTACGCGAACTTGCCGACGATATCATCAAAGCGCAGCGCCGTGAGATCAAAGAGATGGAATGGTTGATCAACGATATTTCCGAAAATGGAAAAGTAACTAATGAGTCTGAGAGAATTCAACGAGCCATTCCTGAGTTTGAAGGAAATCCATAACGAAAAAGAAACCGTATGGATAAGTAGAAATTTCTGCCGAAAAGGAAATTAAGGTGACCTATTACTTTTCTAAAACGATCTCCAACGATGATCTGGGTGCAGTTGAAAAACGTCTTCGAGCTGCATTGAAAGATGCAGGTTTCGGCGTACTGACTGAAATTGATGTTAAATCCACGCTAAAGCAGAAAATCGATGTCGATTTTCGCCCATACCGGATTTTAGGTGCGTGCAATCCAGAGCTCGCACACCTAGCGCTGACAGCCGAGGACAAAATCGGCACAATGTTGCCTTGCAATGTAATTTTGCAGGTTTTGGACGATGGCGTTGAAGTCGCAGCGGTCGACCCTTCTGAGTCGATGCGGGCGGTGGACAATTCAGCACTGGCCAAGATCGCGGCGACGGTGGGGCAAAAGCTGAAAGGAGTCATTGAGTCCCTGTAAGTGTCGCTCTTTTAAGGCGGTAAGCTGGCGCTTTCTGGCTTCTTTTTTTTGACGAGAATTGGGATTGACTATACCCTATAGGGGTATTATGTAAATCGTGCATCGCGCCTGATTCGCGCCCTTTCGCGCCTTTTGGAGGTCCCCATGCCCGATCATCACGCACACAATCACGATTGCTGCGCTCATAAAGCCGAGCCGCATCCTGTCGCTGGAAAGTACGATAGTGTGCCCGATGGCTTCACTGGCACGGTATACACTTGCCCTATGCACCCGGAAGTTCGGGCCACCAGCAATACCGGCTGCCCGATCTGCGGCATGGCGCTGGAGCCGGAAACCGTTTCCTTAAAAGACGCGGAAGACACATCCGAACTCGATTCCATGACGCGGCGATTCTGGGTCGGCGCAGCGCTCAGCATACCGCTTTTCATCTACGCAATGGGTGATTTCATTCCCGGCAAGCCATTTGAAAATTTGCTTCCCGGCGCCTGGCCGCAATGGATTCAATTTGCGCTGGCGACGCCCGTTGTCTTGTGGGGCGGCTGGCCGTTTTTTGTGCGCGGCATTCAGTCAGTCCGCACCATGAACCTCAATATGTTCACCCTGATAGCCCTCGGCGTCGGCGTCGCATATATATTCAGCGTCGTCGCAACGGTTGCGCCCGGCGTTTTTCCCGACGCGTTTCACGGCATGCACGGACAAGTCGCCGTGTACTACGAAGCCGCCGCCGTCATCACCACACTCGTATTGCTCGGCCAGGTGCTTGAACTGCGGGCGCGCAGCCAGACTTCTGGCGCCATACGCGCGCTTCTGGAATTGGCGCCGCCAACAGCGCGCCGCGTCGCACCGGACGGAAGCGAAGAGGAAGTCTCGATCGACGACCTGAAAACCGGAGATCGCCTGCGCGTGCGGCCTGGCGAAAAAATCCCCGTCGATGGCAAAGTTGTCGAGGGCAAAAGCGCTATTGACGAAGCAATGGTGACGGGCGAACCCATTCCGGTTGAAAAGAATGTTGGCGATGCGGTCACCGGCGGAACCGTTAACGGAACCGGCGGCTTTGTCATGGAGGCGACACGCGTGGGCGAAGACACCATGCTGTCGCAGATCGTTAAAATGGTGTCGGAGGCGCAACGCACCCGCGCGCCGATCCAACGTCTCGCCGATGTGGTCGCTGGCTGGTTTGTTCCGGCAGTAGTTATTGTGGCGGTCATCACGTTCATTGTCTGGAGTCTGTTCGGCCCTGATCCGGCGATGGCGTTCGCAACCGTGAATGCTGTCGCGGTGCTGATTATAGCCTGTCCTTGTGCGCTCGGTCTCGCGACGCCCATGTCGATCATGGTCGGCACCGGCAAGGGCGCGGCACACGGCATCCTCATCAAAAACGCCGAAGCGCTCGAAACTTTCGAGAAAGTTGATGTTATTGTCGTCGACAAAACCGGCACCTTGACCGAAGGACGACCGAAACTGGTGCTGGTCGAGCCGCAATCACCCTTCGCTGAAAGCGAACTCCTTGCACTTGCCGCGTCCGTTGAAATGGGTAGCGAGCATCCGCTTGCCGCCGCAATTGTCGAAGAAGCCGAAATGCGCGGTTCACAATTAAAGCCCGCGTCCGATTTTAGTTCTGTCACCGGCGAAGGCGTCGAAGCAATCGTCGATGGCCGCAAGGTTGCGCTTGGCAATGGAAAAATGATGCGCCGTGTTGGCGCCGCCAATGATGATATCGCGCGATCGGCTGAACAGCACCGCCGCGAGGGGCAAACCGTGATGTTCGTCGCTGTTGACGGCAAACCGGCGGGCATTATCGGCGTCGC
>BQJG01000113.1 GCA_021604585.1 Hyphococcus sp.
ACTTGAGCGACTTTTCCGGCGGAAATCCCCGGATAGGCGCTTGGCATATAGAGAAGATCCCCTTCATCAAGATCGGGCATAAATTCGCCGCCAATGAGGCTCGCCGGGATCGCCATGCTCGCCATCAGCAATGCGGCGGCGCCGATCGTCGCCCAAGGGCGGCGCAATGCAAATCCGATCACCGGCCGGTAGCCGCGCGTGAGCAACCGGTTGACCGGGTTTTTGTGTTCAGGAGAGATGCGTCCCCGCACGAGCAGCCCGATCAGGACAGGGACTAGCGTCACAGACAGGATCGTCGCCGCCGCCATGGCGTAGGTCTTGGTGAAAGCGAGCGGCGAGAACAGCCGCCCTTCCTGCGCCTGCAGGGCGAAGATCGGCGTAAAGCTCAGTGTGATGATCATCAGCGAAAAAAACAGCGGCGGTCCGACCTCGACGCAAGCGTCGGCGATCAACCGCCATCGTGCATTCCCTTCGACGTCGCCATTTTCTTCAAGTTTCTTGTGCACGTTCTCGATCATCACAATAGTGGCGTCGACCATGGCGCCGACGGCGATGGCGATGCCGCCGAGCGACATGATGTTGGCGGTGATGCCCTGTGCATTCATGACGATAAACGCGGCGAGCACGCCCAAAGGCAGACTGATCACAACCACAAGCGCGGATCGCAAATGATAGAGAAACAGCGCGCAGACCAGCGCCACAATGAGGAATTCTTCAAGCAGTTTGCCTTGCAACGTTTCGACAGCGCGCTCGATCAGCTTCGATCGGTCATAGGTCGTCACCAGTTCGACGCCTTCAGGCAGACCTGCCTTCAGGGTTTCGAGTTTTTTCTTGACGCGCTTGATCGTCGCTTCGGCGTTGCCGCCGGCGCGCATGATAATGACGCCGCCAACCGCCTCGCCCTCGCCGTTAAGTTCGCCGACACCGCGCCGCAGCTCGGGCCCGAGCCGCACGTCCGCGACATCGCGCAGCAGGATCGGCGTTCCCGCATCGCTGACGCGCAACGGGATCCGCTGCAAATCTTCGATCGATTCCACATAGCCGCCGGCGCGGACGATATACTCCGCCTCCGCCATTTCGACGACACGCCCGCCAGACTCCATATTGCCGCGCTCGACAGCGCGGCGAACATCCGCCAGCGGGATGCCAAATGACCGCAACCGGTTGGGATCGACGACCACCTGGTATTGCTTGACCATGCCGCCGATGGCGGCGACTTCGGAAACGCCCTCGATTGTCTGAAGCTCATATTTCAGGAACCAGTCCTGCAGCGACCGCAGATCGGCGAGATTGTGTTGGCCGGTCTTGTCGACCAGTGCGTATTGATAAACCCAGCCGACGCCGGTGGCGTCGGGACCGAGCGCCGGTTTCGCCGCTTCCGGCAGTTGCGGCGCGACCTGGCTTAAATATTCGAGAACCCGCGAGCGCGCCCAGTAAAGATCGGTTCCGTCTTCGAATATGATGTAAACGTAGGAATCGTTGAAAAAAGAGTAGCCGCGCACGGTCTTTGCGCCGGGCACGGCGAGCATCGCCGTCGCCAGCGGATAGGTCACCTGGTCTTCCACCACCTGCGGCGCCTGCCCCGGAAAGCTGGTCTTGATGATGACCTGCACGTCGGAAAGATCGGGGATTGCGTCGAGCGGCGTCGAGCGCAAAGAAATGACGCCGGCGACGGCGAGAAACAGCGCCCCGACAATGACGAGGAAGCGGTTCTCAATCGAACCGCGGATGATCTGGGAGATCATTGCTCATCTCCCGCTTCGCCGTCTTCCGGCATCGGTTCGATCATGTCGAGTTCATAGCCTGTATCGGTCTCGCGGAAAGCGAAGCGCACCGGTTCGCCGGCTTTGACGCTCATCAAGTCTATTTTCGCCGGCGCCATGAACGCCATCACCATGGACGGCCAGCCGATTTCAGGGACGGGTTTATGATCGATGGTGACGCTTTTTGCATCCATGTCGACCGAGACGACGCGGCCTTCAGCGCCAACCGCATCACTCTCTTTCATGTCATTCGCCGGCGTATTCATCTCCGACATGGACATGCCGTCCATCTCCATCGGCGTGGTCTCCTCGTTTTCGAGCGGCGCCATGCGCAGCAATCCGGCATCGAGGCTTGCTTCGGAATCGATCAGGAACTGGCTTTCAATGACAACGCGCTCGCCTTCTGCAAGCCCTGCAAGGACTTCGACCTTGCCGCCGCTTTCCATGCCGGTTTTGACTTCCGCCGGGCGAAACCTTCCGTCGCCCAATGCGAGAATGACGCGATCGCCCTTGCTCGACCGGATGACCGCCGATTGCGGAATGGTCAGGACGCCTTCCTTGGGTTCGGCGCCGATCTCCACATTGGCGAACATGTTCGGCCGCAAGCGGTCGCCGGGATTGGGAAACCGCAAGCGCACCTGCACCGTGCGGGTCATCATTTCAGCGGTCGGGTAGACATAATCGACTTCGCCCTCCCATGTTTCGCCGGGAAACGCCGGCAAGGTCATAACCGCATGGTCGCCGGCCGAAACCCAGGCGGCCTCCGTGTCGAAGACGTCGGCGATGAGCCAGACATTTGAGAGATCAGCGAGCCGCAAAGCCATGTCGCTGGGCTTCAGATACATGCCGTCGCGAGCGTTCAGCATGGTGACGACGCCCGATTGCGGCGCTGCCACAGCCACGCGGCGCATTGTCTTTTGTGTACGCCTCAATTCCGCGATCTGATCGACGCTCATGCCGAGCGCTGTTAAACGTTCCGTCGCCGCCGCAATCAACGGCGCACGCCCGATTTTCAGCGCCTGGATGAATTCCGACTGCGCGGCGACGAGCGCCGGCGCGTAAAGTTCGAACAGAACATCGCCAGCTTCGACTTTCTCGCCGACGGCTTCAACGTGAAGTTTTTCAATCCAGCCTTCGGAGCGAACGTGAATATCGGATCGCGCTTCCTCGTCGATCATGATCGAGCCGACCGTATTGATGTCGCGCGCCATGTCTTCGCGCGCGACATCCGCAGTTTTAACGCCGATGTTCTGTACGACGGATGCGTTTATTTTCAGCGACGGTTCGCCGCCGCTATTTTCGCCGCCTTCATAAACAGGGATAAGCTCCATCCCCATGGGCGACTTGCCGGGTTTATCCCGCCGATAGTTAGGATCCATCGGCGCCACCCAATATTCAATCTTGCGTTCGCCGTTATACGCCATTTTCATGGAGGAATGGCCGCCGCCTTGCCGCAACAGGAAGAACGCGCCTGCTGCGCCAATTGCGACCAATAAAATGATGATCATGCGAAGTTTTGTCATTGATCGTCTCCTGCGAGATAGGTAAGCCGCGCCCACGCCTTGCCGCGTTCGACGCGCAATTCGAGGCGTTTGAGTTCTGCGTCGAGTTCGGCGAGCTGGCTGCGAATGAGTTCGGGAAAATCCGTAAGCCCGCCCCCATAGGCGGAAACGGAAGCGTCTGCGGTCTCATTGGCGCGCTTGATGACGGCGTCATCATAAAGCGCAACGCGCCGGTCCAGTTGCGTCCAGTCGGCATAAGCGCGAACTAAATCGCGGCGCATATCGAGCAAAGTCGTCGCGCGATCAAGTTCTGCAGCTGACTTGTCCTTGCGCGCCGCCGACAAGGCGCGGTCCTGACGCCTGCCCGTGAAGAGCGGGATGGTCAGGCTGACGCCGACGCTGGCGAAATCGGGCCGGTCGGCGCCGCGCGCGCCGTACCCGCCTTCGATCGCCCAGGCCGGTTTATAGGCTTGCTTAGCGAGCTCAACATCGGTGTCTTCAATGCCGATCATGGCGTCGCTAACCCGCACGATGGGA
>BQJG01000114.1 GCA_021604585.1 Hyphococcus sp.
ACTTGAGCGACTTTTCCGGCGGAAATCCCCGGATAGGCGCTTGGCATATAGAGAAGATCCCCTTCATCAAGATCGGGCATAAATTCGCCGCCAATGAGGCTCGCCGGGATCGCCATGCTCGCCATCAGCAATGCGGCGGCGGCGATCGTCGCCCAAGGGCGGCGCAATGCAAATCCAATCACCGGCCGGTAGCCGCGCGTGAGCAACCGGTTGACCGGGTTTTTGTGTTCAGGAGAGATGCGTCCCCGCACGAGCAGCCCGATCAGCACCGGAACCAAAGTCACAGACAGGATCGTCGCCGCCGCCATGGCGTAAGTCTTGGTGAAAGCAAGCGGCGAGAACAGTCTTCCTTCCTGCGCCTGCAGGGCAAAGATCGGCGTAAAGCTGAGCGTGATGATCATCAGCGAAAAAAACAATGGCGGCCCGACCTCGACGCAAGCGTCGGCGATCAACCGCCATCGTGCATTCCCTTCGACGTCGCCATTTTCTTCAAGTTTCTTGTGCACATTCTCGATCATGACAATGGTGGCGTCGACCATGGCGCCAACGGCAATCGCAATGCCGCCGAGCGACATGATGTTGGCGGTGATTCCTTGTGCATTCATGACGATAAACGCCGCGAGCACGCCCAAAGGCAGACTGATCACAACAACAAGCGCAGATCGCAAATGATAAAGAAACAGCGCGCAGACCAGCGCAACAATGAGGAATTCTTCAAGCAGTTTGCCTTGCAACGTTTCGACAGCGCGCTCGATCAGCTTCGATCGATCATAGGTCGTCACCAGCTCGACGCCTTCCGGCAGACCCGCCTTCAGGGTTTCGAGCTTCTTCTTAACGAGCTTGATCGTCGCTTCGGCGTTGCCGCCGGCGCGCATGATGATGACGCCGCCAACCGCCTCGCCCTCGCCGTTAAGTTCGCCGACGCCGCGCCGCAGCTCCGGCCCGAGCCGCACGTCCGCGACATCGCGCAGCAGGATCGGCGTTCCCGCATCGCTGACGCGCAACGGGATCCGCTGCAAATCTTCGATCGATTCCACATAGCCGCCGGCGCGGACGATATATTCCGCCTCCGCCATTTCAACGACACGTCCGCCTGATTCCATGTTGCCGCGCTCGATAGCGCGGCGAACATCCGCCAGTGGGATGCCAAATGACCGCAACCGGTTTGGATCGACGACCACCTGATATTGTTTGACCATGCCGCCGATGGCGGCGACTTCGGAAACGCCCTCGATAGTCTGAAGCTCATATTTCAGGAACCAGTCCTGCAGCGACCGCAGATCAGCGAGATTGTGCTGGCCGGTCTTGTCAACGAGCGCGTATTGATAGATCCAGCCGACGCCCGTGGCGTCCGGGCCCAATGCAGGCTTAGCCGCATCCGGCAATTGCGGCGCAACCTGACTTAAATATTCGAGAACCCTCGAGCGCGCCCAGTAAAGATCCGTTCCATCTTCAAAAATGATGTAGACGAAAGAATCATTGAAAAAGGAATAGCCGCGCACGGTTTTGGCGCCGGGCACTGCGAGCATCGCCGTCGCCAGCGGATAGGTCACCTGGTCTTCTACGACCTGCGGCGCCTGCCCTGGATAGCTGGTCTTGATGATGACCTGCACGTCGGAAAGATCGGGAATGGCGTCGAGCGGCGTCGAGCGCAAAGAAATGACGCCAGCGACCGCGAGAAACAGCGCCCCGACAATGATAAGGAATCGGTTTTCAATCGAACCGCGAATAATCTGGGAGATCATTGCTCGTCTCCTGCAGGTTTCGGCATTGGTTCGATCATGTCGAGTTCATAACCTGTTTCTGTCTCGCGGAACGCGAAGCGCACCGGTTCGCCGGCTTTGACGTTCATCAAGTCGATGTTCGAAGGGGCCTTGAACGCCATCACCATGGACGGCCAGCCGATTTCTGGCACAGGTTCGTGATCTATGGTGATGCTTTTTGCTTCCATATCGACAGAGACGACGCGGCCTTCGGCGCCGACTGCGTTTGTCTCTTTCATGTCATCGGCCGACATGTTCATCTCCGACATGGACATGCCGTCACTCTCCATCGGCGTGGTCTCCTCGTTTTCGGGCGGCGCCATGCGCAGCAATCCGGCATCGAGGCTCGCTTCGGAATCGATCAGGAACTGACTTTCGACGACGACCTGCTCGCCTTCCACGAGACCTGCAAGAATTTCGACCTTGCCGCCGCTCTCCATGCCGGTTTTGACTTCCGCCGGGCGAAAACGTCCCTCGCCCAATGCAAGAATGACGCGATCGCCCCTGCTCGACCGGATCACGGCAGATTGCGGAATGGTCAGCACCTGTTGCTTTGACTCAGCGCCGATCGCCACATTGGCGAACATGTTCGGCCGCAAGCGGTCGCCGGGATTGGGAAATCGCAACCGCACCTGCACCGTGCGGGTCATCATTTCAGCGGTCGGGTAGACATAGTCGACCTCGCCTTCCCATGTCTCGCCAGGAAACGCCGGCAAGGTCATGACCGCGTGGTCGCCGGCAGCGACCCAGGCCGCTTCCGTGTCGAACACGTCGGCAATGAGCCAGACATTCGAAAGGTCTGCGAGCCGCAAAGCCATGTCGCTGGGTTTGAGATACATGCCGTCGCGGGCGTTCAGCATGGTGACAACGCCCGATTGCGTCGCCTTTACCGCGACGCGGCGCATTGTCGTTTGTGTGCGCCTCAATTCCGCGATCTGATCGGCGCTCATGCCGAGTGCTGTCAAACGTTCCGTCGCCGCCGCAATCAACGGCGCACGCCCGATTTTCAGCGCCTGGATGAATTCCGACTGCGCCGCAACCAGCGCCGGCGCATAGAGTTCGAACAGAACATCGCCAGCTTCGACTTTCTCGCCGACCGCGTCAACATGCAGTTTTTCAATCCAGCCTTCAGTGCGAACGTGAATATCGGATCGCGCTTCTTCGTCGATCATGATCGAGCCGACCGTATTGATGTCGCGCGCCATATCCTCGCGCATCACGTCTCGCGTCTTTACGCCAATATTCTGAACGACTGCGGGATTTATTTTTAGCGACGGTTCGCCGCCGCTATTTTCGCCGCCTTCATAAACAGGGATAAGTTCCATCCCCATGGGCGATTTGCCGGGCTTGTCGCGCCGGTAATTCGGGTCCATCGGCGCCACCCAATAGGCGATCTTGCGTTCGCCGCTGTCCGCCATTTTCATAGAGGAATGGCCGCCGCCTTGCCGCAACAGGAAGAATGCGCCCGCGGCGCCAATTACGATCAATAAAATGATGATAATGCGAAGCTTTGTCATTGGTCGTCTCCTGCGAGATAAGAAAGCCGAGCCCAGGCTTTCGCTCGCTCAATGCGCAATTCGAGGCGTTTCAGTTCTGCGTCGAGTTCGGCGAGCTGGCTGCGAATGAGTTCTGGAAAATCCGTAAGCCCGCCCCCATAGGCGGAAACCGATGCGTCGGCGGTCTCATTGGCGCGCTTGATGACGGCGTCATCATAAAGCGCAACGCGCCGATCCAGTTGCGTCCAGTCGGCATAGGCGCGCACAAGATCGCGCCTCATGTCGAGCAATGTCGTCGCGCGATCAAGTTCTGCTGCGGACTTGTCCTTGCGCGCCGCCGACAATGCGCGATCCTGGCGCTTGCCGGTGAAGAGCGGGATCGTCAGGCTTACCCCAACGCTGGCGAAATCGGGCCGGTCGGCGCCGCGCGCGCCGTACCCGCCTTCGATCGCCCAGGCCGGTTTATAGGCTTGCTTAGCGAGCTCAACATCGGTGTCTTCAATGCCGATCATGGCGTCGCTAACCCGCACGATGGGA
>BQJG01000115.1 GCA_021604585.1 Hyphococcus sp.
GATCTGGGTTGAAACTTCCAGCAGCTTGTCGATTTCTTCCGTAGTGGAATCGCCGATCGCCATGCGTTCGAGCACACGCCACATCCAGCCCGTGCCTTCGCGGCAAGGCGTGCACTGGCCGCAGCTTTCATGTTTGTAGAAATAGCTGATGCGCGCAATCGCGCGGACAATATCGGTGGACTTGTCCATGACGATCACCGCCGCCGTGCCGAGGCCGGTTTTCAAATCCTTCAGCGCATCGAAATCCATCAGCACATCGTCGCAAACATGCTGCGGCATGCAGGGCACCGACGAACCACCCGGAATGACGGCTTTCAGATTGTCCCAGCCGCCCCGGACGCCGCCACAATGGGTATCGATCAACTGGCGCAACGGAATCGACATGGCTTCTTCCACATTGCACGGACGATTGACGTGACCGGAGATGCAAAAGACTTTTGTGCCATGATTATTGTCGCGGCCGAACTTGCGGAACCACCCGGCCCCGCGGCGCAGGATCGTCGGCACCACCGCAATTGATTCCACATTGTTGACCGTCGTCGGGCAACCATAGAGACCGGCGCCCGCAGGGAATGGCGGCTTCAGGCGCGGCTGGCCTTTCTTGCCTTCAAGGCTTTCGAGCAGCGCAGTTTCCTCGCCGCAAATATAAGCGCCAGCGCCGTGATGGACGTAAACGTCGAAATCGAATCCCGAGCCGCAAGCATTCTTGCCGACGAGACCCGCCGCATAGGCTTCGTCAATCGCGGCCTGGAGATTGTTGCGCTCGTCCACATATTCGCCGCGAATATAGATGTAACAGGCGTTCGCTTTCATGGCGAAAGACGCGATGAGACAGCCCTCGATGAAGAGATGCGGATCGTGACGCATCATCTCGCGGTCCTTGCAGGTGCCTGGTTCGGACTCGTCGGCGTTGACCACCAGATAATGCGGCCGGTCTTTCACTTCCTTCGGCATGAACGACCATTTAAGGCCCGTCGGAAACCCCGCCCCGCCGCGACCGCGCAAACCGGAATCCTTTACCTGCTGGATGATCCAGTCCTCCCCCAGCGCCATCAGATCCGCCGTGCCGTTCCAGGCGCCGCGCTGCTTCGCCGCTTCCAGCCGCCAGTCATGCAGGCCGTAGAGATTGGTGAATATCCGGTCTTTATCTTCGAGCATTGTTCAAACCATTCGAGTCAATGAGGTATTGTCTTTTACCAGCCGATGCCGGGCAGGAAAGGCGCGAGCAGCAGAATGCCGATCACGCCCAAGATGAGTCCAATCTTTTCGTAACCGCTTTGGTAGGTAACCACACCACCAGATATAAACGCGAACCCGACGATAAGCAGCCACCACAAGAAGCGCTGCTTCATTTTGGGACCGCTTTCAGGATTCTCGGGATCCAATTCCGGAATGTAATGCGGGCTTTGCTTGCGATCCTCAACCATGGCTGTCCTCGCCCGGTGTCGCCTTCAGCGCGTCGCCATGTTCGCGAACCCAGCGCAACGTCACGGGTGCGAAACAGATGATAGTTGCGACAACGCCGCCGATGAGGTGTGTGAGGTTGTTCGTCTTCAGATAAATACCGACGACAGCCAGCAGCACAAAACCTTCAAACAGGGCGATGTTGATCAACCCTTTGATGGCCTCATTGCGCTTGTTGTCTTCGGGTGTTTCCACGTCGCCTACTCCGCCGGGGCTTTCGGCGCGGAGTTCGGAATTTCCTTCAGCGGTTTTGCGCGGCTGCCGTCGTAGAGCGACGGATCGAGCAGCGTCGTGTTTTCGCCTTCGGGGTCTGAGGTGTGCCGGTTCGGATGCTGCGTGCCGATTTTGACTTTCTCGCCACGGGCGAGCTTGCCCAGCAGGTCTTCGAGAATTTCCGGCGTCAGGTCTTCGTAATAATGGTCGCCATCCTTGGTCGAAATCTGGATCATCGGCGCATTAGTGCAGGCGCCGAGACATTCGACTTCGAGCCAGGAAAACTTGCCATCCGTGCTGACGTGATTTTCCTCGCCGATGACGCGCTTGCAGACGTCGCGCAGCTCGTTCGATCCGCGCAGCATGCAAGGCGTCGTGCCGCAGAGCTGGACAAAATATTCGCCCACCGGTGCGAGGTAAAACATGGTGTAAAAACTCGCGACTTCGTAGACGCGGATGTAGGGCATATCGAGCTGCTTCGCGATCGCCTCCATCATCGGGATGGTGCACCAACCTTCCTGTTTCTGGCCGCGCCAGAGGAACGGTATCACGCAGGACGCCTGCCGGCCTTCCGGATATTTATTGATCTGCGCATCGCACCAGCTCTGGTTTTCGGACGTCCAGGTAAAGGACGCGGGCTGGTCTTTTGCGGGGCGTCGGCTCGCCATGGGTCTTATCCTCCAGACGGGCCCATTACATCGACCCGCGTAATTTTCTCGTAGTCCGGCGAGGCTGGGTCTGCGCCGAAAGTGAACAGCGCCGCCCGATCCAGTCCCTCGCCTGGAATTGCGACAAAGACATACTGCATATAGCGGGAAACGAAAGTGTCGTCTCGCCACGCCCCCTCGCCCCATTTGAAGGCGAGAACGCTGGCGACATCGCTGGCCCCGGAAATGACCGGCTGGTGGTCGGCAATATCAGCCGGCGGATAGGCGTAGAGGGCGGCGTCCGGGCCCATTTCTTCGGCGGCGGCGGCGAAATTGACGGCTTTGAGAGCTGCGAAGGTGCGGTCGAAGGCGGCCTCCATCCCCGCCGTGGGTTCCTCCACGGAAGGCCCGTCGATGAATCCAGCGAAAGCAATCTGCGTATAGGTGGCTTCGATTTTCTCCCCTGCCTCATCAAAATCGAAGAGAATCATCAAGGGCGCGCGCTCGTCGCCATTCACCGACTCGCCGAAGGTCACCCATTTGTCCGCAGCGATCCGGTAGCGGTGCGGCATCTCCGCATAGGCATCGGGCCGGGCGGCGTAATCGCCTTCAATGCCCGGCCGGGCCGCGTCAATGCCCCGTCCGAACAATGTCGTCGGATACAGCACGCCGATGATGTCCTCATCGAACAGCGCCAGCATGGCGTCGACATTTTTAGCTTTGTAATTTTCAAAATAGCGGTCGAGAAGCACTTGCTGTTTCGCGCGAAGTTTATCCTGAGCGACCGCTATGCCTTCGGTGCTTACCGCCGCGCTTTCGATTTGGGTTTGTTCAGCGGGCGTACAGGCCGGCAGCAACAGCAGCGCCACAATAGACAAAAAATGCTTCATGGAATGACTCCCCGGATGGAGGCTTAATCGAGATCGACTTCGTTGAGCACGGCAGCGTCCTCGAAACAGCCGAGACAGATAACAGCGATATTTTCGTCGCCCATGGCTTCGAAGGCTTCCTGGCTGAGATTGTTGCACTCGGTGCAGACCGCGTCCCAGACACCGTCCGGCCCGCGCGACCACCAGAAGCCCTTCGCCTCGCCTTCACGAATGGAGTCGACAATATGGACGCAAACAAATGTCTGCGGCTGTTTGCCGTGGGTGCCGCAGGTAACGGAGGGAACTT
>BQJG01000116.1 GCA_021604585.1 Hyphococcus sp.
GCCTTGCGTTCGTTGGAATAGTCGAGGGCGGCCTTCAGCGCCGCATTGGCGGTTCCCAGTGAACAGGCCGCGATATTGAGGCGCCCGCCATCGAGCCCCATCATGGCGAATTTGAAGCCCTCGCCTTCATCGCCGACGCGATTAGAAACCGGGATGCGGCAATTGTCGAAGGACACAATCGCGGTCGGTTGTGACTGCCAGCCCATCTTGCGCTCATTGGCGCCGAAGGAAAGCCCCGGCGTTCCTTTTTCGACCAGCACGGTGGAAATGCCTTTCGGCCCGTCTTCGCCGGTGCGCACCATCACCACATAAAGATCGGAAACGCCTGCGCCGGAGATGAACGCTTTCGAGCCGTTCAGCACATAGTGGTCGCCATCTTTGACGGCTTTTGTTTTCAGCGCCGCCGCATCAGAACCCGAGCCCGGTTCGGTGAGGCAATAACTCGCCACCATCTCCATCGAGGTCAGCTTCGGACAATATTTCTGGCGCAATTCTTCAGATGCGAAACGGTCGATCATCCATGAACACATATTGTGGATGGAGATATAGGCCGCTGTCGACGTGCAGCCGGCCGACAGCGCCTCAAAGATCAGCGCCGCGTCAAGGCGGCCGAGCCCCGAGCCGCCAACATCTTCGCGCGTGTAAATTCCGGCAAGACCAAGCTCCGCCGACTTCTTGATGACATCGACGGGAAAGTGTTTCTTCTCGTCCCACTCAGCGGCGTGCGGCGCCAGTTCGTCGGCGGCGAAACGCTGCGCCATTTCCTGAATGGCCTGTTGTTCGTCATTCAGCGCGAAATCCATGCGCTACTCCTCTTCTTCTTCCAGTGGCGTGCCCTCGAAACCCGGCATGCCGGGCATCGGGTGATCGCGTTCTTTTGATAACGGCGTCATCACGCCTTCATGTTTGCGGCGATGGTTGAACCAGCGGAATAAAATATAGGACAAAACCAGCCCGATAGCGACGAAAGGCAGCCAGGCAATCGCTTCCTCCCCCGCCACGGCGCCAACTGTATGAAACAAGCCGAAAACAACGCAGATATAAAGCGACGCAGTGAATGCGAGCGTCAGAACATATTTCGGATAATGCGCCTTGAAAAAGCCGGCGGCGATATAGGTCGGGATGCGCGTGCCGGGAACGAACCGCGCCGTCAGCATGGTCTGCAGGAACTCCTTGCGGATCAGGTCGCCGGCGATGGAGACGCCCGGTTTCTCAGCGAATTTATGCGCCCATTGATAGCGCCGCGCGAGACGGCCCATCCAGTATTTCCAGGCGTCCGACGCAATGAGCCCGGTGAGAATAGCCGCCGCCAGAAACGCCGTCGGCGCCGCGCCCGCCAGCGATGCGGCGGCGGCGAGGATTACGCCAAAATCTTCCTGCAGGAACGGGGTCAGGAAAAGCGCGCCAAACAGCACCCAATGGTTCATCGTGCCGATATCGGCGACGTCAACTCCAAACACCTTTGATGCGCTCCTAATACGTTTCTTTTTGCGGCAGGCCATCGGCAATGTCGTAATAGTCACCCTTGTCCGCAACAAAAATATGCTCTTCGAGCCCGAGGCCCGTCGGCGCATCGAGAGCGCCCAGCGCTACGGAGATTTTGTCCTTTTCATGCGGAACGCCGTGGCCGTCCCAAAACAGCGATGCGCCGCAAGCCGAACAGAAGCCGCGCCGCGCAAAGTCCGACGAGGCGAACCATGCGAGTTTGTCCTCGCCCTTGTTGATGGAGAAATCCGCCTTCGGCGCGTTGAGCGAGGCCCAGACATGGCCGGACCAACGACGGCACTGTCCGCAATGGCAAGCGCTGGGATGATCAATGCGCGAGGCGTCGAAAGAAAACTCAATCGCGCCGCACAGACATCGCCCCGACAGCCTGGGATCTGTCAATCTGGCCATTCACGCTTCTCCTAAAATGCAGTCCAGCTCACTCTCGCCGAGCCCATTCGGATTGAATGCAGCCGGCTTCCATTGTCTCAATAGGTGTCTTTTTGCGGCAAGTCGTCGGCGATCTCGTAATAATGTCCTTTGCTCCCGACAAAGATGTGCTCGGCCAGTTGCATTGGCGCGCTGCCTTCTATCGTTCCAGCGGCGATCGCGATGCGGTGCTTGTAGTCGTCGAGCTTTTCCGCATGCCAGAACAGGGTTGAACCGCATTCCTTGCAGAAGCCGCGGCGGGCGTAGTCGGAGGATTTATACCAGCCGAGCGCCTCATCGCCCTTCCTTATCTTGAGCGATTCATACGGCGCATTGAGCGAGGCCCAATAATGTCCGCTCCAGGCGCGGCACTGACCGCAATGACAGGCCGAGACGTCTTCCCGGTCTGCGCGAAACTCGAACGCCACCGCCCCGCACATGCATTTGCCGGTAAGTTTTTTCGATGGGCCTTTGTCAGTTTGCATAGGTCATTCCACAACTATAAGTATTTCTCAAAACCCGGTTCATTCATCGGACAATAAATCGTCAAAACGTATGAGGGAATCAGGACTGCATCGGTCGGTGCGTCCGGCAGCCATACACTCTTCAATCTTTTCAACATAGATTCTCAGATATTCATCCTCCAGCAAAATGTTCGGAGAAATCGAATCCAACAATCCTCGCGCATCCTCTACGTCGCCAAACCAAGAATTCAGGTAGGCAGCTATAGCCGTAATGTAAGGCTGTTCACCTAGATCGGCCTTGCCGATAGCGGGCGCCGCCTCTTGCAACAAGATCGAAATATATTCAGCATCATCGTAAGTGTTGACGCCATCATACCAAATCCCGCTCAGCAACAAGCTGAACGGATCAAGCCATTCGGTAGGCGTCTGCAAATTTTGCTCGACGAAATAGGCGATCAGATATCGTGACTGTTCTTGGAGTTTTCTGTACTCCTTCGTACCCATGAAGATTTTGATATCTTCTAGGTCCTCTTTACTGAATTCCTTGTATAAAGGCAGCTTATTTTTAGGACATTGGGGAAGACGGGTCACAAAATCACAAGACGAGTAATTCTGGAACGCCATTGTTCTGTTTCTACTGAAAACAGAGCACGCGTCTGTCGTCGTGATCAAGACTTTCTCGCCCCCTATTGGGCATTTCTCTGTTTTGAGTATGGGTGTTCCAGCAACAGCAACGCCTGAAGATAGAAGACACAAGATAAAAGACGCAAAAATTTTTCTGATCACTGTCTCCTCCTAATTTTTCTTGCCGAATTGCGCCCCCTACTCCATCGTCGGGATGACAAACTCCGAGCCCTGAACATCTTCGGGCCAGCGTTGGGTGATGGTTTTGACTTTGGTCCAGAACTTGACGCCTTCCGGACCGTGCTGGTTGGTGTCGCCGAAGCCCGAGCGCTTCCAGCCGCCGAATGTGTGATAGGCGACCGGCACCGGAATCGGCACGTTGACGCCGACCATGCCGACATTGACCTTGGCGGCGAACTCGCGCGCCGCCGCGCCATTGCGGGTGAAGATCGCAACGCCATTGCCATATTGGTGATCGGACGGA
>BQJG01000117.1 GCA_021604585.1 Hyphococcus sp.
CCTACTCCGCCGCCTGCGTTGCAACGACTTGCGCCGGCGTTGCATCGCGGCCCGTCAACACATGCGCTTCCTTGCGGATGAATTGCGGCAGGCGGACTTTCGCTTCCTTGCGGCGCGGGAAAGTGGCGCAGGCGACGGTGCCTTTGCCCGGTTGCGAGGCGAGCGCGAGAATGCCGCCCTGCATGTCCATCAGCGATTTCGACAGCGCGAGACCGATGCCTGAGCCCGACCCGGTGCGTGAGAAATGCGACTCGGTCAGTTCAAACGGCGCGCCGAGTTTGGTCAGCTTGGCGCGGTCAATGCCGGTTCCTGAATCGGCGATGATCACCGTGACGCCGTCGAGATCGGCTTCGGCGGTCAACGTCACTTCGCCGCCGCGCGGCGTGAATTTCAGCGCGTTGGAGAGCAAATTCAGAACAACCTGTTTTACCGCGCGGCTGTCGGCCCATACGGCGGGCGCGTGACCGACGGAGGCGGTGAGTTTAACGCCCGCATCCGCCGCGCGTTTCGACACCAGCCGCGCGCTTTCATTGAGGATTTTCTCAAGCTCGATACGTTTGGGTTCCAGCGCCAGCTTGCCGGCTTCGATTTTCGACATATCGAGAATGTCGTCGATCAGCTCGAGCAGGTGCCGCCCGCTGGAAAGAATGTCGGAGACATATTCTTTATACTTCACATCGCCGAGCGGGCCATAAAGTTCCGACTGCATCACTTCGGAAAAGCCGTTGATCGCATTCAACGGCGTTCTCAGCTCATGGCTCATATTAGCGAGGAATTCGCTCTTGGAACGGCTCGCTTCTTCGGCGCGGTATTTCTCATATTCATATTTGCGCAACGCTTCGGAAAGTTCGACGCGCGAGCTTTCGAGGTCTTCGACCGTGTGCTGCAACTCGCGTTCTTTTTTCTTTTGCGCCCAGGCGCGGCGTTTCAAGTCGGTCACATTGGTGGCGACGCAAACATAACCGCCCTCGGCCGTCTTGCGGCGCGAGACATGGGCCCAGCGCGAACCGGGCAGAGCGACTTCTAAATTTTCCTGCGCCAGATCATCGAGTGGGCCGAAATGCGCGGCGAGCACATCACCGGCGACACCGGCCGCCGTTACGACTTCATCGAGCGTCAGGCCGGCTTTCAACACTTTCGCCGGAATGCGGAAGATCGCCGCGAAGCGCTTGTTCCAGATTGCGAGGCGCGACTGCGCGTCCCACAAGACAAAGGCTTCGGGGATGCTTTCGATCGCATCGCGCAACCGCGTTTCAGCAATCGCCGCGCCCGGCGCCAGGGTCGCCGCGCCGACCAGATCGAACGCAACACCAGCGCGATGAAACCGCGTCGCCTCGGGCGAGGTGCGGAAATAGCTGCGCGACCAGCCGCCGCCCGGTTCGCGCACGCGGACAACGCCTTCCGAAACGCCAGACGGTTCGCCGGAAATCACCGCCAGCGCCGTGCGCAAATCCTGCGGATGCACCAGCGCAGAAATCTCGCGCATGGTGAATTTGCGGTCGCGCGCGGAAAGGCCAAGCGGTTGCAGGAACGCCTTGGTCAGATGCACCGTACGGTCTTTATGATCGTAAAACCACGGGCTGCACCGCCCGCCGACCAGCGCTGCATTGAATTCGGTCAGGGTGGAAAGCGCGTGGGCTGCGCTGCCCGCCGCGCGCGACTGGCGAATGAACGCCGCCATCAGCGAAGCAATGACTAATGTGATCGCGCCGAAGATCACTGCGTATAAAACCCACACGCGCGACCGGTCGAACATGTCGCGCGCCGGCGCGGCGACTAAAAACGCATCGCCATTATCAAGACGCCGCCAGGCGATGGCGATGGGCCCGCCGGGCAAATCGAGCCGCGCTTCGCTGGCGCCGTCAAAATCAAGCGCGCGCAATGATCCTGCTGGAATGTCGATTAAATCGGTGCGGCCATCGGCGGTGAGAATGTCGCCGGAGGGCGACAAGTGAAACAGCGCGGTGAAGCCGCCGGGCCGCACGCTGGTCATGGTCTCGCGCACCGGGGCGCCAGTCATGATGGAAATGTTGAGCGCTGCGGCGCCGTCGCTCGCCGCCTGCGCCAGGCGGAGCTGGGTTTCGGTTTCGCGCAGGGCGGCTTTCTCATTCAGCTCAAACAGGAAAAGGGCGGCGAGGGCGATCAGAAAGGCGCCGGTCAGAATAGCGAGACGGCGCGGCGAGAGCGCGTCAATGCGCGCTGCGAGCGTCTCTCCGTCCTGATTCTTCTCTTCCGCCATCGTTTGCCGCCAACCCGCTCGCCGTTTCGCCAATGACCCAACCGCCAGAAACGAGGCGGGCGATTTAGCGCAATCGTTGCGCCAGCTCAGACAAATACCACCCCTGCGTGCTACGCGCCAATAAGCCCGCTGGTTAAGGAATTGGAAACTATTCTGTTTCGCTCGATCCTGTCACCTGCGAATCGGTCAGGCGGGGCCTCAGGTTTTTCCCCAAAATTCACCGGATCGAGGCGCTTGGTTTCATTGTCCCGGGCGGCTAAAGAGCCAGAATGAAACACTTTCTCAACACCGCCGATTGGTCCCGCCCGGAGCTTCAAACGATGATTGATGACGCCCGGAGCCTCAAGACCTCGCCTTACGGGGATGCTTTGAAGGGCAAAACCATCGCTCTGCTGTTCTTAAATAACAGTCTGCGAACCCGGACCTCCTTCGATGTGGGCGCGCAGCAGCTCGGCGGCCATGCGGTGGTCCTGTCGCCGTCGGGGGGCATGTGGCCGCTCGAATTCGAGGACGGCGCCGTGATGGATGGCGACGCCGAGGAGCATGTGAAAGAGGCGGCGAAAGTGCTGTCGCGCTATTGCGACATGATCGGCATCCGCGCGTTCCCTAAATTCCAGAACTGGGAAGAGGACCGGAAAGACAAGATCCTCAACGCCTTCGCGAAATACGCCGATGTGCCGGTGATCAATATGGAGACCATCACCCATCCCTGTCAGGAGATGGCCCATGTGATGGCGCTGCAGGAACGGCTCGGCCCGCTCGACGGCAAGAAGTTCCTGTTGACATGGACTTACCACCCCAAGCCTTTGAACACCGCCGTCGCCAATTCGGCGCTGATGATCGCGGCGAAATTCGGGATGAAACCGACGCTTCTCTGTCCGACCGAGGATTATATTCTCGACGACCGTTACATTGACCAAGCATCGAAGGACGCGGGCGCGCATGGCCATGCGCTGACCATCTCGCATTCGATTGAAGAAGCTTATGACGGCGCCGATGTGGTCTATGCGAAAAGCTGGGGCGCGCTTCCGTTCTTCGGAAACTGGGCGCCCGAAAAAGGCATTCGCGACCGCTTCAGGCATTTCATTGTCGACGAAGAAAAAATGGCGATGACTAATAACGCACTGGTCTCGCACTGTCTGCCTATGCGCCGCAATGTGAAGATGACCGACGCGGTATTCGATTCGGCGAACTGCATCGCTTACGAAGAAGCGGAAAACCGCCTGCATGTGCAAAAGGCGAT
>BQJG01000118.1 GCA_021604585.1 Hyphococcus sp.
ATGACGAGTTTATCGAAGTGTTCATTTCAACGCCGCTGGAAGTTTGCGAACAGCGCGACGTCAAAGGGCTCTACGCACGCGCGCGCCGCGGCGAAATCAAGAACTTCACCGGCATCGACAGCGATTATGAAGCGCCTGAAAACGCTGAACTCGATCTCAACACGGCGGAGATTTCCGCAGAAGCCGCCGCGACAAGGATTGTCGAATATCTGGAAAGCAATGGATATTTGGAAGGGTAGCGGCGTCTATCGGACGCCGTTCTCTACTTCTTTTAGTAGCGCCTTGAGCACCGCGTCGTCCTTGCCGGCGACAATTGGCGTTTCAATGACAACGTCCGGCGTCACGCCGTCAGACTCGGGCTCGCCAGACGGGCGAATGATATGCGCCTTTGGGAAGCCGACGCTGAAACCGGAATTGACAAGCGTAAAACTTTCCATCGCGCCATAAGTTGTCGCCATGTCGGAGGTCTTCTCTCCCGCGATCACGCCCCAGCCATAGTCCTGAAAAATCGCGGCGACATTCACCGCGTTGGAATAGGAATGGCGATTAACGAGCACATAGACCTCGCCGGTGAATTTCTGCCCCGCTTTCGGATGTGCGATCGGGATTTCAAACTCGAAAACCTCGCCGCGCGGCACGCGCGCATATTCCCGCGCAAACAATCCTGACACGCCTTCGACAGCGCCGGGACTAGCGTCGAGCCGCGCCTGATTGGACGCGGCTGCTTCATCGCTTGAGCGGATCAGGAATTTCGACGCAAACCGGAACGGACGGTCGGCGATCCATGCGATCATAGGATCGCTAAAGGAATTATCGCCGCCGGGATTGTCGCGCAGGTCGATGATCAGGTTCTGTGCGCCCGCCTCAAGATAGCTGGCAAATGCATCATCAATAAACGCCGTGAACTGCGTCGCGTCCCAGAGATTTTCGGGGTCTTCGACATTGTAAAACGGTCCGGGCCGCAGATAGGCGACGCCGCCATCCAGCATCCGTGATTCGCGCCCATTAAAGTCGAGCGCAAATTGCTCATCTTGTCCCTCGCCGGCTGCAAGTTGCGCGGTGCGCGTCGTCGCCGGGATTGTGACCGTTCGCTTTTTTCCCTTTGGGGCGGCGAACGTCACCTCGAACTGTTCCTGCTCGCCGATCACAGCCCACAGATACATCGGAAAGGAAAATTCCAGCAGTGAGTGTGCAATGTAAGGCGTGTCGGCGGAGATGAGTTTCGCGGTTTCTTCCAGCCAAAATGACATTGGCCGCCCGTCAATTGAGAGAATTTCATCGCCGGGTGACACAGTTTCGAGCCCCGAATAATCTTCACCCACATAGGCGCGGCCATCGACGATCCGCAGGAATATGGGAATGCTCCTGCCGCCCGCCTCTCGAAAAGCGCCATAAGCCTCGCTCGGAAAATCGATGCGGGCATGGGCCACATTGCCAAACGCCGTGAATTTCTGGGCGGCCAGGAAAAATTCAAACCGGCTCAGCGGCGCGTCGAGCGACGCCATGGTCTGTTGATACAGGGCGTCATATTCGGGTTTGGGCCGGTGAATGTAGAGATCATAGTGGCCGGATTTGAGGCCGTCATAGAGGGCGGCCAGATCTTCCCGCGCCACATCGGGCGCAATCAGTTGCGACCAGTCTTGCTCTTCGGCAGCCGCAGCCCTTGAGAAAATGGTGCAAATCGCGATGGCGAAGTAAATGACGGGTCGGCGCATCATGGATATCCCTTCTAACTGAAACCAATACTGCTCTCCTATGGCGATTATTCATCCATGGCCCATGACCGGCGCTTCCTTTTGTCCTGACGAAAAGCTGACGGCTAGGATTCATGCGGGTTTTCGGCCAAAGAGTGAACCATGACCACAACTCAATCCAGCTTCTTGCAGTCTTTTATCATTGGCGACTGGCGCGCCGATCCGGCCGCTTGCTCGATTTCCCGTAATGGCGAAACCATCAGCCTCGAACCGAAAGTGATGGATCTGCTGGTGCTTTTGCACAGCGAGCCGGGCAAGGTTTTTTCGCGCGAGGAAATCGACGTCGCATTGTGGCCCGGGGTCACTGTCGGCGACGATACGCTGGCGCGCGCGGTCTCGAAGCTGCGGCGCGCGCTCGGCGATTCCGCAGGCGAGCCGCGCTATGTGGAGACGATTCCCAAACGCGGTTACCGGCTTATCGCAGCGGTTGCGCCTATTGTCAGCAGCGAGACTACAGCACCGACGGAAAAGCGGCGCCGGCCTTGGATAATCATGGTTGTTGCAAGCGTTGCGGTCGCAGCAATGGCGGCGGGGCTATGGCTCACCCTTTCTCCGGCCGAGCCGGCCTCGAATTCGCCAGAGTCAAATGCGGCAGCGCTGACCGAACGCGCCAATGATTTATACATGCGCTTTACTCGCGCCGACAACGAAGCGGCGATCGCGCTTTATCAGCGCGCCATTACAGCGGATCCAGATTATGCGCCAGCACAGGCAGGCCTCGCCAATAGTCTCGTCCAACTGATTGTGCGGTGGCAAAGCGAGCCCGGTGACGAACCGAGCGCATCGACATTGCAATCGGCGCTGTCGCGAGGCCTTAACCAAACGCCCGAAGCGCGCGAACTGACAACGCGGGCTATCGATATGGCGGCGCGCGCGGTGCGGCTCGCACCGAAAAATCCGGAAGCCTTAAAAGCGCTCGGCTTTGCTTATTCAGCACATGGCGACATGAATCTGGCGCGCGATGCTTATCTGGACGCCATCGACATTGACCCCGACGCCTGGGAGGCGATGATCAACCTCGGCGAACTTAATCAGATAGCTGAAGACCCGCGCGAAGCGTTGCGCTGGTTCGAGCGCGCGTATGCGGCGATGAACCGGCTTTATCCAAGCGAACCGCAGCGGATCGGCCCATGGCGCGCGCCGCTCGGCGTTTCTATTGCTGAACAGCACGAACGGTTTGGCGACCATGCGGCGGCGGAAATCTGGTACCGCCGCGTGCTCGATCAGGCGCCGTTTGAGCCAGAAGCGACAACGAGACTTGCTAAGCTCTTGCGCCAATCGGGCGAGGCCGCCGAAGCAAACGCGTTATGCACCGCACTGAATGCCCGGATCGGCCGTTTTGAAGATTGTCCCACTGGCGTCATGGACCAACAATAAGCGAAGAGCCGGTGCGGAAATTCCGGGCGGGCCTGACTTGCAACTATTAGCGCGCGCTACGCGAGGTTTAATTCGCGCCTGACCCGTTCCCAACTGTCAGCATTGCCCGCCGCCAGCAGCGGACGCCCCACTGTCAAGCGCGGCGCATAGGGGCTTTCATCATCAAGATAGGCCGCCTTCCCGCCAATCTCGCGCAGCATCAAAATCCCGGCAGCATGATCCCAGGGATAGACGCGTGAGTAGACGGCGAAGT
>BQJG01000119.1 GCA_021604585.1 Hyphococcus sp.
CAGTTCGAGTATGGCGTTCTCGCTACCGTGTGCTTCGGCCACTTGTACGGAGATGATGATGAACCGATTTGGCCGGTCGCCTAACACGCGCTTGCAGCGGACGCCGCTCCGCGGCGCCGCTGAAGCACAACAGCGTTAGGCATACTCAATGAGCGCACCGTGGAGCCCAACTGAACGACTGGATCAGGCTGCCTTAGAGATCGAGTTTGCGATCAAGCTTCTGAGCTACTTTGAGAAAGGTCTAGTTCAGAAGCAGGAGTTCGATTGCGAAACGGTGGTTCTGCTGAACGGTGGAAGCATCACGTTCGAGAACGGCGGCTTCCATACGCCAGATGATCTTGTCCTCGGCGCACAGAACGCCTGGTCGCACGCTGCATCATCCGCAGCACTCGCGATGGAGGCAGCCCTCACCGATCACGGCATCCAGGCGAACGCTCGGGATGTGTCACCGCAAGGCCAGATGCGCACACTCGTGTACATGATCCGCTGCGCCTTTGCGCACGATTCGCAGACTCCCAAGTGGGAGGCTCGCGGGGCCTATGAACAGATCCTCAAGTTCGAACTCCGAGGCCAAGATGTCCGCGTCGATGTTGGCGCTCTGAATGGGCGGCCGTTCGATTTCGCCGATATCGGTGGTGAACTCGTGTTCTGGAACTTGCTTCAGGAGGTTCGAACGTGGGTGCGATGATGCCTAACAAGCGGTTGCAGCGGACGCCGCTCCGCGGCGCCGCTGAACCACAACAGCGTTAGGCATGCGACAGGGCAACAAGATGAGATTGGCTTCCATCAGAACCGCGCTCACGTTGCTTCTCTTGCTCGCTTGTGCGTGCAGCGAGCACAACTCGCCTATCGAGGTCGCGGAGCAGCATCCCCCAACTGTGCAAGCGAACGTAGCACCAAGCTCCGCAAGTACAGCGCCACTTGGCTCGCTGCTGGTCGTCCAGGAGGGAACAGCCAACACGCCGCAGCTCATGAGCCTTGCGGGTGGCGGTTTCACAGTGGCTCGCAAGGCCGGAGTCACGATGGGCGTTGAACTCGAACTCACGAATATCGCGGAGGTTCCGATCACCTACTGGGGCTTCCACGATGCGACCTTCCCGATCTTCCAAGTCGAGGAGTTCGTCGATCAAGAGTGGCACGAACTTCCAATGGGGTTCTGCGGCTCCGGAACGGGGCTGCAACGGTTCTTGATCGAGGCTGGCGGCAAGCAGCGCATGCTTGTTCCGCTGCCCGAAGGAACTGCGCCACTCCGTTTTGCAGTGGATGTCGCATCCTCAAGCGATTCGGAACACAGCGATAAGGTGTCCGCGGAATGGCGCTCTTGAGCATGATGCCTAACACGCGCTTGCAGCGGACGCCGCTCCGCGGCGCCGCTGAAGCACAACAGCGTTAGATCGGCAGTGTGACCGGTCTCGCAGCGAAGTTTGGAAAGGTCGCGAACGGGAGCGTCGCCGTGAGCTGCGATGGCAGGCGAGGTCCACACC
Organism: Hyphococcus sp.; assembly: GCA_021604585.1. GTDB lineage: Bacteria > Pseudomonadota > Alphaproteobacteria > Caulobacterales > Parvularculaceae > Hyphococcus. The sequence continues at coordinate 1,485 of BQJG01000119.1, forward strand.
CGAATCGCCTATCGAGCTCGCTGCGGTCTTTGCGAGTTGCGAACCTCGCGGAAGGCTTCGAGAATGCAGCGCGTGATCGATCTCGGAGCGCGGTCACGGTTGCTGCGAGCTCTCGGCAGCTTCGGAAGCAACACGTTGCCCGGCGTTCGTGCGATACTCGTCGCTCGAGTCTGAGAGGGGTGCAGTGATCGAGCGAGTCCACAATCTTGCCAGTCGGCGCGGCGGCCCTTTGGCTGCTGATCTAACAAGCGATTGCAGCGGACGCGCTGCGCGCGCCGCTGAACCGCAACAGCGTTAGAGAGATAGCTGATGCCGTCACAGGAATCCAAAGGCAACCAAGCACAGCCTCGCGTGATCGATCCGGCATCCATGTCCCCAGCGGATCGCAAGGCGCATGAGGAGCTCTCCCGCTCCACTGGCATGCGAATGTTCATGGAAGTAAACCGCGTGCGAGGCAACTCGCGATCAGTGGTACTCGTAGCTCACGGCTTTCTTGAACTCATGGTTGGAGAACTCATCAAAGCCAAGTTGAAGAACGCGGGCAAAGTCCGATCCAACAAGCGTGAGTTTTCCCACTCCGCACAGTTGCTTATCCTTAATGAACTTGGAATCGTAAGCGACCCCCTATTCGAACGGCTGAACTGGTTCCGCAAGCTCCGGAATGATGCCGCACATCAACCACTGTTCGAGGTCACAGCGGATGACCTACGAGTCTTCGATGGGGATCGTCGAGATCCCGCGAATCTTCCAAACACACTGCTGGGCGTCCTGGGCGCTCTCTGGAATGAACACCTCGATGTGTTCCTTCCTGTCTTCATGCCCAGCCTCGCTGAGGAGTCGTGAACGAACTCTCTAACACGCGGTTGCAGCGGACGGCGCTGGCGCGCCGCCGCTGAACCACAACAGCGTTAGGTAGGCAGTGTGATCGGTCTCGCACCTAAGGTTGGGAGAGATGCGAGCGCCAAGCCGGTCGCGAAGCACAACACGCCTCGAGCCCGCGAGCTCGGTCGCACACTGAGTTCACGTTGGGCTTCGAGGTCGAACACGCGCAACCGACTTCGAGCACGCTGCGCGCGAGGGGCGTCAGCCACCACTTCCGCTTCCTGCGAGCATCGAGCTAGGCGCCGCAACACGGACCGCGCGGTTCGTGCGATAGTCGCCGCACTACAGGGAGGGCGTGTGCAGTGATCGAGAGCGAGCACAAACCAGCTAGCAGGCGCATAGCGTCGGCGGCTGCATACCTAACAAGCGGCTGCAGCGGACGCGCTCCGCGCGCCGCTGAACCGCAACAGCGTTAGGTAGGCAGTGTGATCGGTCTCGCACCTAAGGTTGAGAGAGATGCGAGCACCAAGCCCGTCGCGAAGCGCAACACGCCTCGAGCCTGCGAGCTCGGTCGCACACCAAGTTCTCGCCGGGCTTCGAAGTCGCGCCCGCGCAACCGGCTTCGAGCACGCTGCGTGCGAGGGGCGTCAGCTCCCACTCCCGCGTCCCGCGAGCGCAGCGCCAGGCGCCGCAACACGGACTGCTCGGTTCGTGCGATAGTCGCCACACCACGGAGAGGGCGTGTGCAGTGATCGAGAGCGAGCACAGACCAGCGAGCAGGCGCGCAGAGCCTGCGGCTGCATACCTAACAAGCGGCTGCAGCGGACGCGCTTCGCGCGCCGCTGAACCGCAACAGCGTTAG
>BQJG01000120.1 GCA_021604585.1 Hyphococcus sp.
GTCGCCTCGTCAGCTTCTTCCGCCGCTTGCTTCACCTTCTGTTCCGCCATGCGCACGGAGAGAACCGAAACCTCATAGAGCGCGATGATGCAGCCGCCGAGGATGAGCTGGCTGAACGGGTCCGGCGGGGTCAGGAACGCGGCGATGATGAAGATGACAACGACTGCGACTTTGCGGTTGCGGACGAGGAAGGCTGAGTTGATGAGGCCAGCGCTCGCCAGCAGGGTCAAAAACACCGGCAGCTGGAAGGCGAAACCGAAGGCCATGATCAAGGTCGTCATCAGCGAAAGATAGTCGCCGACGCGAGTCAGCAGTTCGATGGAAACGCCCGAGCCCGAGCCGGCGTCCTGCTCCATCCCCACCGCAAAGCGCATGACAAAGGGCATCAGCACGAAATAAACGAGCGCCGCGCCCAGGGTGAACAATACCGGCATAGCGGCCAGAAACGGCAGCGCCGCCGCCCGCTCTTTGCGGTAAAGGCCCGGCGCCACAAATTTGTAGATCTCATAGGCGACAATCGGGAATGCGAGGGCGATGCCGCCCAGCGCCGCCAGCCGCACGCGGGTGAAGAAAAATTCGAGCGGTGCAAAATAAAGCTTCGGTTCGACGCCGGCCGCCGTTACCGCACGCTCAAACGGGATCACCAGAAATTCATAAAGCGGAATCGAGAAGATAAAACAGATCGCAAAGCCGGCGGCGATTGCCCCAATGGAGACGATTAAACGGGTGCGTAGTTCAACAAGATGATCGAGCAGCGGCGCCGATGACGCTTTCAATTCGTCCTCTTCGGACGGCGTTTCGTCTCGCTTCGGCTTGCTCATGACTTTGCCGGTTCGCCGGAAGCATCTTCGCGCGCGGCCTTATCGATCTCACGCGCTTCCTCACGCATCTCTTTTTCAATCGGCGCGATGGTTTCTTCCACTGCGCGCTTGGCGTCGGCAACCGGGTTGTTCTTTTTAAGCTCGTCGATTTCCTTGCGCAGCTCTTCCATATCGGCTTCGCGCGCCATCTGGTCGAATGCCGCCGTGAATTCACCGGCGAGACTACGTGCTTTCGCCACCATTTTCCCGGCCGACCGCATCAGCTTCGGCAAGTCTTTTGGACCAACCACGATGAGCGCCACGACGGCGATCAACACCAGTTCAAAAAAACCAAATTGCGGCAAAAGATTCATGTCGGCCCAATCACACGTCGACTCGGCGGTTCAGGCCCGGGCTCGCGGGCAACTACGCTTTGTCTTTTTCTTCGGCAGGCGTCACGTCCATCGCGCTTTCGCTGCGATCTTCGACGGATTTTTCATCATCCTTCAAACCTTTGCGGAAGGACTTAATGCCTTTGGCGAAGTCACCCATGATCGACGAAATCTTCCCGCCGCCGCCAAACAGCAGCAGCGCGAGAACGAGGATAATGACAATCTGCCAGGGTCCGATTGCGCCCATGATGCGCCTCTCAACTTGAATGCAGCCTATAGGTAATGCGCGAAGGGTTGCGACGCAAACGCGAAAAACCCAATAATTTTAGGCGCTAATCAGGCGTCCGCAGCCTCATCGGCGTCTTCATCAAGGAAATCCTGGGCAAATTCGCCGGAATCCTCATCTTCGTCGATATCATCATCGTCGCTATCGGTAGGCGTTGGCACCGAAAAGCCCGGTGGCAGGCGCGCATCCAGCATGCCCGCAGCCTTCAAATCGGCGAGGCCCGGAAGATCGGCAACACCTTCCAGCCCGAAATGCTCAAGGAACCCCTCGGAAGTGCCATAAAGGGTCGGCCGGCCCGGCGCATCACGGCGTTTGCCGCGCATTTTCACCCAGCCGATTTCCAGAAGCTGGTCGAGAGAGCCCTTGGCGACCTGAACACCGCGCACATCCTCGATGTCAGCGCGTGTGCAAGGCTGGTGATAGGCGATAATCGCCAGCGTCTCGAGCGCCGCCCGGGACAGTTTGCGCTGCGTCGTCTTTTCCTTTTGCAGGACATGAGCGACATCCGCCGCCGTGACAAACCGCCACTTGTGCTCGATTTTCACGAGATTGACCCCACCGCCTTCATAATCAGCCGCAACGCGTGCAATCAGCTCGGATATGGCCGCGCCCGTAGGCAAGCGATCGGCAATGCTCTTTTCATCGAGTGGTTCGGCGGCGGCGAACAACAGCGCCTCAACCATGCGCGCATGTTCAGCGAGCTCTTCTTCGCTCCACTCGACAACGGGATCGGCGGCGACTTCCGGCAATGCGCCTTCGGTGGCTTCCGCCTTTTCAGTTTGCGTTTCTTCTGGTTTTTCGGTCACGGCTGCGGTTCCGTTTTCTTTATGCGTCTTCGCTTCGGTGATTTCTTCGGCCAATTCTTCTTTCAGGGCCTCTTGCGCTTCGCGGGCGTCGAGCCCTCTGAAATTTCGGCCTGCGTCGTCTTCGATCATGACGCCTCCCCTTCGCCCACTTCAATTTTATCGGTTCGAGCTTTGATGTAGATCGGCTCGAACGAACCCAACTGTCGCAAATCAATGCGCCCAGATTTCGCAAATTCTAGCGCCGCATTGAACGAGCTCGCCAACACAGACGGCCCCGGCGCATCAATCTCATACGACTTCGCCAGCGAACGGAGCTCCGTCCATTCAGGCAGCGCGCCCAGAATGCGCTCAAGCCGCTGCCGCGCCGCCTCAATCGAATATACCGCCGGCGGTTCGATGTGATAGTTGCGATCAACCGCCGCGATGCGCTGCGTCGCATAGGCTTTCAGCAAATCAAGCAGATCGGCCTGCCAGTCCGGCTTGTGGGTGACCCGCACGCCTTCCGGCGCGCCGCGCGTGAAAAAATCATATCCCTGCTGCGGCAGATTCTGCAGGTCTTCGACCGCCTTGCGCATCGCCTCCAGGCGCAGCAGCTGGAATGCGAGCCGCGCCGCCATTTCGTCGGCGGTCGGTTCGTCGCCATCATCGTCAGCGACCGGCAAAAGCATCTTCGTCTTGAGATAGGCAAGCCACGACGCCATGACGAGATAGTCAGCGGCGAGTTCGAGATTGCGCGCCTTTGCGGCTTC
>BQJG01000121.1 GCA_021604585.1 Hyphococcus sp.
AAATTGATCGGCTTTTGCGTCGGATGATCAAACTCATTAACCCCGACCGGCCCATCCCAAATGCGCCGCAGATCCCGCAACGCGCCGACCGGATGCGCGCCGGGATTCCAGCCGTGCAGATATGGCTCTAATTCGGGAACGTAAGCCTTATTGGCGACCGGCATCGGATTGATTTTGCGCCACGCCAGCAACGCCAACCGATGAAACCGCGCGTCTAGCGCCGGCATAAGCTCCGCTAACTGATCATTGTGACAAAACACAACCGCCGACGCGCACCAATGACCGTCGCCGGTGTCGAGGATCGAAACGTCAAAGCCTTCATTTAAGCCTTCGGCCTCGATTTCATCCATGTTTTTGCGGGTTTTTCGCAATTTCCCGCCGCCCGACGTGTCGAATTTATAGGGCGGATCCATCACGCAAGCGACGTCGTCAAGCCGCCAATCATCCGCGTCCGTCACGTCGGGAATGATCAAATAGGAATCGCCAAGATAGAGCGTCGCCTGCCGATCATGACCGCAATCGATCGTAACTTTTTCAATCACTGCAGTCATCGCGCCTCGCCATCCAGCGGAACAAGCGCCAGGCGCTCGCTTTCGCGCCGCACATCGCGCGCCCAATCGCGGGCGAACAAACCCGCGACGGCGACAAACAGTAAAACAACGACGATCGGCCAATCACGAACCGTCGCGGCCGCAACGCAATTCACAACCGCCACGCAACCGACCATCAACCCGGCGCATTCGCCAAAGAGGCGCGCCCTATGGGCAATCTTGTTCATGGCCGCGCCCTCCCTTGCTTCGCCCGCGTTTCGGTGATCAGCCTTTCAAGCCATTCCAGCGCCGCCGGCGCGCCTATGTTGAGCGCGCGCATGGCGAGGCCGATCATATTTTCGTTGAAATAACAGCCGACGCATTCCGCGCGCTTGCCATTGCCGCCCGATTGCAAAGTGTGGCCGTGGCAATCAGGACAGGCGAAGGCGCCGCGATCAACATCAAGCGACAAGGCCGTCGCGACCAAATGAAACCGCGCCTTTTCGGCGACGTCATTTTTGCGCATGTTGAAATGCTGTTGAGATTGCGCGCGGTGCGTATCGTATCGGATCCGCGCCATTACGCGGCCAACCAGATCGGCGAAACCCATTTTGACGCTTGCCCGCGCCGACCGACGCCATCAACGCGCACGGCCTCGCCGGCGGCTTGCATGATTTTCAACACGGCGTTGACATGGCATTGACCGCGATCGGCCTTATCCGCCAATTCCGCCGACGTCATCGGACGCGTCGCCGTCCCGAGCAAATCCCGGATTCGAGATCGCGTGTTTGAGGTCCCGCCGCCGATCATAGATCATCACCGAAAATTGCGACTTCCGCTTGTCCGCGTTCCGGCATTTTCAGCCGCGCGGCGTCGAAATCTTCCGGTTTGACATTGTGCGCATTTTCCAGAAACCCGCGCAGCGCATGGGAAAGATTGACCAGGCGATCGCGCCACGCGCCCTTTAAAACATTGGCCGCCAATTCGCGATTAAGCATCACGCCGGCGAAATCAACATCCATTTGATGATTGCCGACATGCGCCACAAACCGCGCATCGCGCGACATGCTGGCGACATGATCAAGCCGCGAAATCATCCGTTGCAACTCGCCCCATTGCGCGAGCAACACCGATTTATCGAGAAGGTGAAGCGGTTGCGCGCTCATTGGCCGCGCTCCATGGCCGCATCACTCTTTGCGTGATTTCTTTTTCTTGCAGGTTTTCGGCGTTCAATTTCTGCGTCATTGGCGCCGCCTTCGATGGCATCCCAATACAGATCGAACATAGTCAATTGCTCGACGCGATCAGCAGGGTCCATTTTTCGCTGACGGATGACCTGCCGAATTGTTTTAACGTCGTAGCCGTCGCCTTTTGCTTCCGCGTAGACCTCCTTTATGTCGTTTTGGATTGCCGCCTTTTCTTCTTCAAGGCGTTCCACACGCTCAACAAACGAACGCAAACGATCACCCGCAACGGTCGCAGATCTTATTTTCGTTGTCATGGTTTTGCCTTCTCCAATAAAAAACCGCCCGCTATGCGGACGGCCTGGCTTGATGTTTTGATGTTCCGTTGGCGGATGGTTGCACCGCGCGCGAAGGCGCGCACGCTTTTGACCCGCCGCGATCTTGCCGGATCCCCGCTGCATATCTCGCCCGATGACAGGCGCGATTGCGGATCTTCGCCAGGCGCCCCGCCAGGCGTTTAGACGCCGGATCCAGCCGATAATTGATATGGGCGCGGGCGACTTTCAGGCATTCCACTTGCACCGCTTCCCACGGCGTCAAATGGGCTTGCCAATCGCGCCGCGCCCCCATCAGCGCACCCCCGCCAGTTGCGATCCGCCGCCGCCGTTCCCCGCCCCGTTGTCGGCGTTTGCTCCCGTCTGGGTTTTATGCACAATATCGCAATATGCGATACTTAAAGACAGCAAAAAGCGGGACTTGCTCATGCCGCCACCCGTCTCTGGCGGGCGTCCTCGCCAATCCAGGCGACAATCTCCTCATAGGAGACGTCAACCCCCATGACCATGGCGTTTTGCGCAATGGTAACAGCGTCATCAAGCGGAACCCCGCCGGGACGTTTACGCCAGCCGGACACTGTGTTTTGCTTGCGTCCCGCCGCCTGCGCGACTTTGTTGATGCTGCCAAACCGATCTTTAAGCCGGTCAACGGTATGCTGATAATTATCCATATTTGCGATTTGTCATCGCGTTCGGCGATATCGTCAAGCGCGATATGAGATTGGAAACTAATACAAGAATCCGCCAGCTTCCGCTCATGGAAATCGGCAAACGCATACGCGAAACTCGCCAGCGCCTAAATATGACCCAGGGCGATCTCGCCAAGAAAATTGGCGCGGAACAACCCACGGTCAGCGGGTGGGAAACTGACGATACGCGCCGCCCCTCGCGCGCGATGATTCCCCGGCTGGCGAAGGCGCTCAAGGTCACGCCGCATTTTCTG
>BQJG01000122.1 GCA_021604585.1 Hyphococcus sp.
CCCTTGAGGATTTCATTGCCGCCGACAGCGACATGGAGGTCATTGATATTCAGCATTATTCGCTTTCAGTCTCAGTAAGTTCGGTTTGTGGTTCGATGCGCGTGTTCTGATCATGGACAAGTCGCCACTCGCCCCTCTCCAATTTGAAGACAAGCGCCAGCCACGAAGAGCGCGGCGCTCCGTCCGGCGTGTCGCGATAATCGTATTTCAACAGAGCCGTCGCCATGTCGGCGCCTTCAATGGTCTTCACCACTGCCGGATCCATCCGCCACTGGTCGTCCGAAAACCATTCGCGATGAAACGCGACGACTGCATTCGTGTTCTCCAGCACAGCGCCATTCGGAAAAATCACATTGAGATCATCGCCAGCCGTGATCGTCGCTGTAAACGCATCGAGATCGCGCACGGCAATCGCATCAAGATGACGTTGCAGGGCGGCGTTAAAATCAGGTCGTGCTTTTTCAGCAGTCGCTGTGGTTTTGACGTCGCAGGAAGCAAGCGCCAGCACCGCAAATGCGAATAATATGGCTCTCATTGAAGCGTTCCTTTTTGCATTGCCGATTTTGGTTCGACGATGATGTAAACGCCTGTTGTCTCGCCGACATTCAAGACTTCGTGCCATGCGGTTCCGTCAGACCACCAGCTTGCGCCGGCGTTCAAGTCCCGCGTCTGCGACCCGCCCGCGTCAGTGATCCGCATTTTGCTTCCCGTCAGGATGTAACCGAAATGCGGCGCGTGATAATGGCGCTCATGGCCGACACCCGGCGGAAAGGTGCAGCGCAATGCACGCATGCTCGCATTCTCCCGTAGCAATTCGCACACCTTTTCGCCTTCCCAGCCCGCCTCAAGCGGATCGGGCAGCGCCTTTTGCATCACAAGCGCGCCGCCGGAAGACGGAATCGGGTTTTCAGGCAGTTGCGCATTCGCGTTTGTGCAAAACGCCAGCAAAGCAATAGTCGAAACAATGCGCATCATCATTCCATGCCCTCGAATAACTCAACGGCGTTTTCATTGCGCGCCAGTTGATGAAAGCGCGCATGCTCCAGCGCCGGAGTCTTGCCCGCCGAATAGGCGCGAAACTTCTGCGCATCGGGATATTCGACGATATCGACCGGGTCCATGGTCGAGACGGCGAGAAATTTCAGCGGTTCATCGCCGGTGTTGACGATCTGGTGCGGCTTCGCATCTTCGCCGACCGGCGCAGAAAGGAGATCGCCCGGTTTGATAGGGTGAACATCCTCGCCATAGCGATATTCGCCCGCGCCCTCGATGATGAAAAACAATTCCTCAATGGCGTGATGACGGTGGAACGGGAACGCGCGCTTACCCGGCTCGATGATGGTCAGCATGGCGCCGAGCTTTTCCAGACCCAGCGCCGGCCCCATGCGCCCGAGTTTGGCTTTGAACGTGCCCTTCGGACTGCCGAAATCCATCAGCGCAGCGTCAGCGATGTTGAGGATGGGCTTTTTCTGTTCGCTGTTCATCATAATGGATCCGGCGTAAGTCCATCTGGGAATTCATCATGTCCTAGTGTTTGGAAGTCCATTCCAAGAATTTCTCCTGCGCCATACGCAGACTCAACTGTGTGTGGAAAGCCCCTTGAGAGCTCACGCCATATTTCGCGGCCATATTTTCTTAATTCAGGGCGAGACATCGCCCGAAGCGAATGCACCCAGACCATCAACCCCACACACTTATGTTGCTGGCCAGATTTTTGAAGGTCTTGTATCGTTCTAGTAATCTGAAATGTAATTGTTGGGTCTTTTGCCAAGCAAATAGCCGGGTATCGAAGATCAATCCCGAGAGCTAAAAAATTGTGGCGCCAGTCGGAAGCAGACGCCACGACGAGGCCAAGCTCACTACCATCCGCCGACGCTAGCCCCGTCAGGAAGTTTTTGATTTCTTTTTCCTGTTGTCTTGAAGCCCACTTATTAAACAGTTTTTCAAACATCACCCCACACTCCCCTCAAGGCTCACGCTCACAAGCTTCTGCGCTTCGACGGCGAATTCCATGGGCAGTTCCTGCAGGACTTCCTTGCAGAAGCCGTTGACGAGGAGCGCCACGGATTCTTCCTCCGACAGGCCGCGCTGCTGGCAGTAAAACAATTGATCTTCGGAAAGACGTGAGGTTGTCGCTTCATGCTCAAGGATCGCGCGCGGGTTCTTCGACTCCACATAGGGCACCGTATGGGCGCCGCACTGATTGCCAATCAACAGTGAGTCGCATTGGGTGAAATTGCGCGCGCCCTCGGCCTTGCGGTGAATGCTGACCAGCCCGCGATAGGTGGAGTTCGACTTGCCGGCGGAAATGCCCTTGGCGATGATCCGCGACTTGGTGTTCTTGCCCAAGTGAATCATCTTGGTGCCGGTGTCGGCTTGCTGGTGATTATTGGTGATGGCGATCGAATAAAACTCGCCTTGGGAATTGTCGCCTTTGAGGATGCAGGACGGATATTTCCACGTCACCGCGGAGCCGGTCTCGACCTGTGTCCATGACACTTTGGAGTTCACGCCGCGGCAGTCGGCGCGCTTGGTGACGAAATTATAGATGCCGCCCTTGCCGTCCTTGTCGCCGGGATACCAGTTCTGCACCGTCGAATATTTGATTTCGGCGTTATCCTCCGCGACGAGTTCGACGACAGCGGCGTGAAGCTGGTTTTCATCGCGCATCGGCGCGGTGCAGCCCTCGAGATAGGAAACATAAGAGCCCGGCGCCGCGACGATCAGCGTGCGCTCAAACTGGCCGGTGTTGGCCTCGTTGATGCGGAAATAGGTGGATAGCTCCATAGGGCAGCGAACACCCTCCGGCACATAGACGAACGTGCCGTCGGAAAACACCGCAGAGTTCAAGGTCGCAAAATAATTGTCCGATGTCGGCACCACCGTGCCGAGATATTTCTTCACCAGTTCCGGGTGCTCGCGCACGGCCTCTGAAATCGACATGAAAATCACGCCGGCTTTTTCCAGCTCTTTCTTG
>BQJG01000123.1 GCA_021604585.1 Hyphococcus sp.
CTAACGCTGTTGCGGTTCAGCGGCGCGCGGAGCGCGTCCGCTGCAATCGCTTGTTAGATCAGCAGCCAAAGGGCCGCCGCGCCGACTGGCAAGATTGTGGACTCGCTCGATCACTGCACCCCTCTCAGACTCGAGCGACGAGTATCGCACGAACGCTCGACAACGTGTTGCTTCCGAAGCTGCCCAACGCTCGCGGTAACCGTGCCTGTGCTCCGACCTCGATCACGCGCAGCATTCCCGAAGCCCTCTGCGACGTGCGCAACTCGCATAGCCCGCTGCGAGCTCGATAGGCGATTCGGCTCAGGGCCTCGCCGCCATCACAGCTCGCGGCGACGCTCTCGCTCGCGACCTTTCCAAACTTCGCTGCGAGACCGGTCACACTGCCGATCTAACGCTGTTGTGCTTCAGCGGCGCCGCGGAGCGGCGTCCGCTGCAAGCGCGTGTTAGATGGCAGCCGCATGTGTTTCCCGCGCATGACCAAAAACAGAACGCAGCGCCCGACGCTGAACACAGCAATGGTGACCAAGATGAGCCCCTTGAGGTTGCTCCCCTGTGGTGCTGTTAACCCAACAAGAATCGCGGAGGATGCTGCAAGCCGGAAGTCGGCCCCACGGCGCGCGCACTCTCTGCGAAGTCTTGCGAGCTCTGTCTCGAGCTTGATGATTTGAACTTCAGTATTCATAAATACTCCAGCATGACCATCTAACGCTGTTGTGCTTCAGCGGCGCCGCGGAGCGGCGTCCGCTGCAAGCGCGTGTTAGCGAGCGACTCAATCGACATACAGGCCGCGATGAGTACTGACCACGAAGCCGGCGCGATCGAAGATGATCTGACGGTGGTGGTGATTCGAGGATTCCGTGGATTGCCACGTGTAGCTCCACCCCGCACTTCCATCATCGGGGAACGCGCCGGGCCAAATGCGAAGTGGTTCACCGAATTGGGAAAGCACTTGATCGCCGGTTGCACCGATCTCGATCGAATCGAAGGCCTCTTCGGAGAACCCAGGAGCCCAATCAGTTTGTGTACTGAGCAGCAACGAAGCGATCGAATCTTTCACCCCGTAGTGGTAACGCACCATGGGGCTGACGATCGCCAAGACCAGGAGTAGTGTTGCGGCCACAAGCAGTTTCTTCATGGGTGTGCTCCAGGACTCGCTAACGCTGTTGTGGTTCAGCGGCGCCGCGAAGCGGCGTCCGCTGCAAGCGCGTGTTAGATAGCGGCGGGTGCCGCGCTACGAGCTCAGAGGTCAAGGAGCCCCTTTACGGCCCCTTCCGCGACGGACTTGATTGCCGCCTTGGCGCCATGCTCGAACAGATCGACGATCTTGTGCCCCACGGTTTTTAGCCAAGTGCGCTTCGGCGTGACGGTGCCACTTGTTTTGAGCTCAGCCAGCCGCCGCGTTAGCTTCGCGACCTGCCCCTTCTGGATGGTGCCTTCCTCTTCCGACTTTTGAAGTTGTTCGATTAGTGGCCGAAGCCGACCCGCCCATTCCTCGACTTCGGGTTCCGAGAAAGGTTGTTCCGGTTCGGGTAGGCTGTCTGCTGTGGAGTCAACGTTTGCTCTGAGTTCAGTGATCCATCGACGATCGGCTGTATCCTCGACAGTTAGTTCTTTGATGAGCCTTCCAACCCAGTGGGCTACGCGGCTGTGTGCGTTGGAAAAGTACGGCTGCTTGAAAGTTTCCTCCGAGGTGAAGTACTCGCCAGGCGACTCTTCTGTTGCCCATTGGGGGCCAGTATTGTTGCTTGAGCCCGGCTGGTAGATCTTGAAGTAGTAGCTGGGTGTGTCGCGAAACACGATGCTGACTAATAGGCCATCGCTCTGGTTGAACTGTGCCTGGAAGTGGTGGCGTGAGACGACACCTTGATCAAGCTGGTTCAGGATGTTGTCGATTGCGTCTTTTCGGAGTTGTTTCATGTCTATCTAACGCTGTTGTGGTTCAGCGGCGCCGCGGAGCGGCGTCCGCTGCAAGCACTTGTTAGGCGCCATCCTGCTCGAGCCTCCTTATCGCACCTCTTGCCAGATCTTCTAGAACTGGTACCAGCGGCTCCACCTCCACCCGAACTCGAGTGTCGTTCGGGGCTAACCCGAGCCCAATGTCGGTGCGTAAGTGGGAGCAGTTATCTCGCGCTTTCACGATATCGCGAAGGATCCCGTTGAACTCCTGACGAGTTACCTGAACTTTCTGATCACCGCGCATTACTCGCAGCGTGCCGTAGGCGATCTCGAACAGTTCTTGACTGGCTTTTAGTGCGTTGAGAATACTTCCCGACTTGCTCTTGCTGTAGATGTCCTCGATGACTTTGAAGTAGCCAGTGAATCGATCAATGGGACTTCGCGCCGCACGCGCTGCATTGAAAGTACTGATCAGCCTCGAAGTTTTGGGATTCGCAACAAGTGCTCCGATTGCGTTGTTTGGAAGTGTCTCGGGTGGCCGCACCTCGATTAGTCGTGCCTCCGCGAAGTAGGGCGAATCCTTTACTTGCTGTTTTTCCTGATCGGTTTCGGGGATGTGCTTCCCGGTGATGAATGCCGAGTGGACCTTCATTGAGCCGTGATCGAACTCGATCTTCTGCGAGACGGAGACAGCAACGAAGATAGCCTTCTGTTTTGTTTCGGCACTATCGCCTGGCATCTCGATGTGAAGTTGGCCCGTTTCGCTAGGCCCCTCGAAGACCGGTTTGGGATCAGGAATGATCCTGAGCGTGAACTCGGGAATCTGCACGACACCCTCATCGGTAACGCCCGGGCCTCCGCGGAACTTTCGCTCGCGTGCGAACGCATAGTCTTGAAGTTCGTAATAGAAGTGCCATTCGGTTCGCATCGATGTGTGCGCCTAACGCTGTTGCGGTTCAGCGGCGCGCGAAGCGCGTCCGCTGCAGCCGCTTGTTAGGTATGCAGCCGCAGGCTCTGCGCGCCTGCTCGCTGGTCTGTGCTCGCTCTCGATCACTGCACACGCCCTCTCCGTGGTGTGGCG
>BQJG01000124.1 GCA_021604585.1 Hyphococcus sp.
CTCTCTCCCCCAAGGGCGGCCGCCGCTTTCGCCGCGAACACCAATCGGAGGAATCTCATGCAAACAACCGAAACTAACGCATTCCCGCGCAACCCGATGGAACATCGGATCGCGGATATCATTCGCCGGGAATACGCCCTCGCCAGCGATCGCCCAATCTGGCGCGCCGAACGCCTGACCGAAGATTTGGGCGGCGACAGCCTCGCTCATTTGGAATTAATGATGACGATCGAAACGGAATTCGACGTCGAAATCAGCGACGACGCCGCCGAAGCGGTGAAAACGATCGGCGATCTTTGCAACACCATAACCACGCTTAACGCGGCCAAGCCCGAGAATGCGGAGAATGCCGCATGAACAGCACCGACACAAAATTCGCGGCGCTTCGCGCGGCGGTCATGGCGTCATCAGCGAAGTCCGTCGCGCGCATAACGGAATATTGGCAAGCCCACGGGATCGACGCCCGCGCCGAACATGACGCAAACGGCGTGATCAGTTCGCGGATCGATGTTCGCCGGCATATTCCGGCGCCCGGATCCTTCGCCAAAGGCGCGCGGTCATGAATTTGCGCGATCGTCTCTCCGCCCTCATGGCCGCCGCGTCCGACGTTAAAGACCAGGCCAAGACCGACCCGGCCGCAACCCCGGCATTGATCGAACGCATCGCCATCGCCGAAAAGCAAATTTCAACGGCGATCGGCGAAATCAATCCGCGCGCGCCCGCGCGCTTTTCCAATCATCAGCAAGCGGAGAATGCCGCATGAAAGCGTTAAACTTTTTTATGATCGTTGCATGGCTCGCCGTTTTCTTTTTCGCCGGCTGGCGATTGGCGGCGATGTGATGACTTTGCCATTGACAGAAAATGAATGTCGCGAAGCCGTCGCCGATAATGGCTTCCGAACCGTCATCGATGACGGCTTGCGCGTTCAAGTCTTTTCAACCTATGCGGATGAATTGGCGATCTATTCCGGCGCCAGCTTCCGCGACCTATGCGAAACCTTCGCCCTGCATCAACCGAACGCCGCCGGCGCTGGAAACGAAAGGCGCGCAGCGTGAGTTCAATCGAGTGGACCGATGAAACGTGGAACCCAATTGTCGGGTGTTCCCTTGAATCGCCCGGCTGCACGAATTGCTACGCCATGCGGATGGCGTTTCGGCTCGATGAAATCAGCCGCGGCAAATCAAAAAGCGCGACGGGTCTCGCGCATTATCGCGGCCTGACCGAGCGCGTAAACGACAAGCGCGTCTGGACAGGCGTCGTCAAGCGCGCGCCTGAAAAGCTGTTTCTGAAACCGCTAAAATGGAAGAAACCGAAAACCATTTTCGTCAATTCCATGGGCGACCTGTTTCATGAATCAATCCCCGATCATGAGATCGACGCGGTGTTCGCCATCATGGCGCTATGTCCGCAACATACGTTCCAGATCCTGACGAAGCGCGCCGAGCGCATGCGGGAATACATGGTGCAGGGCGACAATGCCGATGGTGACTTTTTCGAACGCCTTGCCGACGCCGCCGTCGAAATTTCCGGGTCGCCATGCGCCGGGCACGTTGCCGATATCGACTGGCCGCTCCCGAATGTCTGGCTTGGCGTGTCGGCGGAAGATCAAAAACGCGCCGACGAACGCATTCCGCACTTGCTGGCGACGCCGGCGGCGAAACGGTTCATCAGCGCGGAACCGCTGCTAGGCCCGATTGATCTTCGAACGATTGACGTCAATGGCGAGACTGAAATCGCACCGCTTGGCTGGAAGTGGCTGGACAGGCTGGAAGCGGGCGAAGTTGATGACAGCCCTCGTCTTGACTGGATTATCGCGGGCGGCGAAAGCGGGCCCGGCGCAAGGCCGCCGCATCCCGACTGGTTCCGGCAGTTACGCGACGATTGTCAGTGGGCGGATGTTCCATTTTTCTTCAAGCAATGGGGCTCATGGGCGCCCGCGATTGATCGGGACAAGGATGATCCGGACTGGCGTTCGCCGGATTATCTTAAAGCAAACGATAATCCTGACCGTTTCCGCATCCTCAACCTTGCGGGCGGCCAAGGCTTTCACGGCGACCGGATTCACTTGATGGCCAATCTCGGCAAGGACAAAACCGGCGCCATGCTCGACGGCCGCGAACATCGCGAGTTTCCCGAAACCAAGCAAAGCGAAGGCAAGGCCGACCGGCCGCCCGCAGCGCCGTCATCGCCCGGCGATGACGTGGCGCGAGGATCTTGAACAAGATGGACGCCATATCCCGCGCCTTCGCCGAATCGGCGTTGATCCCCCATGAAGCCGCCGCCGCACTACTGGGCGTCGACCGTAAGACCTTGAAAAAGGAAGGCGATCAACGCCGCATCACCTTCGCGATTGTCGGCGCGCGATCGCGCCGCTACGCTGAAAGCGATGTGCGCGATTATGTGGCGTATCTGAAAAGGAAGGCCGAGACATGCCGTCACGAAAAACCGGCGCCGGGATCTACAAGCGCGAAACCTCGCCCTATTGGCAATATGATTTCAGGCGCGGCGGTGTTCGATTTTCTGGAACAACACGAAAAACGACGGAACGCGAAGCGCGCCAATTTGTCCGCACGCTGAAAGATCAAATCGCCGCCAGCACCAAAAGTCGCGAGATCCGCGCCGACATGACGATCAACGTCGCCGCCGCGCGCTATTTTGAGGAACGCGGGCGCTTCCTGTCAGACGCAAACGATCTTGATCGCAACCTAAAACGCATCGTTGAATTTTTCGGCGCGCAAACATCGCTTGCCGACGCCGCCGCCGGCCGCGCATCAAAGCAACTTGCCGAGCTGGTCGCGCGCCGGCGCGGCGAAACCGTCAAGCGCACCGGTCGCCCGGTTTCAAATAGAACCGTCAATGTCGACGTGATCGATTGTTTTTCGCGC
>BQJG01000125.1 GCA_021604585.1 Hyphococcus sp.
GCAAAGCGCGCAGCATTCCAGAGTTTGGTTGAGAAATTGCGATAGCCTTCGACACGTGATTCAGAGAGGCGGATATTGCGGCCCTGCGCCGCTTGCGCCGCCAAGGTGAATCGCAACGCGTCGGCGCCGAATTTTTCGATCAGCACCAGCGGGTCGATGACATTGCCTTTCGACTTCGACATTTTCTGGCCGTGCTCGTCGAGCACCAGCGCGTGGATATAGACCGTGTGGAACGGGACTTCTTTCATGAAGTGGATGCCGTCCATCATCATCCGCGCCACCCAGAAGAAGATGATGTCATGCGCAGTAACCAGCACTGATGTCGGGTAATGTTTTTTCAGTTCCGACGTTTGTCCCGGCCAGCCGAGAGTCGAAAACGGCCACAGAGCAGACGAGAACCATGTGTCGAGGACGTCTTCATCCTGTACCAGCAATGGCGCGGCGTTGTTCTCATGACGGCGCATGTCGTTAATTTCAGCGAGCGTATAACCTTCGCTCGTGTATTTTGCGATGGCGGCCTTTGTCGCTTCATCTTCATTCTCTGCGACAAAATAATGTCCGTCCGGCCCATACCACGCCGGGATGCGATGACCCCACCAGAGCTGGCGCGAGACGCACCAGGGCTCGATATTGTTCATCCACTGAAAGTAAGTCTTCGACCAGTTTTCGGGGACGAATTTGGTCTTGCCCGACTCCACCGCTTCGATGGCGGGCTTCGCCAAAGTCTTCGCATCGACAAACCACTGATCGGTAAGCATCGGTTCGATGACGACGCCAGAGCGGTCGCCGAAGGGCTGCATGATTTTTTTATCTTCGATCTCGATCATCAGGCCTTCAGCGTCGATATCGGCGACGACGCGCTTCCTCGCCTCGAAGCGGTCGAGTCCGCGATATTCGTCCGGCACCAGATTGATGCCATCGACATACGCCGTATCTGGCGTGCCGCCCTGCTCGACCAGCTTTTTCGCCTTCGCGGATTCCTCGGCGTAAGGCGCGCCGTCATCGCGCATGGCGCCCTTCATATCCATCAGGCGGTACATGGGAATGTCGCCGCGCTTGGCGACCTGATAGTCGTTGAAGTCGTGGGCGCCGGTGATTTTCACCGCGCCGGAACCGAAGTCCGGGTCCGGATATTCATCGGTGATGATCGGAATGAGGCGGCGATGCGCCTTTGGGCCCACCGGAATTTCGCAAAGCTTGCCGATAAGCGGCGCGTAGCGTTCGTCGGAAGGGTGCACCGCCACCGCGCCATCGCCGAGCATGGTCTCAGGCCGTGTCGTCGCAATGGAAATGTAATCGCGCGTCTCGCGCAGCGTGACGTTTCCGTCCGCATCTTTCTCGACATATTCATAGGTCGCGCCGCCCGCCAGCGGATATTTGAAATGCCACATATGGCCGTCGACTTCGGTGTTCTCTACTTCGAGATCGGAAATCGCCGTTTCAAATTTCGGATCCCAGTTGACCAGGCGCTTGTCGCGATAAATGAGCCCGTCGCGGTGAAGCTGCACGAACACCTTCATCACCGCCGCAACCATCTGGTCGTCAGCCGACCCATCCTCGCCCATCGTAAATCGTTCGCGCGACCAGTCGCAGGAAGCGCCGAGGCGCTTCAGCTGATTGATGATTGCGCCGCCGGATTCGTGCCGCCACTTCCAGACGCGCTCGACAAACTTGTCGCGGCCCATCTTGCGGCGCGGCGGCTCCTGATTTTCCGCCAGCTGGCGCTCGACCACCATTTGCGTCGCAATGCCCGCATGATCGGTGCCCGGCTGCCACAACACCGACTTGCCGCGCATCCGCTCAAAGCGGCAGAGAATATCCTGCAACGTGTTGTTGAGCGCGTGGCCCATATGCAGCGAGCCGGTGACATTGGGCGGCGGAATGACGATGGTGAAGGGTTCGCCCTCGCCGGAAGGCTGGAACGCGCCGGACTGCTCCCACGCCTCGTAAAGGCGGGGTTCGGCGGCGTTGAAATCAAAATGTTTGTCGAGTTGAGTATCGGGGGTCTTGTCGGCCATCTGTCCGGTCATTCTGCAGCTGCGAAAGACCGGGTTTATCCGCCGCCGGGCCAATGCTCAACCGCTTTTGCGGCCGATCAGGCGCCTGATACGGAAAGCCCGGTGTGATGGGCAATAAACGCCCACATATCGGCGTATTCCTCGATGATCTTGCCGGTCGGTTTGCCCGCGCCGTGTCCGGCGCGGGTTTCAATCCGGATGAGATGCGGCTTGCCGCCGATATCAGCGGCTTGCAGCGCGGCAGCGTATTTGAAGGAATGCCCCGGCACCACCCGGTCGTCCGTGTCGGCGGTGGTCACCATGATTGCCGGATAATCGAGGCCATCACGGATATTATGATAGGGCGAATAGGAGAAGAGATTGCGGAAATGCGCCTCCTCTGCTGGGTCGCCATAATCGTCGGTCCAGAACCGGCCCGCCGTGAACTGGTTGAACCGCAGCATGTCCATGACGCCCACCGTCGGCAGCGCCGCGGCGAAGAGGTCAGGCCGCTGATTGACGACAGCGCCGACCAGCAGCCCGCCATTGGAGCCGCCCTGAATCGCGAGCTTGGTCTTAGTCGTCACACCTTCGGCAACCAGATATTGGCCCGCCGCAATGAAATCGTCGAAAGTGTTTTGCTTATTCAAAAGCCGCCCGGCATCGTGCCAGGCTTTTCCGTATTCGCCGCCGCCGCGTAGATTGGCGACCGCCAAGACTCCGCCCATTTCCATCCATTGCAACCGCGTCACCGAAAATGCAGGCGGCAACGGCACGTTGAACCCGCCATACCCATAGAGCAATGTCGGCGCGCCGCCCGAAAGGTCTGTGTCTTTCCGGTGCGCAATGAACATTGGAATTCTGGTTCCGTC
>BQJG01000126.1 GCA_021604585.1 Hyphococcus sp.
TGGAGAGGGGCGAGTGGCGACTTGTCCATGATCAGAACACGCGCATCGAACCACAAACCGAACTTACTGAGACTGAAAGCGAATAATGCTGAATATCAATGACCTCCATGTCGCTGTCGGCGGCAATGAAATCCTCAAGGGCCTGTCGCTTGACGTGCCGAAAGGCGAAGTCCACGCGATTATGGGCCCGAACGGCTCCGGCAAGTCGACGCTCTCTTATACGGTCGCCGGGCGCGACGGTTATGACGCGACCTCCGGCGGCGTGACGCTGGACGGCGATGATGTTTTTGCGCTCGATCCGAATGAGCGCGCGGCGCGCGGGTTGTTTCTCTCCTTCCAGCATCCGATGGAAATTCCCGGCGTGCAGACCATGAACTTCATCCGCACCGCCATGAACGCCCAGCGCAAGGCGCGCGGAGAGGGCGAAGTCTCCGCTGCTGATTTCATCCGGCTCATTCGCGACAAGGCGAAGCTGGTCGGGCTCGATGACGCGAAACTGAAACGCCAATTCAATGTCGGATTTTCCGGCGGCGAGAAAAAACGCATGGAAATGCTGCAATTGGCGATGTTTGAGCCGCGCTTCGCGATCATGGACGAAACCGATTCCGGGCTCGATATCGATGCGCTGAAAATGGTTGGCGACGTGGTTAACGCCCTGCGCGGGCCGGAGCGCGGTTTTCTTGTCATCACTCACTATCAGCGCCTGCTCGATTACATCAAACCCGACGCTGTGCATGTTTTGGCCGGCGGGCGGATCGTCAAATCCGGCGGGCCGGAGCTCGCAAAAGAGCTGGAGAAATCCGGCTATGAACAATTCATTGAGGCTGCATAGATCGTGTCATCCGTGCTGAAAAATCCGACGGAATTTGAAGCGGCGCTGGAAGCCGCCTTCGACGCCCGTTCAAAGACCAGCGAAGCGCAGGCGGCGGCGTTCGACCGTTATGCGAAACTGCGCCTGCCGAACCGCCGGATCGAAGGGTGGAAATGGTCGGATATGAACGCCGCGCTGCGCAGCGTGAAACCCGCGCCGGACGAAGCGGCGGAGACGGTTGTTGCGTCGTCGCCTTTTGCGGCGCTCAAGCCGCTGGAATTCCGGATTTTCGACGGCCGCATCGAGCTTCCCGACGAGGAGATGCCGGAAGGGCTGCGTTACGGCGTGATGGACCCGGTCGCGACCATTCCTGAACTTGAAACCCATGCGATCGCAACGCTGAACGTTGCGCTGACGCGGAAATCGCTCGGCCTTGAGGTCTGCGAAGGGGTCGATTTTGAACGCCCCATCCTCGTGCGCCATTTCAACACCGGCGCAGGGTTCGCGTTCGCGCAGACGATGATGCGCGTCTCGCCGGGTGCGAAGTTGAACTTGATCGAAACTTATGAAGGCGCCGGCGCCGGGCTCTATTCGCATCTCTTCCACATGAATATTCGCGATGGCGGCCAATGCCGGCGCATCGTGCTTCAGGATGCGCACGCGGCTGCGATTATCAACGGCGTTTGTGCGGTCAAGATCGACGGTGACGTGCGCTTTGAGCAGACAAGCCTCAATACAGGCTCGCGGCTGACGCGGCACGAAACCCATGCGCATTTCTGGGCGGCGAATTCGTCGGCGATGATCAACAGCGCGTCCTTGCTGTCGGGCGAGCGCCATGCGGACATCACGACCGAAACGCGTCATCTCGCCCGCGATTGCAAGACTCGCCAGTTGCATAAAGGTGTCGCCCGCGATCGCGGCCGCAATGTTTTTCAGGGCAAATTCTTCGTCGATCACGCCGCGCAGAAGACGGACGCAAAAATGACCGCGAACGCCTTGCTGCTGTCCGAAAGTGCGGAGGCGGACCATAAACCGGAGCTAGAAATTTACGCCGACGACGTCGAATGCGCGCATGGGAGCACGGTCGGCGCGCTTGACGATGAGGCGCTTTTTTATCTGCGCCAGCGCGGGTTGAACGAGAGCCAAGCGCGCGCGCTGCTGATCGAGGCGTTTGTCGGCGAAGTGGTGGACGGGGTTTCCAACGAAGGGGTGCGTGAAATATTGGGCGCGCGGGTGAGTGAATGGCTGGAGGCGCGGTCATGAATGACGGATCGCCGATCATGACGCTCGATGTGGAAAGCTTGCGTGCGGAATTTCCGATCCTGTCGCGCGACGCCTATGGCAAGCGGCTGGTCTATCTCGACAGCGCCGCATCGGCGCAAAAGCCGCGCGCGGTGATCGATGCGATGAGCCATGCGATGGAGCATTCCTATGCGAACGTCCATCGCGGCTTGCATTTATTGTCGAATGAAGCGACCGCCGCCTATGAAGATGCGCGCAAAACGGTCGCGGCGTTTCTCAACGCCGGCTCGCCGGACGAAATAATCTTCACCTCAGGCGGCACGGACGCGTTCAATCTTGTGTCTTACGCGATGGGCGTATCAGAGATCGGCGAGGGCGATGAAATCATTCTCTCCGTCGCGGAACATCACTCCAACATCGTGCCGTGGCATTTGCTACGCGAGCGCAAGGGCGCTGTTTTGAAATGGCTCGACGTTTCAGAAGATGGCGAGATCGATTTGGACGCTTATCGCGCGATGTTCACGCCAAAAACCAAACTTGTCGCCCTGTCGCATATGTCGAATGTGCTCGGCGCGCTGACGCCGGCGAAAGAGTTGACGCGCATCGCGCATGAGCATGGCGCAAAGGTTTTGTTCGACGGTTGTCAGGCGGGCGTTCACGGCGCGGTTGACGTGCGCGACATTGACTGCGATTTTTATGTGATTACCGGCCACAAGCTTTACGGGCCGACTGGCGTCGGGATT
>BQJG01000127.1 GCA_021604585.1 Hyphococcus sp.
TCCGGCCAGAGACGACTCAACGATACGCCCATCTCGCCGATTCGCAGGCGCGCCAGGCTGCGGTCAGCGTCGGCGGAGTAGTCGAATCGGCTTTAAAACCACAATGAGCGTTATACGTCCAGAATATAAACTATCCCGGCCCCACATCTTTATGCTTTAGGACGGGTGAACGGCTCGAGTATTTCTACTTGAGCCAATAATTTAAATGGCCTGTTGGTGTGGTCGTCGGGAATTCTTACTCGAAAATGCGCTCGATTTTTTTCACGAAACAGGTCGCGAATCGAGCGCCGCAAAAAAAGCCTGTCGCTGCAGAACTCATCCCGTCAACCGCGTTAGGAATATAGGGTCACTGGTTCGAGTCAAGTTCTGGGAACCACTAATTTTTCGCAACTCATTCAATGAACTAACGCGCAAAAATTGCGACCCCATTTTTAATATCGAACTTTTGGCGCGGCCAACTCGGTCTGATCCGTTTCCAAACTTCGGACCTGCCGGTGAGTAGAGTTTTCTGGGAACAGATCAACTATCGCTCGGCGCGTTTTTGGGCAATATTGCTGCATCATCGCCGTCCACGCGTCCAATTTCTTACATGCCAACGCCGTAGCAAGTCATCGACAGCGATCCCAGTGAGTACCCTTTCACGATCGGCGCCGCGCGCCCAGCGCTGGCTGCGAGACCAGCCGTGTAAAGCAACGGAATAAAGTGATCTGGGGTCGGCGCGGCTAGATTATAGTCCGCGTGTTCGCGCACCTTGAGAATATCGACCGGGTCCTCGGTCATCTGCTGCATTACTGCATCATCGAACCGATGCGCCCAATCGGCGCCGTGATTCTCTGCCTTCCAATCTATGCGTTTCAGATTGTGGACCACATTCCCGCTAGAAAGTATCAGGATACCGCTATCGCGCAACGCTGAAAGGCTTTGCGCAAGTTCGAGATGGTACTCCATCGGTTTCAGTGAGTTTATTGATAGCTGCACCACAGGAATATCCGCACCCGGAAACATGTGAGTGAGGACGCTCCAGGTTCCATGGTCCAGACCCCATTGATCGTGATCAGCGCCAATCCAGACCGGTTTCGCAAGTTCCGCGATCTCACCCGCAAGCTCAGGAAGTCCCTGCGCCGGATAGTCTATGTCAAAAAGCGGTTTTGGGAATCCATAAAAATCATGAATGGTGCGCGGACGCGCCATCGCCGTGACCGCGGTTGCGCCAATATACCAGTGAGCTGAAATCGCCAAAACGGCGCGCGGCCGCGGAAGTGTTTCGCCGATACGCCGCCAGGCTCGCGTGTAGCTGTTGTCTTCAAGAGCGTTCATCGGGCTGCCGTGGCCCACGAACAAGGCGGGCATCCGGCTTTGTGCGGTTGTTGGCGTCATGATTGCTTCCTTGGTTTATCCGCTTGCCGATCAGGCATGGCGCACAACGAACTATGAAGAAGAAGCGGTGCGTTCAATCCACTGGCCGAACGCATCGACAATGCTCTTGAAGAACGTGCGCGTATCGTCGTTCTTGAATTCGCCCTGTTCATCGAACATGTCCCAGCCGCCGCCAATATAAGCTTCGGGTTGCTGGAGAACAGGCATGTCGAGGAAGACGAGCGATTGGCGCAGGTGATGGTTGGCGCCAAAACCGCCAATCCCGCTGGGCGATACGCTTACGACCGCCGCAGGCTTTTTCGCCCAGGAACTTGCGCCATAGGGCCGTGATCCAACATCAATGGCGTTTTTCAATACGGCCGGTACAGATCGATTATACTCCGGCGTGACGAATAGTACGGCGTCGGACGCTGAGAGCTCTTCGCGAAACCGCAGCCATTCAGCGGGTGTTGCGCCCGCTTCTACATCCTCGTTGAAAAATGGCAGGTCTCCGATTTCCGGGAACCGGAATTTGAGGTTTGAAGGCGCCAGCCGGGCTAACGCTTTGGCCGCTTTGCGATTTACGGAATCTTTCCGCAGGCTGCCAACGAGTACGGCGACTTGATAAGATTTGGTCATGGTATGCTCCTAAACGTGAATCGATTGAATTTTATTTGTCTCGTGTTCAGAGCGATCTTCGGCGCAAGGCATCGAGACTCCAGGCGCCCGGCCCCGAAAACACCAGAAGCAAGAATACAAACGAGAACAGGATTGCGGCGTCGCCGCTATTCAGCACCGGATAGAAATTCGCGGGCGCATGGAACATCCAATAGGCGACGGCCATCTGTCCCGAGAGCACGAATGCAACGGGTCTTGTAAATAGGCCGCCGAGAAGAAGGGCGCCGCCGACGAGTTCAATCCAGGCACCAATCCAAAACAGCGACCACATCTCTGGCAAACCGCCGTCCGGCGGTGCTGGGAAACCGCAAAGTTTTTGGGTTCCGTGCGCCATGAAGAGAAGCGCGGCGGCGACCCGCAGGGCGCCTAGCGCAAGCGGCGTATATTTTTCGAGTGACTGCATAATATCCTCCTTGATCGGTCCGCCTGAACATAGACGCCGCCATCAATTCGGATAATACGCGATTTAAAGATTTTATTGTCCTCAAAATGCGGATAACTATGTCGCCCAATACGGCGACCTGCTGAAGTGATTGACGAGATGGTCAATGAAAGCGCGGGTTTTCGCCGGTTGGAACGGGCCCGGCGGATACAGTGCGTAGACGCCAAGATCGTTAGCTCGCCAACCAGGCAGCAACTCGACAAGCCTTCCGTCGTCCAGGGCCGAGCCGACAATAAATGCCGGCTGCAATGTTATACCGGCGCCCGCAGCAGCTGCTTCAACAAGAGCGTCGCCATTGTTACAGCGCAGGCGGCT
>BQJG01000128.1 GCA_021604585.1 Hyphococcus sp.
TACGTTGATAGAGTTATCACCTTCCTCCAAAAAACTCACAAAATTGGCATAGTTATCACCCTCACCACATTGACAGAGTTATCACCTCCTTCGAAAACTCACTACATTCATTGACCGAAGTATCACCTTCCTTCAAAAAACGCACAAAATTGACAGAGTTATCACTGCACTACATCGCTTCAAAATAAACCCACCACATTGACAGTTATCACCTTGCTTCAAAAAACTCCCTTCCAAAGAACTCCCTCACGTGTACTATAAAATTAAGGTGTTGGTGTTGTGTTGTGTGCCAGTGGTGTGTAGTATTTGTGAGGACACTGTACTATATCAAAAAAAAACGTGCTTGCCACATTTGGGTGTGTGGTGTGTCCTTCCAATATGGTATGAAGTGAAAATATCAGAAGACATGGGAGCTTGCCAAATATTGTACGTTTGATTTCAGGGTCCACTATGTAAGTGTTCCCTGTTTCATTCGTACACTTGACAAGTTCCCATGTCTTCTGGTACTTTCACTTCGTACCACATTGGAGAGGAGAGACATGAACATGATTTAGTTAGTGTTAGTTAGGTCCTCTTTACAGGCTCGCGACAGATGGTTTACTGGTGCTGCTGTGGCCATGAGTTATCTGGCCAGTTTCTGGGCGTGGGTACTGACTGGTGTTCCCCGTTGCCTGTAGGGCATCACTGTTCATGCTTCGTCTTTAGTTGTTCGTTTTGTTTTAAAGAAAACACGGCCAAGTTCATGCGCTTTTGTCGTAACTGGGGGGGTAATCAGAGCGCTTGGAGGTGGTGATTAACAGTGTTCGTGCAGAGTTTGACAGACTTGAAACTGTCACCGCCGGTTAAAATTAACTTTTATAGGATCCCAATTCTCCCGTACTCTTACACTGATGGTTAGTCAAATACAAACCTCCACTTGTTTTCTCTTTTACTTGTACTGTTCCCCTTTCACCACCCTTACCGTGAAATGCCTTGTGCCGGTAAATTACTATCCCAATTTACCGCACCTACCCTGTGACGTACAATGTCACAATACCCGAACGAACGAACAAACGAACGCACATGAAATACTTTAATACAATATGTACTGATACAATAAAATTCCCTCATTTTACAACAGCCCGGTTTCGTTTCTTCTCCGTAATGGGAAACTTACATCCTTCGTGAAACAACCGCGCCAATAACAGTAACAATAATTTGAGCCACCTGTCTGTGACCTATATAACCAACAATCTCGCACCACAATTACTGTCAGACTTCCTCGTACCGCTGTACTTCAATCAAATCGTACGTATGTGTATACTATACCAAAAAAGAAAACACATCTCCTTACAGAGCATACTGCATCCAAAAAACTGGTTGGTGGGCATTTGTCGTGTGTGGGGTGTGGTGTGTTGTGTGGGTATTTGTGTGGTGTGCAGTGGTGTGGTTGTGTGGTGTGTGCATTTGTGTGGTGGGTTCCCCGTGGTCTACCTATCATATACTTCTATGTTCTTTTGTTTTAATTTTTTGTGCCTGTGTTGTGTTTTGTGTGTGTCGGGGACCCGTTGCTTGGTTGCTCTGCCTGTCTGTGTGTTCAGAGCGAGCAAGCCACTAAGCTTCACTCTTTAGGGTGGCGCCTCCCACACAGCTAACTGCGTGTGTCCCCCGTACTCAAAAGTAGAAATACAATACGTTCCATGGTAAACATTCAAACCATTTTTGACTGTGAAATTTTAGCCCCTCCGACTACCGAAGGGTTACATATGACAAATGCCACGTGTTTTGCTGTGCAGTGTGTTATTGTGTGTGTGTATTTTTGTGTGCACTGAACAGGGAGAATACAAATATACGAGTACATTTGGATCTCCATTTTTGAAGGTAGGTGTTAAACTTTTTCTCATTTTCTTTCGTTTAAATTGTAAAAAAGTGGAACTCAGCATCTCAAAAATTTGCCTAGTCATCAAGTTTGGCAAACTTTTCAGATTTTTGTACTCCAATTAAACCATAAGAATAAAGTACTGTAGGACAGGGCAGTGAGGTGTGTTGTGTAACGTGTTGTGTGGTATGCCTCCCATGGTTCAACTTTGCACCCTTTGCATTTCAACCCACAAAAAATTCTTATTTCAGTGTTTGCTCGACATTGTTCTCTTTGTAGTTCACCAGAACAGGGACCGAGCTACAGTCAAAGCTCACCTAGAATTCTTTGTCAAAACTCCCGGAGTTACAGTCACCACTCACCAAGTTCCGTAAAACTCACCGAGTAGCAGTCCAAAGAACTCCCCCAGTTACAGTCAAAATTCACCGAGTTACAGTCAAAACTCCCCAAGTTTCAGTTGGGTGCATCCTCTCTTCATCTTCTTCCACTTGCCTCCTCTCACCACCCATCTCCCATCCAAACTGCTCACCCACTGTTTCAACTCACTTTCCACTCCCTCTCACATATACTATAATATTATGTGGTGTTGTGTGGTGTGTGCCGCTCCTCCTCTTCCTCCATTTTCAACTCATTTCCAACTCGTTTGTCAACTGCTCCCCACTTTTTCAACTCACCGTGACTTGTTTTCCACTCTTCACAAAACTCACCATACTCACATCAAACAAAATCATTTTCAACTCATTTCCAACTCGTTTGTCAACCAGGTATCACCTTCCTTCCAAAAACTCACTACGTTGATAGAGTTATCACCTTCCTCCAAAAAACTCACAAAATTGGCATAGTTATCACCCTCACCACATTGACAGAGTTATCACCTCCTTCGAAAACTCACTACATTCATTGACCGAAGTA
>BQJG01000129.1 GCA_021604585.1 Hyphococcus sp.
GCGGAGAGCCCGGTGATGATCAGGTTGCGAGAGCGATTATTGCGGGCTTCGATCTCATCAATGACATTCTTGGCCGCATGAGTGACCAGCAATTGGTGATAATGTGGATTGACGTCATAGCTCTCGGTCCACTTGTCGCGAACCTGTTCTGTCGCATCGGGCTGTGCGCCCCCGCCGCTTGAGTTATCCTGCATTTTCAGCGCCCCGCCTTTAATAATTTTTCGGGCTTATATCACTGAACACGAGGGTAATCGAGCGCGAACGAGCCGCCCATCGCGCCGGACCATGCGTGAGAGTCGATGTAGCGATCAGATTGAGGCCGCCAGTTCGACTATTTTTCGAACTCGATTTCGGAAACCATATTTTTGCCGCCCGCATCGGTCATCTCGTACTTCCAGTAGAAAACCGTATTGGCGGCGGCTTGTACAAAACAGTCATTTGTCGTTTCCACAAGCCGGACATTTTCCACGCCGCCATTCGACGCCACATCGAACATTAACGTCACAACTTCCCGGTCGGCAGCAGCTTTTTTGCAGTCCGCCGGATAATTCGAGGGAAATTTACAAACTAGTTTTGGTTCTTCGCCAGCCACTGCAGCATCTGATTGGGTCAGGTGTTTGCTGTGCTCGCGGCACGCTCGCATATAGGTGGATTTCGTTACGCCTGCTGGAAAGTACTCCCCGGTCGCGCCCTGGCTTTCATCGCCTGCCCGCACCGGAAGCGACACCGCCATGCTGAATGAAACACCAATTAACAACGCCGACGCCCGGCGCGCAGCCGAAATACCTGAATGCATTTTTGCCTCCCAATTGGCCTGGGGCCCAAGCGTTCCATATATCATGAGCGAAATTTAGTGTCGACGCGCTCTCCAGCAGCGACGAAGCACATTTTCGTGGAGCAAATAGTGGGGCAGGCACAGCATAGCCACGGGAAATAATGGGCTTAACAGGCCCCAATGTGAAAACCCGCGACAGGCTGCAAGTGCCGAAAACCAAAATTTAGCGGTCGATTTCACCAAAAACGATGTCGAGCGAGCCGAGGATCGCGGAGACGTCGGCGAGCATATGCCCGCGGTTCATCCAGTCCATGGCCTGAAGGTGCGGATAGCCCGGCGCGCGGATCTTGCACTTATAGGGCTTGTTGGAGCCGTCGGAGACGAGATAGACGCCAAACTCACCCTTGGGCGCTTCGACCGCCGTATAGACCTCACCGGCCGGCACGTGGAAACCTTCCGTATACAGTTTAAAGTGGTGAATGAGGGCTTCCATATTGCCCTTCATGTCGGCGCGCTTGGGCGGCGAGACTTTGCCGTCCGTAGTCATCACCGGACCCGGCGTTTCGCGCAGTTTCGCAATCGCCTGCTTCATGATCGAGACCGACTGATACATCTCCTCCATGCGGCAGAGATAACGGTCATAGCAGTCGCCATTCTTGCCGACGGGAATCTTGAAGTCATACTCGTCATAGGATTCATAAGGCTGCGCCCGGCGCAAATCCCATTGCACGCCGGAGCCGCGCAGCACCACGCCGGAAAAACCCCATTCATAGGCCTCTTCCTTGGTGACGACGCCGATATCGACATTGCGCTGTTTGAAAATGCGGTTGTCGGTGATCAGCGTTTCAATGTCGCGCATTTTCTGTGGGAACTGATCGCACCAGACGTCAATGTCATCGATGAGCGCGGGCGGCAAATCCTGATGCACGCCGCCGACGCGGAAATACGCCGCATGCATGCGCGATCCGGAGGCGCGCTCGTAAAACACCATCAGCTTTTCGCGCTCTTCAAAGCCCCAGAGCGGCGGCGTCAGCGCGCCCACATCCATGGCCTGCGTCGTCACGTTGAGGATATGCGAAAGGATGCGGCCGATTTCTGAGAACAGCACGCGAATATGCTGCGCGCGTTTGGGGACTTCAATGCCGAGCAGTTTTTCCGCCGCGAGGCAGAAGGCGTGCTCCTGATTCATCGGCGCGACGTAATCCAAGCGGTCGAAATACGGGATCGCCTGCAGATACGTCTTGTGCTCGATCAGCTTTTCGGTGCCGCGATGCAGGAGGCCGATATGCGGATCGACGCGCTCAACGATTTCGCCGTCCAGTTCCAAAACGAGGCGCAACACCCCATGCGCCGCCGGATGCTGCGGCCCGAAATTGATCGTGAAGTTGCGCGGGGAGGAAGCGTCCGACGTTGAGTCTTCGGGATTGATGTGACCTTCCGGCATTTTACGCGCCCTTCCCGTCAGCCTTCTCATCGCCCGGGATGACGTATTTCGCGCCTTCCCACGGAGAGAGATAATCGAAATTGCGGTATTCCTGGACCAGCTTCACCGGCTCATAGACGACGCGCTTCTGTTCGTCGTCATAGCGGACTTCGACGTGGCCGGTGAGCGGGAAATCCTTGCGCAGCGGATAGCCCTCAAAGCCGTAATCGGTGAGGATGCGGCGCAGATCCGGATGGCCGGAAAAGACGACGCCATACATATCGAAGGCCTCGCGCTCGAACCAGTCGGCACATGGGTAAACCCCGGTGACGGTCGGTATGGTGTCGTTCTCACCGAGCTGCGCCTTCACGCGGATGCGCGTGTTGTTGTGCATTGAGAGCAAGTGATAGACGACGTCGAAGCGCTGGGCGCGCTGGGGATAGTCGACAGCGGTCAGATCGATCAGCACCAGAAACTTCGCCAGCGGATCGTCGCGCAGGAACTGCATCACCGGCGCGATGCGGTCGGCGCGCACGTCGATGGTCAGCTCGCCAT
>BQJG01000130.1 GCA_021604585.1 Hyphococcus sp.
AAAACTCGTCGCCGCCGAGATGAACAAGATCGCGGAAGAGAAAAAAGCCAAGAAAGAACGGGCCGAAGTCGCGGCTTAGCCCCCACTTTCCGCGCGGACAAAAGAGTGATTGAATGGTCCCGCCATTAACGGGGAGACCATTCTATGAAAATGCTCATCTTCGCGGCGCTTGCCGCAATGTTTGCGCCGGCCAGCCTCGCTGCGCCCGCGCCCGACAACACACTCGCCCGCACCAAAGAATCCGTGCGCGACTTCATCCAACCGCAAATTTCCGAACAGGCTGGCGCTGGCGCGTTCAAGGTTCCGCCAACTGACGGAACCGGCGGTTGGATCCAGCTATGTCTCACGGAGCTGCGCTACATCGCCTTTACCGACGAGTATGTGCATTCGGGCTTTGCTAAAACGCCCGATGATGTCGATTATTATTTCGGCGTGACGGAGTCAGGCATCATCCTCTCTCCTGCATCGAATCCAGTGCTAGTTCCGATCACAGAAGGATTCGTTGCGCCAGCGACGCCGGACCTCTGGAGCTTTTTGCGGGAAGCAGCGGAGAACGGAAAGTGGGTGCAGTTCTATGCGTGGGAAGCTGACAAAAACGGCGTTCAGCGCGTGACGCAAGTGCGCCGCCTCTATCCGGGTTTGGCGACAGGCCCCTGTCCATCAAATTAAAAAACTGGCGAACTACAGATCGAGCGACTTCATCAGCGCGGCGAATAGCGGGCCGAGATTGTGGCGTAAAGTTTTTGTCGCCGCGGCTGAGTCCGCACCAAGCTTCATGAGCGCGGGGAATTGTTTGGGGTCGCGTAAGGCGGCCCCAAGCGTTTTGAAAACCAGCGTCGATCCGTCCGGCGCAACGGCGCCGAGCGCCGCCGGCGGCAACGCTCTGTCCGCCGGGTCCGCAATGGCGCGGATCGCCAGAAACGGCGCGCCCGCATGCGCCGCCGCCCGCGCCGCGCCGTGGCTTTCCATATCGACCGCAACAGCACCGTGATTAGTGAACAGCGCAGATTTTTTCAGCGCGCTATCGATGATTTCGTCGGCGCCGAAGATCGTGGCTATTTTTGTTCTTATAGCAGCCTCTCCCCGGTCATCCCCGCGAAAGCGGGGATCCATATTCGTGGACGTGGATGGATTCCCGCTTTCGCGGGAAAGAGCGGGGGTGAGAGAACTGAGTAAATACTTGTCGCTCGCATAGATCGAACCGTCATCGGCGATAACCGTCTCGCCGATGATGAGATCGCCGGGCTTCAGCGCCGGATCGAGCCCGCCAGAAACGCCGACGGAAAGTATCGCGCTCGCGCCTTGCCCGCAAAAGCCGCGCGCAAGATCCTCGGCGCGCGCAGCATTCGCGCCGGAGACGCCGATGCGGATTTTCGAGCGGTCTACGCTCGCCGCAACAGCGGCGGCTTCGGATTTCAAGCCGCAGATGACTGCAATGAAGCCGTTTCTCATTGAGGTGATTCAGTCTTTTTCACAGTCGCTGTGTAGTCGGATTCGTAAAACAAAAATGATTCATAAAATTCTAACAAAAATTCAGGGATGAGGGCTCGTTCAATCTGAAAATAGCTACCGCTCACACTTGTACCAGGGAGGAATTTGCTCTCTGCCAGATCCATCATCCGAAGTAACAACTTCTTTTGTGGTTGTGGTAGCGGAATTTTTGCGATAGCCCTTCGCGTTATTAGCATTCGGCTTTTCAAATCATCTACCCGATTGAGAGCGTGTGTGTTCGAAAACCCAGCTATTTGAAGAATAATAAAAGCTAGTATGGTCTCGTTCTTTGCTAAAACTCCTGCTTTTTCATCATCTTTCAGTTTACGGATAAATGCATTGAAATACGTACTTACATCGCCGTTATCAGGGCCATATTTGTCCGCCCTCCATAAAGCGATACTAAGGAGACAGGCTTCTTTTGCTAATTTTTCTGAGTCATTCATTTTTCAAAGCCAACATTGCCGCCCGATCCCCCGACCGGATCGAGCCTTCAATCGTGGCGGGAACGCCAGTGTCAATATGATCGCCGGCGAGGAAGAGATTGCGCCATTGGGTTTCAGGTTTAAGGCGTTTCCTCGCCCCTTCCGGCGACTGATCCGGCGTGGCGCGCTTTTCGCGGATGACGCGCACGCGCTCATACTCCGCGTCACCTAAATCAAGCGCGATTTGCGTGTCGCGCCAGATTTTCGCGACCACATCGTCATTGGGGCGGTCGTCCGTGCCAATCGCGTGCGAGGCGGACGTCGTCAGACTCACCACATCATCGCGGACAAACGCCCACTGGCCTTCGCTGCCGATCATGCCGATAAACGGCCCCTCTCCCAGCGCCTTGGTAGGAACCTTCGCGCCGAGCCGGTAGTGAATGTTCAAAATGCTCGCATCATCCTCGGGCGGGTCGATGGCGGGAAGCAAGTCTTTGAGCCGCGTCGGCGGCACGGCGAAAATCACCTTGTCGCCTTCCTCCAGCGTCACCGTCTCGTCGCTGAAATTGAGGCTCGTCACCTCGCCGCCTTCCATCCAGACGCCGCGAAGCCGCGCATTCAGGCGCACCACGCCGCCATGGGCTTCGATAAACTTCACCGCCGGGTCAATGAACGCATGGCCGAGACCGGTCTGCGCCGTCAGCGGCACAGAGGCCTGACCGCCCAGCAAAAATGTCTCGCGGATCACCCGCCAGAGCAGC
>BQJG01000131.1 GCA_021604585.1 Hyphococcus sp.
TTGCAGAAGACGGCAGTGTGCGCCGTCGATGAAAAAGGTGAAACGATATTCAAAAGAATAATCGTATCGGAAGCGGAGACTCTGTTGAATTGCCTTTCAAAATACAAAGACGATATTGAACTTGTCGGTCTTGAGGCATGCCCATTATCAGAATGGCTGCATGCTGCGCTTATCGGCGCCGGCTACAAGGCTTTCTGTCTTGAAACGCGCCACACCCAGCGCTTTCTCTCGACACGGCCAAATAAGACTGACCGCACGGACGCGCATGGCATCGCCACAATGATGCGCGTCGGTCATTTTAAGGAAGTCCATGTCAAAAGCGAAGAGTCGCAACTCATGCGCGCGATGTTGACCGGCAGGAAACGCCTCGTCGGCGCCATGCTGCAGATTGAAAACACCATTCGCGGCTTGTTGCGCATCCGCGGATTGAAGATCGGGAAAGTCCATCGCAACCAATACAGCACGCACGTCGAAATGCTATGCGCCGATCACCAGGACATTTTGGCGGTGATCATGCCCTTGCTACGTGTTCGCAATGAAATGCGCGAACAGCTGCGTATTCTCGACCTAGCCCTTGGCCGCGCTGCAAGAAACGATTCCGTCTGCAAGAAGTTTCTTGCAATTCCGGGTGTGGGCCCGCTCACGAGCCTTGCCTTCAAGGCCACCATCGATGACCCGCGCCGTTTCGCTTCGTCAAGAACCGTTCCCTCACATCTCGGTCTGACGCCGCGGGTCTATCAATCGGGCGAAATAGACCGATCAGGACACATATCGAAATCGGGCGACAAATTACTGCGTTACCTTCTGGTCGAGGCGGCGACGGCAATGCTGTTGCGATCAAAGAAGTGGTGTTCAATCAAATCATGGGGCGTGCGACTTGCCAAACGTGTTGGCATGTCGAAAGCGATCGTGGCCGTTGCACGCAAGATTGCAATCGTCATGCACAAGATCTGGCTGACCGGCGATGACTTCCGTTTTGGTGAGACGTCGCCACCTGCCTCCGCTTCCGTCGCTTAGCTCGGATCGGTTTGTTCCGCCGAGCAACGTGAGGGAGTTGGTCAGTCCGTCGCGATCCTTGGGCTCATGCAGCTCGTGCTGGCAGTTTGGACGGCCAACAAGCATCGAACCCCATCGTGGAGCGCGACTTCAGCGACTCCGAATAGAAGAGTGATGCGGGCGGACGGCTGAGCGATCGTTACCGTTGAAAGTATACTTTCAACGGGCCGAGACTTGGGCAACCAAGGCTCGGTCGAAAGCCGGTTTGCGCCGGCTGGAGATAGAGCGCGTCCGCGCGCATGCGCGGCGGCCCCAAATTTTTGAAGGGAAAAAAATGCAAACGTCATGTTGACGGCCGTGATCCGATTATAGAAGGGATCGTCACCGGAACGGCGAAGACGACGAATTCATCGCTTGAATTTGTCGGCTTCGGGCCGCCAATCACCCATGATTGGCGCGCCTAGAGCCCGGCGCCGTTAGGCGGCCGCCCTTGGCAAATTGCTTTACTAAAAGCATCTTTTAATGGTTATTAACCCCTGAAACGCTATTTTTCTAAACCTCGCCCTTGCCGAAACTTTGAAAATATCTTATTTTATTGGCTATGACCCAACATCGCCAGGAACGGTTAAAGCCCCTGCTCGACGACCTGCCGCCCGGCTATGTCGCCGACGCCGCTTGGCTGACAGCGCGCGGCATCGACCGCAAATCGATCCTGCAATATGAGCAGCGCGGCTGGCTCGAAAAGCTCGCCCGCGGCGTTTACCGCAGGCCCGATATACATCGTGATGTTGGCAAAGACGACTGGCGCCGACTTGTTCTCTCGCTGCAGCGGATCATGGATTACGACGTCCACGTTGGCGCCCGAACGGCCCTCTCCCTGCATGGCTTTGAGCATTATCTGAGCCTCGGCGCCGAGAGGACGCCAGTCTATCTCTATGGCGATGTCCCGTCCTGGCTTGCGCGACTGCCGAACGCGGACCGGTTCGAGACACGAACCCTAAGCCTCTTCACCGGTGCGCTGTCCGGCGTCGATGGCGTAAGCGATGAGAAGCAATCCTCACCATCGCAACGACTGAACGACCTTATCGTCTCAACGCCCGAGCGCGCGATCCTCGAATTGCTGAACGAGCTGCCGACGAACGAAAGCTTTCACAACGCCGATATGGTGTTTGAAGGACTCGCCAATCTGCGCCCGCGACTTCTCGAAGCCCTGCTCAAAGAATGCCGCAGCGTGAAAGTGAAGCGCCTTTTCTTCGTCTTCGCTGACCAGCACGATCACGCCTGGAGACAATATCTGAACCCGGACGAATTTGATCTGGGATCGGGCCCGCGCGCGCTCGTTGAAGGCGGAAGGCTGCACCCGCGTTACGAGATCACGGTGCCGCCGGAGCTGATAGACGGTCCAAAAAACGATGAGTCGAACGATGGCCCGTGATGCCTATCTCGCGCAGGTGCGGCTGCTGATGCGGCTCCTGCCCGTGGTCTCGACGGAATCTGCCTTCGCCCTCAAGGGCGGGACCGCGATAAACCTTTTTCATCGCGATATGCCGCGTCTCTCGGTCGATATCGATCTCGCCTATCTGCCGATTGCAGATCGCGCAACGTCATTGAACGCCATCGACGCTGCGTTCGACCGGATCAC
>BQJG01000132.1 GCA_021604585.1 Hyphococcus sp.
CGCCCTCAAGGGCGGGACCGCGATAAACCTTTTTCATCGCGATATGCCGCGTCTCTCGGTCGATATCGATCTCGCCTATCTGCCGATTGCAGATCGCGCAACGTCATTGAACGCCATCGACGCTGCGTTCGACCGGATCACGGCGCAGGTCAACAAACTGCCCGGCGTCAACGCCCAACGCATCGCCGGCGGCGGTGGCGGCGACACGCGCCTACTCGCAAGTGCAGACGGCATTACGGTTAAAATCGAAACGTCGCCCGTGATGCGCGGCGCCGTCGGCAAACCGCGTCTGATGCGAACGACCGATGCTGTCGAAGACGCCTTCGGCTTCGTTGCGACGAGTGTCCTCGCTTTTGAAGACCTTTATGCTGGCAAGCTACACGCCGCGCTCGACCGCCAGCATCCGCGCGATTTGTTCGACGTCAAACTTCTCTATGAAAACGAGGGGCTCACCGACGATCTCTTCCGCACCTTTCTTGTCTACGCCGCCTGCTCCAACCGCCCCACGCACGAACTGCTCGCGCCGAATGAACGAGACATAGCTGAGGACTTCGCACGGGAATTCGCCGGCATGACCGTCGAACCGGTCGACCTCGATGATCTTCTCGCAGCACGCAAACGATTGATCGACAACGTGCAGGCGCGCCTCAATGGGCCCGCTGCCAATTTCCTGATCGGCCTGCAATCGGGCGAACCGGATTTCACGCTTATCGGATTGCCGCAAGCGGCTGACCTGCCGGCGATAAAGTGGAAAGTTTTAAACCTGAAAAAATTGATGACGGACAATCCAGACAAGCATCAACAACAAAGCGACAAATTGAAATCAATTCTGAGAATGTAAAATTGTCGCCGGTCGGTACGAACCAAGTCTGATAATCGCTATAGGAAGCTACGGGCGCCAAATTGGCGGCGATATGCACCATCAGAAGCAAGAGGGTTTACTCCTCGCCCCCGCCATGAAATATGCAAACATCGCAACGCCGCACACAATTGCGGCGTCCGCGAGATTGAACGCAGGCCAATGAAGATCGCCTATGTAAAAATCGAGATAGTCTGTAACCGATCCGTCAGCTATGCGATCGACAGAATTTGCTAATGCGCCGCCTATAATTAGGCCCAGGCCCATCGCTTCTGCGATCCTAACTGTTTTGGTTAGGCGCAAAGCGAGCCAGGCTGCAATAGCAACCGCGACTGCCGACAACACCCATGGCGCCCATGCCCTGTCCGAACTGAACAGGCCGAAGCTCACGCCGCGGTTGAAACCGAGGACCAGACTGAAAAATTGCGTTATTTCAATGGGGCCCCCGATATTTGCCAATATTGCCGTTATTTGTTGTTTAATGACGAAGTCCAACGTGAAAACAGCGACCGCGGTCGCGAGCCCGAATATCACAGCGGCAGGCCGGAGCGGCCGTATAATCGTCACGTCGGAGCTTTTGCTGGGTTCATCCGTCATTTTGACGAGTCACCTGCGCCGGTAGGCATCCGTTCTGCTGCATTGGCGGCGCGCAAATCTTTTAGAGCGTGGTCAACAATGTTCCACGCTGAATGCAGAAACAAACCCGCGATCAATATTGCGACGATTAGATCCGGAAGCGGTGATCTTGTCACCGCCACAAATCCAGCTGCGACGATGACTGCAACATTTCCTATTGCGTCGTTCCTCGAAAAGAGCCAGACAGCTCGCATATTCGCATCGCCGCCCCGATAAGGTAGAAGCGGAATGACGGCAACGACATTGACGATCAAAGCGATGACGGCAAAGGTGCCCATCAAGCCGGCCTCGACCGGCGTATCGCCGAAAAACCTTGCAATCGTGCTGGTCAACACCCAGAAGCCGAGCAGACCGAGAAAGAGTCCTTGAATAAGCGCTGATCGAGCGCGCCATGCGATCGACCAGCTGATCGCGAGCAATCCCAAAAACGTAATCGACCCATCGCCGAGAAAATCGAGCGCATCAGCTTTCAAGGCTTGTGAATTCGCCAGGAACCCGCCGACAATTTCCACGAGCCCATATGCTACATTCAATCCGACGACGATCCATAACGCCCGCCGGTAACCGGGCGACCGAACTAAATCGTTATCAACGGCGCAACAGTCATCGTCACTCATATCAAACGCCTCCGATGGCGCTGGCTAAAATTCACAGCCGCGCTAACAACAAATTCATCCCTAAAATTGACTTCCAGTGTTCAAATCTTGCTCAATAGCATCTCACAGATACGTATTATAAATGCTCCAGCTGCTGGAGGTTCAAGCCTTCGGTTATACTCTCGCCTCACCCCCAAATTACTTGTCATCGGGACGCGGCTGTCAGGGGAGTATTCCCGGTTTAGCGATAAAATCAGTTCACCGACTGCTCCACGGATCCTAGATCGCCAATCAGATATGTCGTCTTTTTTGGTTCGTTGTACGCCAACAATCGTAACGCATTAGCGACGACAATGAGCGTCGATCCCTCATGCACCAAAACAGCCGGTCCGATGCCAAGCCCCAAGAGCGTCGAAGGAATCAGGATCGCAACAATTCCCAGGCTTACCCAGAGGTTCTGACGAATAATCCGGCTGGTCGCACGACTGAGTCCGACCGCGAAGGGCAGCGTTTCGAGA
>BQJG01000133.1 GCA_021604585.1 Hyphococcus sp.
GATCGCCGTCAGGAACCCGACATCGCCCGCCAGCAGCCCGAAACCGCTGTCGATGTAAGTCGAGAATGTCGACGTGAAATCATCAATGACGTTGATGTCGTCCATAAGATTATCTCGCTCGCGCCAATTCCGCCTGCGGCCTCATGGCTCCCCAATTTTTAGTTGCCTTGGGGCGGTCTGTTCGGCCGGCGCCCAAAGTAGAGAATTGGCGCGCTTGCTTCGCTTCGCTCAGTTTCATCATCAACTCGCCGTGTAGGCGGCGCCGTCGCCAAGGAAACGCTGGCGATGAATGCGGGCGCGTTCTTCCGACTGTAACTGTCGCGCGCGTTCAAGCGCCTCGGCGCGATATTGAACGGCGAGCAATTCCGCCGTCTGCATTGACTGCTTGGTCTGAAGGGCCATGAGCTGGTTGCCGGCCTGGCTCACCT
Source organism: Hyphococcus sp. (assembly GCA_021604585.1). Classification (GTDB taxonomy): domain Bacteria; phylum Pseudomonadota; class Alphaproteobacteria; order Caulobacterales; family Parvularculaceae; genus Hyphococcus. The sequence continues at coordinate 429 of BQJG01000133.1, forward strand.
GAAGATCGCCCACGGCCATCTCGCTCGCCGTAACGATTTCATCAAGCGTCGTCATGTCGAGCTGGACGGTCTCGGCGATCTTGGCCTGGAGACGCATGGCGTCATGGAGCGAACGCGAGGCTTCTTCCCAATGGGTGCGCGCCTGCGCTCCCATCGCCGCATTTGAAAAACTCGCATAATCTTCGGGAAAGAGCGACGCGAAGGCCGCATCCACCGTCGCCACATCATAGGCGATTGAGTTTGCGGTCTGGATCAGCGTATCGATCTCGGAAAGACGGGCCTGCAGCGCCGCACGCGCCGTGTAAGGCAATTGCGTCAGGTTCTTCGCCTGATTGGCGATCATCTGCGCTTCATTGGTGAGCTGCTTCACCTGATTGTTGATCATTTGCAGCGTGCGCGCGGCCGTAAGGAGGTTCTGCGCATAGTTCGACGGGTCGTAGACAATCCCGCCGAAACCGATAAAGGCGTTTGCCGGCTGGACCGGCGCAAACGTCAGCCCTAGTGAGGCGATCCCCGCCATCAGGGCGGATTTCATTCTGCGGCGCATAAGACGCTCCTTTCCTTGCTATGATTGTCAGTGATGAGATCGGCGGCCCAGGCGAGCCCTTTGGCGCGCAGGAACGCGGCGGCGAAGTCGCTCGGACACTCGCTTTCGATGGAAGTGATGAGTTTCTGATTATCCGGGCCCGAGGCGCCGCAAAGCGCGAGCGCCACAGGACCAAGGCCTAGTTCGAAAAGCCGGTTGCCGATGGCGGACTGGTAATAATAGTGCCGCTTTGGCGTTGCGGTCGCGATGATCTCGATCTGGCGCTCATTGAGCCCGAATGATTCATAGGCGCCTCGAAGCCCCGCCTCCCGGGCGCGCGCATTGGGGAGGAATATCCGCGACGGACAGCTTTCGATAATCGCGGGGGCGATAGGCGAGGACTGGATGTCGCTCAGACTTTGCGTCGCGAAAACGACGGAGACATTCTTCTTGCGCAAGGTCTTCAACCAGTCGCGCAAGCGTTCGGCGAATAGCGGGTGATCGAGGAACACCCAGGCTTCATCGAGCAGGAGCATCGTCGGCCGCCCGTCAAAGCGGTCATCAAGCTGGTCGAAGAGATAGGAAAGCGCCGGGGCGACCGCCGCTTCCCGGCGCATGAGGGACTCCATTTCAAAGCCGATGGTGTCCGTGAGCTGGAGCGTGTCTTCATCTGCATCGAACAAACCGCCATGGGCGCCGTCGATGGTGAAGGGTTTTAACGCATCGCGAAGATCGGAACGCTGTAAGAGAAGCGACAAACCGGTAAGCGTGCGCTCCCGCTCAGGCGCCTCGGCGAGATTGCCAAGCGCCGACCACATAGCATCCTTGATGGCGGGATCGAGCACGACGCCTTCTTGTACGAGAACGCCAAGGAGCCAGCTCTGCGCTCGCGCGCGTCCCGCATCGCTATCGATGTCGCGAAGCGGCTGAAAAGCGAGCGTCTCATCGCTGCCCAAATCATGAAAGACGCCGCCAAGCGCCAAGACGCTCGCTCGCATGGACTTGCCCTTGTCGAAGGCGAACACTTGCGCGTGCGTATAGCGCCGGAACTGCAGCGCCATCAGCGCCAGTAAGACGGACTTGCCCGCCCCCGTCGGGCCGACAATCAGCGTATGCCCCACATCGCCAATATGGGTTGAAAGCCGGAAGGGCGTCGTCTCATGGGTCGTCGCCTGAAGCAGCGGCGGCGCATTCAAATGCGCATTCCATGAGCTTCCCGCCCAGACCGCAGACAAGGGCGCCAGATGCGCGAGGTTCAGCGTATGCACCAGCGGCTGTCTGATATTGGCGTAGAGATGACCGGGGAGACTGCCGAGCCAGGCGTCGACCGCATTGACGCTTTCGCGGATGGTGACAAATCCGAGACCGTTGAGGACCCGCTCGATCTCCTTGGCCTTGGCGTCAGCGGTCGCTGCATCTACGTCGGAAACAACAACGCTGGAGGTAAGATAGCCGAAAGCGACATCGTCTGCGCCGAGCTCCTGTAGCGCGCTGTCCGCATCTGCCGCCTTGTTGTCAGCGTCGGCGTCCAGGAGAACACTCTCTTCATTAAAGAGCGTCTCCTTGAC